>JBOHVJ010000311.1:0-2190 GCA_050735075.1 Binatia bacterium
GCTGCAGGATTTTTCCATGCTATGCCTGACCGCCTAGTCCTCTTATCGGGGCCTCAAAGCCACGACCTTTCATGGCTCTAACCTGTAAATAATGGGCACAAGCACAACGACCTGCGGCTGTTCTAAGACCTGCTTGAGCTGTAACGGAAAGGCCTGTTCCACGGTGCCCAGGGCCGCGCGATCCAAGACGATATGCCCAGAGCTTTCGGCTACGTCTAACCCGAGGAGCTGGCCCTGCTCTCCGATCACCATTCGTAGGACCACTCTTCCTTCCCAGCGGTTCACTCTGGCCGCGTATGGGTAGGTTTTCAACTGTTCAACCTTGCTCCGCAGCATCTCTGCCAACCAGCCGTAATCCGGTCTGCTGGCTGAGTTCGACCGCTCCGGAAGTTCCCTGATGGTTGCCTCCCCCATCGTGGAGGATGCTGCTTTGCTCCTGTTGTCTTTCTCCGCCACGGGCTCTGGTAGCACTATCTGAGCCTGCGTTTCTTTGACGACCGAGTCAGCAATCTCAGGAGAGTGGGTTTCAAGGACGGATTCTGCCTCTGTCATCACCTGCTGCTCACCCGGAATTGCTCTTCCACTGACTGATGTGACAGTGGCCTCTGAGTCTACTGGGTGGGTTTCTGTAGCGGCCGTGCTAGCGGCCGTTTCTGAAGGGACAGGTTGCATTGGCGCGTTAACGGACTGACTGGTCTGTATCATTGTATGGGTGGGTCCCTTTAAGACCGGCCCGCTCGCGCTCACGCTTGGGCGATCCACTGGCTGCAGGGTGGGCACTCGGACCGGTGGCTGGGCTTGAACCAGCGTCGTCTGGGCTGCGGGCGGCGCTGTCGATCCCGGATCCGACTCTAATACCGTTGCCTCGGGTTCAGCTGGTGGGTCCTCCACTAGCACTACATTCCACCGAAATGGCTCAGGCTGCGGGGCTAATGTGAGGGCTCCTACCAGCATAAATGCGGCGCCGACAGCCATCCCATGAAGGACCACGGAAAAAGCCCAACACCAAGCGAATTGCTGGATCTCAGCTGAACGAATTAGCTGCAGGAGCATCTTCACAATTGGACTGAATCCGTCTCCGTTAACGTGGCAGGGTCAAAGGACTGGACATCCACTACTTCGAGATAGCGCTCCCTCGATTGTCTGTGATGAAGTCGCCTTTTCTCTTGAGCCTCAAAAGGCCGATGAGCAAAAAAATCCTCAAGGCCTTTTTAGACCCTGAGGATTGCACCCGCTTCTTCACCCTCAGCCTTTCCCCAGCCCACGAGGGATATAAGGCCCTTCCCCGAGCAGGTCTTCTGGCTTCTGGGGTTCACCTACTTGCCGCGCCTTCCCACCCGCCAACGGCAGGCAGTGGCATCTGCGGCTTCGTCCCCAGTCACAGCGGCGGGACCGCGAGGGAATCGCACCCTCTTCCCTTGACTCGGAGAAATTTTATGTGCCGTTACTCTAAGGACGTCCGAAAGCCTTTGTCAACCGGCTTGAGAGAGTGGGCAAAATTTCTGGGGCTGCTAGGTGGGAATCGCCTCTGTTGCCTTTTAAAAAAGGGTTACCTGCTCATTAAGATTTCTTTTTGAACCCTAAGGAAGAATACCCCTAACTTCTTGAAAAATCGATGGGGAACGGCGGCTTCCCAGAAACCTGTTTTAGAACTATAGGTTGCCGGCAATATCAACAATGGGCCGGCTGCTTAGCGCCAGTTATGCGAGCGTGTGTTCTCTTCCCGCCTTGCATCGGAATGCATCACCTCGTGCTGCGCGGTCCCCCTCTGAGTTGAGTCCACCCTTAAGACTTGATCCAATGGCGGGGGAAAGCGGTGGACCATGGCTGAAGACCGGGAAGCCGCGCCGCTCGAATTGCATACCGAGACCAATTGGCAGTAGGATGGGGCGAGGCTTACTATGCGTATCGAAGATTTCTCTTTCGGCTCGATCCAGATCGACGGCGAGACTTACGAGCACGACGTGGTCATCGATCGGGGAGAGATCAAGAAACGGAAGAAGAAGCCTTCCAAGAAGTTCCGCGACAAATTCGGCCACACGCCGCTCTCTATTGAAGAGAAGATTCCCTGGAAGTGCCGCCAGCTTATCATCGGCAACGGAGTCGCCGGCGCCCTCCCTGTCATGGAAGCAGTGAAGCGCAAAGCCCAGAAGCGAGGCGTCGAACTGATAATTCTGCCCACCCCCCAAG
>JBOHVJ010000312.1:0-10199 GCA_050735075.1 Binatia bacterium
CGGTAGGATCGGTGGTGGCCACGAGCAGATCCTGGCCCTCTACTTTAACAGGGACCATCCTGCTGAGCTTGAGAAAGTCAACCGCGTTCAAGAGAGGCTCCATGGGAAGGGGGGTCAACGGGAAATCCTTTAAAGAGACAAGAGGGATCCCCAGGTGATCACTAAGGACTGGTAACAGGTCTTCCTCTGAGACGAAGCCGAGCTCTACGACGAGGCGCGTCAGATGAATGGGTTGCCCTTCCTGCAGCTTGATGATTCGCTCCATCTCCTCAGCAGAGATGATACCGCGCTCTACGAGGCGCTCTTCTAGGGTGAGGTAGTTTTCCATTTATCTCTTAGTCCCTTAATCCTTTAACCCTTATCCCTTTCAACCCTTTTTCCTTTGACCCTCCCGTAACGATCTTCCAGACGAACCACGTCGTCCAGCTCTGCCGTGGAGACCTCCAAGACATCGCACTCTTCAAGGGCCTTCATACGATGCTTCATCCCTGGGGTAATGTGAAAACAGTCCCCTGGCTCGAAGGTCAAACTCTCTCTTCCCGCCTCTCCCTCGACCTCTAACTCCATAGCTCCCCGAAGTAGGTGGATGGATTCATCTTTCACTCGGTGATACTGATAACTTAAGCTCTCTCCCCTCTTGATATGCAAGATCTTTCCCGCATAGTGGTCCGTATGGGCCCAGATCAGCTCGTACCCCCAGGGCTTGTCTACTCTCGTCGGACGGTAACTTTTCACCGTCACGCCCTCCTGGATAGTCTCATAAAGCCGTGCCTTATCTGAACAGCTCTTTGTTCTGCGAACTCAAACCGAGAAGGTTAAAATCAAATCTGAAACTTGTCTTATCGGGATTCGTCTTGCGGTTAACGGAAAAACTCAGAGTCCAACACTCGCACTGGGAGAGGATCTTGATCCCGCCTCGGTTGCTAGTGGCCCGTCCATCGCGTACATTATAGCTAGTATCGTAAAAAAAGAGGAGGTGGCTGGTAAGGTGGTAAAGGAGATGGACCCCTAATTCACTAAGGACATTGTTGCGTATCAGTCTAGGATCAGAGAGGGTGGTGAGGTTCGCGTTATCTGCCAGCTCAGCCAGAGGCGTCCGCCGAATGAACTGGTAGCTCAAGTCCAGTTGGTTGGGCCGCATAAAGTCGCGGTCCAAAACCCGGCGGGTTAAAGGACGGGGATCCAAGATTGAGAAAAGAGCCCCAACTTGAGTCACCTGCCAAGGGCCAGGATTAAGTCCGCCGACGAATCCCAAGGCTAAGTAGTCAAAAGGTGTAATTCGTAGGTTCATATCCAGGTCTGACAAACTATCCCCGCCCTTCCTCTCCCGATCAATATCGTAGCTCAAGGCGAGCCTCAACCGTCCCATTTCTCTTATGTCGCCTACCGTAGGTGAGGTCACGACCTCCACATCTCTATCTCCAGGGATTTCTATGGGTTCTTGGGCAAATTTACCCCAGAAGCGGTTGGTAAGAGAAAACGTCAATAGATTCCTTCGATTGACTCGGTCTACCCCATCCATAATCGGAATATCACTTTGTTTACTGTGCGGAATAAAGAGGTAGCTCATCTCCGGCTCGATCACATGCTTCATCTTCCTGAGGTATGAGCCATCCACATTAAAAATCCGCCCTAAGGAGGTCCCCACCCTCCCCCTAAACTCTATGAGCTCCCTGGATTTGTTGCGATCAAAAAGGCCTTCGTCCCGATAAAGATGATACGCGGTCTCGCGCAGGGCAAGATCAAAGGAGCCAAGAAAATAAGGGGCCAATTGAAAAGGCAAGACAAGCTCGGGCCGGAGGTCCAGACGAACACCGTCAGCCCCCTCCTTCCTCATATAGTTAATACCCTCCCCAAGCCACTTGAGCTCCAGGGGAGTTGTTCCCAGGATTTGACGGCCTTTAAAGACGATTTGAGGCGTTTTTTGGAAAGTACGGTTGTCTTCCTGAATAAAATCTTGGTAAAAGGCCCAGTCGCCTTGGAGATGCATATCACCCCAGTTTTGGAAAAAGCCAAAGCGGGAGCGACCGTAACGGCTGGTCCTAAAATCCCTTTCGCGTGGAGAATCCAAGGTAAAGCTGTCAATCTCTCTTAGAAACAGGTCATCGCTGAAGACAGAAATGTCGCTGTAGGTTTTCCATCCCGAGGGGCTTGCGTGACGATGGGTGGCAAGAACACTCCATCGGTCTTTGGGGATTTCCTGATCTGCGATAGTCCGGTCCACAACGGAACGGTCCTCGTTCTTTCGCAAACTCTCGTTAAAATAGGACAGATTGATTTGTGCCTGAGCATCTCGGCTCAGAACAGTTCGTAGCTCACCCAAAAGACCGATTCGGGCTCGGCTCTCCACATCAAACCCGAAGGTGGCGTCGCTGCTCTTGGAGATCGCCCAGAAAAACGGCTGCTCGAACTTGAATCCCTCTTTACTCGAAGAGCCGATCTTGGGGAAAAGAAAACCGCTTTGTCTCTCGCTCCTGATGGGGAAAAAGGCGTAAGGTAGATAAAAGACAGGGACATCCATGATATAGAAGATCCCGCGCTTGACAATCCCTTCTCCCTCTCGGCGCAGGTCGATCTCCTCGGCCGATATCTTCCAACTAGGAGGACCAGACTCACAAAAACAGGTAGTGAAGAATCCGTCATCGATATGATAGGACTGGCCGGCAAACTTCTGAAACCGCCTCCCGCTTAAGCTCAGATGACCACGTTCGAGGAAGATCTCTCCCTTTTCGATCTCGCCGGTTTCTCGTTCCAGGTTCAACCGCACTGCCTCTGCCTTGAGTTTCCACTCAGGATCATCCACAGAGACCATTCCCTTCGCCTCCACCTCTTGTGTCCTCCGGTTCACCCGAACCTCATCGGCCTTTAAGGTAGTCTCTTCGCGGTTGACCTCCACCTTACCCTTCGCCTCAACCACCGATCCCGACTCTCTGACCGTGAGAGTCTCCGCCGTGACTTTAATCTCCTTATCGCCTGTCTGAGCCGAGGGCTGGCCGGTTTGTCCAAACAAGGGAGCGGTCTGAAACAGGAACATGACCAAGATCAGCAAAGTGATGCGTGTTTCTCGGAGGAGCATTTCTCTAAAGCCTGGAGTCAACAAACGGCCCTCCTTGTAATTCCCTTGGGGCCATCTCATGAATGAAAGGTCTCACCTCACCGATCAGATAGAGAGAGCCCGTGACCAAAATAACATCATCAAGGGCAACCCGCTCCAGCAAGAAACGGATGCCCTGTAATGGGTCTTCAATAACATGAAGAGGAACCTTGTCACCTAGGACTTTAGCAATTTTCCACGGATCGGCGCTACGCTCCATAGGCACCCGGGTTACGACACCTTCGCTCGCCACAGCGGAAAGCTCCGCAAGCATAGAAGACCAATCTTTGTCTTCCATCGCAGCGAAGAGAAGCTTGACCTTTTTCATCCCAGGAAAATCCCGGATCTCATTCACCAGCGCTCTTACGCCTTCGCCGTTGTGGGCGCCATCCAAGATGACCTTCGGCTGGCGTAAAACCACTTCAAGACGTCCCGGCCAGGAGACCGTTGCCAAGCCCTTGCGCACTGCCGCCTCACTCACCGGAAATTCTTCCCGGACGACCTCCAACGCACCGAGAACGAGCGCTGCGTTGCTCCTCTGGTATCGCCCCAGTAGCGCAACGGAAAGGTCTCTCAAATTCCACCTCAGCCCCGCATAGTTAAAAAGACCCTTTTCCTTCAAAGCAAAGGAGAAGTCCCGTCCCAAAAAATAACTGGCTGAGCCATTGGTTTCAGCGATCTCTCTGAGAAGCTCTCCGACTTCCGGAGGTAAAGAACCGCACACTACAGGGACTCCCTTCTTTATAATGCCACCTTTCTCTCGGGCAATGGAGAGAAGGTCAGATCCCAGATAGGCCTCATGATCCCTGGAGATGGTCGTGATCATGGAAACCTTAGGAACGACAAGGTTCGTCGCATCCAATCTTCCTCCCAATCCGACCTCCACCACAGCTACGTCAACCCTGCGCCGGGCAAAATAGATCAGGGCCATAACCGTTACAAACTCAAAAAAGGTAAGGGAAATGCCCTTTTTCGCTGACTGACCCTTGATAAGCTCCGCCAGTTCGATCACTTCCTCTTGAGGAATCTCCTCTTCTCCCACCCGGATGCGCTCGGTGAAGGAGACGACATGGGGAGAAGTGTAGAGGGCAACGCGATAACCCTGCGCGGAGAGGATGCGGTGCAGCATCGCTGCCGTGGACCCCTTCCCGTTTGTGCCAGCGATATGAAAAGCCGCGTAGCATCGTTCTGGATGACCAAAAAGGGACAAGGCCTGCTCCACACGATGCAACCGGAGATCGATCTCACCTCCGCGCAGATTGAACATGTAATTTAGCGTCTGCTGATAGTAACCCATACATCCACTAGATCACTAACTTCAGCCGGAGGCTGATCCGCCAAAGCTTTGTGGCGGACACTAACTGACTAACCCCTTCTTCACTACCCCATTCATAGCCTGTTTCAGACGGGCCACAAATTTACCTGCCCGTTTCACCTTCTCTCGTTTCTGCTTCGCCCTTCCCATCGCGTCAATCATCGCGCTCGCCACCACCGCAGCGTCCGCAAAAGAGGCGATCCAGGCTGCCTGCTGCGGCGTTGAAATGCCAAAGCCGACCCCGATGGGGAGCGAGGTGTAGCGTCGAACCCTGGCCACTTGGGATTTGAGAGGCTCCTCAAACCGCTTGCGCGCACCTGTGACCCCTGTCACCGAGACATAATAGACAAATCCTTGGCCCCTCCGCGCAACCAGTCTGATACGCTCGGCATCGCTCGTTGGAGCTAAAAGAAATATAATATCCAAGCCCTGCGTATGAGTCCAACGCTCCAACTCGCCGCTCTCTTCTGGAGGAAGATCGACGCACAGGATGCCATCGACACCTGCTGCTCTTGCCTCTCGGGTAAAGAATTTGAGTCCGTAACGGAAAAAGGGATTGTAATAGCCAAAAAGAATTAGCGGAACCTCCGAGCCCCGGCGAAACTCACGCACCATCTCCAATATCTCTGGAAGCGATATTCCATTTCTCAAGGCCCGTTCCGATGACCGCTGAATGGTGGGGCCATCTGCCATAGGGTCGGAAAAAGGAACACCCACTTCTATACAATCCGCCCCGCTCCGTTCCAGAACACGTAGGATCTCGAGAGTGGTCTCGATATCAGGATCTCCGGCGGTAACAAAGGGGATTAAGGCTGCCTTCCCCTGGCGTCTTAGGACAGAAAATTTATCGTCGATGCGGTTCATGGCAATGAAGATTAAGGGTTAGAGCTTGCCTCCCAGATAGTCTCCGATCGTGCCCATATCCTTATCCCCCCTGCCGGAGAGATTGACGATGATGATCTGGTCTTTTCTCAAGCGAGGGGATAGCCGAATCACCTCTGCAACTGCATGGGCACTCTCCAATGCCGGTATAATCCCCTCCACCTCCGCCAAGATCTTCAGGGCATCAACCGCTTCCCTGTCCGTGGCCGAAACAAATCGAATCCTACCTTCATCGCGGAGATAACTGAGCTCTGGCCCCACCCCAGGGTAATCGAGCCCGGCAGCGATGGAATGGGTATGGCGGATCTGTCCCAATGTGTCTTGGAGAAGAAAGCTCTTACTTCCGTGGAGCACGCCGATCCTGCCTTCGAGGATCGACGCGGCATGGCGTCCGCTTCTCAGGCCCAAACCCGCTGCCTCCACCCCCACCATCTTCACCCTTCGATCCCTAAGGAAGGGATAAAAAAGGCCCATGGAGTTGCTTCCTCCCCCGACACAAGCAACCAAATAATCCGGCAGGCGCCCCTCACGCGCCAGTATCTGTCTTCTCGCCTCCCGACCGATGACGGACTGAAAGTCACGCACCATCATAGGATAGGGATGGGGGCCGGCAACAGAGCCAATGAGATAGTAGGTATTCCGGACATAGGTGACCCAATCCCTAAGCGCCTCATTCATCGCGTCTTTGAGTGTATGGCTTCCAGACTCGACGATCCTGACCTCGGCACCGAGGAGTTTCATGCGCAAGACGTTCAATGATTGCCGCTCCACATCTTCCCTGCCCATGAAGATCACACATTCGAGGCCGAACATAGCTGCCACGGTCGCCGTGGCCACCCCATGCTGACCTGCGCCCGTCTCTGCGATAATTCTCCCCTTCCCCATCCTGCGCGCCAGGAGAGCCTGACCCAGGGTGTTGTTGATCTTATGAGCTCCCGTATGACAGAGGTCCTCTCGTTTGAGATAGACCCTAGCCCCCTGCAGTTTCTTTGTGAGCCGCTCGGCCAAATAAAGCGGGGTCTCCCTGCCCGCATACTCGTGGAGATAATGGTAAAACTCCCGGCGAAAAGTGGGATCGCGCCGCATCTCACCATAGGCCTTCTCCAGTTCAAGCAGAGCCGGCATGAGGGTTTCAGAGACATACCGACCCCCGTAGACACCGAAGTGACCACGTTTATCAGGCACCCTTAGCAGCGAGAATGAATTCCTTGAGTTTACCATGATCTTTGATACCCGGCTTCGCCTCCACCCCGGTACAGACGTCTACCCCGTAGGGGTGAAAGCGCTGGATCGCCTCCGCGACGTTTTGCGCATCCAGCCCTCCGGCAAGAACCAATTTGTCAGCCCTCAATCCCTCAACCCAACTCCACGGGAAGGGAGAACCTGAGCCGCCATATCCGGGGACCCAAGAGTCCAAAAGATAAAAGTCCGCAGGGAATCCGTTAATGCCAACCAAAGATTCCTGATCCTTGATCCGAAAGGCCTTGATAACTTTCAACTCCCACCCGCGACAATACTCTCTGCTCTCATCCCCGTGAAACTGAAGGCCGCCAAACGCCTGCCTGCCGTCGGAAAGGCAACCATTAGCGAGGGTCTCCTGAACTTTCTCTCTCGGCTCATTGACAAAGAGGGCTATGTTCCAAACCTGTGGCGGGAGCTGTGAGAGGATTGCACGGGCTTGCTTCGGAGAGATGTAGCGCGGGCTAGGAGGATAAAAATTAAACCCCAGGAAATCGGCGCCGAACTCGACGGCCCTCATGGCATCCTCGAGGTTCGTTATGCCACAGACTTTGACCTTGACCATCGCTCGTCACTCGCGAGTAGTTACTCGTTGACTCGCTAATCCGATTAACGAGTCATGACAACAGTTCCCTCAGCTTCGCTCCTGGTTCCGGCGCGCGCATCAGCGCCTCACCGATCAAGAAGTTATGGACTCCTAGAGCCTCCATCCGCTTTATTTGCTCCAGGCTATCCATGCCGCTCTCGCAAACTAACAAAATTCCAGGCGGAACCAGCGGTATCAGGCGCTCTGTTGTCTCCAGCTTAACCTCAAACGTTCTTAAATCACGATTATTGATGCCGATCAGAGTGGCACCGCCTTCAAGGGCTGATTCCAGTTCAGACTCCGTATGCACTTCGACCAGAGCGTCTAAGGAGAGAGAACTAGCCTGGGTCATGAGGTCTTTAAAAAGCGATGGAGCAAGAAGGGCAACAATAAACAGGACCGCATCTGCTCCAAAACTCCTAGCTTCCAAGAGTTGGTAGTCATCCAACATAAAGTCCTTGCGCAAGAGTGGTAAAGGAACCTCCTTTTTGATCTGCTCCAAATAGAGAAGGCTTCCTTGAAAAAAGCGCTCCTCTGTGAGAATCGAAAGGGCGCACGCCCCATTGGCCGCAAAGTCCCTGGCAATCTTGACAGGATCGAACTCTTTACGGATGAGCCCTTGTGAAGGCGAAGCCCGCTTCACTTCAGCAATAATGTGGCGTGAGGTTCCCTCTAAACTTCTTGCGAAACCCCTGGGAGGAAGATGAGACAGGGGACGATCCTTAAGTGCCGAAAGGGGTGTTTTGCGCTTCCGCAGCCCAACCTCTTCGCGCACATGGGCTACAATAGTGTCCAAAAACATAGCCGGTGTCGCTAAATCACTATTTCACTAGCTCACAGGTCACTACTAGCCCGCGTTGCTCATTTGAATCAGCAGGTCCAGTTTGCCTTGTGCCTTCCCGGAGTCGATTGATTCCGTAGCCAGATGTATCCCTTGGGCGATGGAATCAGCCACGCCACTCACATAGAGGGCAGCCCCGCTGTTGAGCAGTACCATGTCCCGTTTAGGCCCCTTCTCACCTCGAAGAACGCCTCTCAGAATCGAGGCACACTCGTCTGGGCTTCCTCCATGGAGATCCTCCAACCGACACCGCTTGAGGCCCAACTCCTCTGGTAAAAGGGTATAATGATGCACTCGGTTATCCCGGAGCTCTGAGACTTTCGTCGGTCCACAGAGAGAGATCTCATCCAACCCTTCCACGCCGTGAACGACCATAGCCCTAAGAGTCCCAAGATTTTTCAAAACGTTGGCAATCAATGGGGTCAACTCTCCATCATAGATACCGGTGAGCTGATGGGTCGCAAACGCCGGATTTGTCAGCGGGCCTAGGAGGCTGAAGACCGTGCGAATACCTATCTCGCGGCGCGGCTGGACAGCATACTTCATCGCCTCGTGAAGGAGCGGCGCAAAGAGAAAGCCGATGCCGATTTTTTCCAGACACTCCTCGACTTTCTCCTTAGGAATATCAATCTTTACTCCCAAGGCCGCCAGCACATCGGCGCTGCCCGACCGGCTGGAAACCGAGCGGTTCCCATGCTTGGCCACCATGATCCCCGCGCCCGCCACAACAAAGGCGGAGGTTGTCGAGACGTTGAAGGTCCCTTTCTGATCCCCCCCTGTTCCAACAATATCGAGCACAAGATCGGCTTTGGCCCTGACGCGGTGCACCTTCTCCCTCATGACCCGCGCAGCTCCTGTGATCTCTTGCATGGTTTCGCCCTTCATCCGCAAAGCGGTGAGGAACGATGCCACTTGTAAGGGGGTGGCCTCTCCAGTCATGATCTGGTTCATGACTGAAACGGTCTCCTCTTCGGAGAGGTTAATCCGATTGACCAGCTTCTCAATGGCTTCCTTAATATTCATGAAATCCCCTCTAACAAAAGGTGCTCTAACGACTCACCGTAATAGCCTTGTTAAAGTTCTCCTTGGCCATCAGGGTCTCCTGTAATTCCTTGGCTTCACCCCGTGTGGCGAAACGGCCAACACGGACACGGTACCAGCTTTTCCCCTTGACGCTGGTGGACACCACATAGGAGTCATAGCCCTTATCCTTGAGCTTTTTGGCCAAACTCTTCGCATCTCTCTCGTTGGGAAAGGCATTGACTTGAACAGTCCAGAAGTCTTGTGACGCCCCTGTCACGGCCTTCACCTCCTCGACCTTCGAAGCCTTCTGTGCTGGCTCTTCCCTGACCTCAAGCATCAAGGGGGCTTTTTCTGTGGTCGCCTTCTCCTTACCTTGCTCAGCCAAAACCACCGTTTCGTCTTTGGCAACGGGTTTCGCCTCTTTGACCGTTGGCCTCAGCGCCTTCTCTACCGGTTTGATCTCCCTTGCAGCCTTCCCGCGTGTCGGCTGTGCACCAGTGGATGTTTTGGCCAGCGTCTCATAAAAAGTCATTTCTTCCTTTGCTGAAGCTCCCGGTGCGAAACCGGATCCTTTGGGCAAGGGCTGAATGGGGATTTTGACCAACGGTTCCTCCTTTTTAAGGAGCTTTCTTTCCTCTATCCCTTGCCCGATCAGGACGCCTAGAAAGAAAACAATGACAGAGGTAACGGTAAACCCTAATGCGAGCAAAAAGAGTTGACCTCGACTAAGATAGTAGAGGCCCTGACCTCTTCCTTTTCGATTCTCCGCCATAAAAACTATTGCCGGCCCAACGAACTCCGCCTAAACTTCGTTTATCGTCGCTCCTTAGCCCAGCACGATGCCTCCTCTCAGACAAAAATATTGCGGTCGCAAGCCGCCGGTTGGCCCGATAGCTTCTTCTCAGTCACTATTAAAAGTATCTTCCGAGCGGGCAGACATTTTCATAGGGGCCTCTACCCCCAGCAGAAACAAACCCCTACGAATAACCTTCTGTACGTTCCGCGCCAGTAAGAGACGGGCCCGAGTCAGGGCAACGTCGTCCGATATGACCCGAAAGCGATTGTAATAGCGGTGGAACTCTCCCGCCAGCTCAAGCAGGTAGAAAACCACGCGATGGGGCTCGAGCTCCTTGACACTCTCCTCGACCACTTCAGAAAACTGGACCACCCGTTTGATAAGCTCCAGCTCCTCCACCAGTGCCAGGCGTTCGATCTGCAC
>JBOHVJ010000313.1:0-23806 GCA_050735075.1 Binatia bacterium
CTGTCAGTGCGACTTAACTTCACACTATCTTACTCCAAGTCGGAGGATTTTCTGAAAACTTATTTTGGACAACAGTGGGACGCGAACCTTTTCGGTTAAAGCGTCGTGAGTCTTTTCACGTAACCCACAGCGTGACCTCGAAGCGCTGTCTACCTGCCTGTGCGGAGCACGCAGACAGGTTTCCCCGCGACCATAAAAGCAGATACCACTGATTGATCACCAGACAATATTCGGCAAGGCGGATGCCCGGCTCACTCGTGGCTTCTGGGAGTTCCACCGCCTGTCCTGAGTAGGCCCGAAGGGTCGTATCGAAGGGGCGAGAATGCGAGGACGGCGCAACATGACTCGCCGCTTCCATCGTATGGATGGCTTTCCCGTCAGACTAGCCGGTCCAGCAAGGCCAGCGCTGGGCTGACTCGAATCCCCTCGGGAGTAAGATAATCCTTGCTGCCGGTTCCCGACACCTGCCACGCCTCAGCCTCGGGGAACCGGGCTTTAAGGTAGCGAAGACCCCGATCAACATCGGTGTCTGCCCACTTGCATTCAACGAGTAATTGCGGCCGTCGCCCCTCGACCACGACGAAGTCCACCTCGCGGCCGTCCGCGTCGCGGAAGTAGCGCAGCTCGAGGTCACGGCCCCGCGCATCCTGCTCGAAGTGCACCCACTTTAGAAGGTGCGAGGCGATGAGGTTTTCGAAGCGGGCAGGCTCCGACGGCACGAGCGACCAATCAAAATGGTAATGCTTTTGCTCCTTTTTGACCGCGCGAATGCGAGGCGCGCCGAAGGGCGACAATCGGAAGATCGCGTAGAGTCGTTCAAGCACTTGCAGCCAGCCAGCCACCGTCTTGTGGCTTATCTGAAGGTCTTCACGCAGGGCGTTGATGGAGAGTGGGGAACCCACAAGTTCGGGTAGGCGGAGGGCCAGAAGCTCCAGGTTGCCGAGGTCTTGGATGCGCTCCAGTCCGGCCACGTCCTCCCGCACCAGACGATTTCGGTATTCGCGTGACCACCGTCGCGCCTCGACCTCCGAGCCGCTCAGGAAGGGCTCGGGAAAACCTCCCAGCTTGAGCAAATCGCCCAGCCTGGCGGACGTGCGAATGGCGAGTTCCTTTACCGAGAACGGGTGGAGCCGCAACAAATGATACCGCCCCTGAAGGGAGTCGCCGCCGAAACGGTAGAAATCCAACCGAGCGCTTCCCGTGACCAAGATTCTCTGGCCAGGCCTTCGGCCATCGTATAGTCCTTTAAGCCAGTTCCGCCAGGACCGGTATTTATGAATCTCGTCGAAGACCCATAAGCGGGAATTAGGCAGCTCGCGCTTCAGCATGCGCTCGCGGTGCTCGGCCACGTCCCAGCTGAGATAACCCGCGGATGCTCCGGGGAGGCTTAGCGCAAGCGTCGTTTTTCCGACCTGCCGGGGCCCCACGACAAAAACCATTTTGCGGCTAAGGTCCTGGCGAACCTGGGAAAGGAGGGTGCGGCGCTGCATGGACATCGCCTAAATGTTACGGTAATTTTCGACTGTGGTCAATATTACTCACGGTGATTTTCGACCCTAATTGAAAATCGCGTCACTGCCAGAACTGTGGAATGGGGGAAACAAGAGCCAGGTTTGAAGGCTCGTTAATGCCACATTATCCTGATTATCCTCAGCGGAGGGAAGGGGTAGGGCCAAAATCCGGGTCGTATTGAATTATCTCTGCTCGATGTGTAATGTTCTGGTCACAATTCCATATCTCTAAAGGAAGTGGAAAATGGTTAAGGCACATCCCCAATTTCATCCACTAATCTGGCGCTGGTTCTCTGAGCGATTCGCCAAGCCGACCGCTCCGCAAGAAAACGGCTGGAAGCATAGAAAGCGGGCAGCCAGAAGTGCTATAGTTTGACATTATGAAGTGAACGGCCTATTTTAGTTGAGTCAGTTATGATTTACGTCCAAATCCCAGAAAAACATGATGCCAAGGGCTTTCTCGAATTAGCCAAAAGTGGCAGCCCTGTCTATTGCTTGGCTGGCAACATTTATGGCGTCCGGATAGATCATATCAGAATCCTCAAGCGCAAGAGAATTCCTTTCAAGAAATTGAACGCCAAAACAGTCCACCTCCCCAAATCCTCCCTTGCTGCATGAAAAGGTATGAGATTTACCTGCCACTGAAATATAACAACGGCAAGGAAATCGAACCCGAAAAAATCAAAAGAATTCGTGAAGAGCTAATAGCTGTTTTCGGTGCACTCACCGTGAGTTCCCTATCCGCACCATACCAGGGGAGCTGGAGATATGGTGGCGTGACCTTCATCGACGATATCATAAAGATTGAAATTATTACTACCGAAGATAAAAAAGCCGAAAGGTTTTTCAAGGACTTCAAAGAACAGCTTAAGCGGTTCCTCAAGCAAATCGATATCTTGATAACCGTGCAAGATATTCGCATAATCTGATCAAAATGAGTCACCGGGTCGATAAGTCGGAGATTCCGTTTCATCCCCAATTTCATCCACTAATCTGGCGCTGGTTCTCTGAGCGATTCGCCAAGCCGACCGCTCCGCAAGAAAACGGCTGGAAGCATATCGCTGAGGGGAGGGACACCCTCATCGCAGCGCCGACGGGGTCAGGGAAAACCCTGGCGGCGTTTCTATGGTCCATCGACGGTCTGATTCAACGAGCTTTAGCGGGTACGCTGGAGGACAAGACCAGCGTTGTCTACATCTCACCGCTTAAAGCCCTTGGCAACGATATCGAAAAGAATCTAAGGGAACCGCTCGCCGGAATCATGCGCCTGGCCGAGGGTGAGGGGCTGAATCTCCCTGAGATCAGAGTGGCAGTGCGCTCCGGAGATACGCCCACCCGCGAGCGGCAGTTGATGGTGCGCTATCCGCCCCACATCCTGATTACCACTCCTGAGTCCCTGTACATCCTACTGACGGCCGAGCGAAGCCGGCAGATTCTAAGATCCGCGGAGACTGCGATAGTGGATGAGATCCACGCGGTCGCCGGAGATAAGAGGGGATCGCATCTGGCGCTCTCTCTCGAGCGACTCGATGCCCTGGCAGAGCGGCCCTTGCAGCGCATCGGGCTGAGCGCCACGCAAAAGCCGATCGAGGAGATTGCCCGTCTCCTGCTCGGCACAGGGCGTATCCGGCCGGACGGCGTCCCGGAATGCGCGATCGTGGATGTCGGCCATAAGCGTGATCTCGATTTGTCTATAGAGCTCCCCGATCAGGAGCTCGGGCCGATCGCCCAGCACTCAATTTGGGCTGAGATCTACGACCGCATTACGGAGCGAGTGAAGGCGCATCGGACCTCGCTGGTATTCGTCAATACTCGAAGGCTCGTGGAGCGCGTCGCTCATCAGTTGACGGGTCGTCTGGGAGAGGGCAAGGTCGGGGCGCATCACGGTAGCCTCTCCCGGAAAAACCGCCTCGAGGTCGAAGAGAGATTAAAGAGTGGCGATCTCGCGGTTGTGGTCGCTACCGCTTCTTTGGAACTTGGTATCGACATTGGCCATGTAGACCTGGTCTGTCACATCGGCTCTCCACGCACGCTAGCGACGTTGCTTCAGCGCGTGGGGCGATCCGGCCACTGGCTAGGCGCCACGCCGAAAGGGGTCTTCTATCCCTTAACCCGCGATGACCTTCTTCAGTGCGTGGCGGCAATCCGCGCGGTTCGAGACGGTGAATTGGACCGGGTGATTATTCCGGAAAAAGCCGTCGATATCTTAGCCCAGCAGATGGTAGCCACGGCAGCGAGTGTTACCGCAACCGCCAAGCCAGGAAGCCCAGAGTCCGATAAGGTGGGCTCCGGGATCGGCGAGAAGGAACTCTTTCGGCTCGTCAGCAAGGCGTACCCGTATAGAAACCTCACAAAACAGGAGTTCGATCAAGTTTTGCAGATACTCTCGGAAGGCATCGCCAATCGGAGAGGGCGTCGAAGCGCGTACATCCATCATGACAGAGTTCACGGCCGTCTCCGGGCGCGCCGAGGCGCCCGGCTCACCGCCATTACTAACGGCGGCGCCATTCCTGACACTGCCGACTATGAGGTCATCGAGGCACCGGATGAGACTTTCATCGGCAAGGTGAATGAGGACTTCGCCATCGAAAGTCTCGCCGGTGACATCTTCCTCCTAGGGAACAAGTCTTGGCGGATTCGACGGGTGTCTTCCGGAAAAGTCTGGGTCGAGGATGCTCAGGGTGCGCCGCCGACTATCCCTTTTTGGTTAGGTGAGGCCCCTGCACGAACTCTTGAACTCTCTATTGCGCTCTCTGAATTACGGCGCCAAGTTGCCTCTCGCTTGCCCGATGGGCCTTTCGCGGAGCGCTGGCTGGTTGAAGAGACCGGTGTCCCAGAGGCTGCGGCCGAGCAGATCGTCTCTTACATACGTGACACCCACTCCATTCTGGGACACGTGCCCACGACCGGATGCATTGTGGCCGAGCGCTTCTTCGATGAGGCCGGCGGGATGCAGCTTGTCCTCCACGCGCCTTTGGGCGGCCGGATCAACCGCGCTTGGGGATTGGTGCTGCGCAAGCGCTTCTGCGTGACCTTTGATTGCGAAGTGCAGGCAGCGGCCACCGATGACGGGATCGTCCTCTCGCTTGGCGAGCAGCACTCTTTTCCCCTGAAAGAGGTATTCTCCTGGGTCCATCCCGCCAGGTTGGAGAAGGATCTGATCCAAGCAGCCCTTGTCTCACCCATGTTCATCAATCGCTGGCGCTGGAATGCAACGCGTGCGCTTGCCTTGCTGCGATATAGCGGTGGGAAGAAGGTCCCGATGGCGATCCAGCGGATACGCGCTGAAGATCTTCTCGCCGCTGTCTTCCCCGAGCAGGTCATGTGTCAGGATAATCGCGTTGGTCCGATCGAGCTGCCGGATCATCCGCTGGTCAGCGAAACCATGAAAGACTGCCTGCACGAGGCGATGGATCTGGACGGCCTTAGGGAGATCCTCGCAAAAATCGGGCGCGACGAAATTGCAACAGTCGCCGTAGAGACCCCGGCTCCCTCGCCGATGGCTCATGAGATTTTAAACGCCAACCCTTATGCTTTTCTTGACGACGCGCCTCTGGAGGAGCGACGGGCGCGGGCCGTGTCGCTTAGACGGATCGACCCGGATTTGGCTCGGGGAATCGGCGCATTGAATCCGGATGCGATCGAGGAGGTGCGCGGTCAGGCATGGCCGGACCTACGCGACGCCGACGAGCTTCATGATTTCCTTTTAGGTGTTTGTCTCCTGCCTATAGAGCAGGCCCAATTCTGGTCGGCATTAGCTGAACAGTTGATCCAGACTGGAAGAGCGACCGTAACCAACTGGTGTCCGAACGGCGAGGCCGGGGAAAGGCAAGGGTATGTAGCCGCGGAGCGATTGGGTTTGGTTCGCGCCGTGTTCCCTGAAATGCGCCTCACGCCGCAAATTGTTGACCCGTTGCATGGGGAGAGCTCCATACCATCGGCAGATGAGGCGATGTGTAAGATCGTGCAGGGGTGGATGGAGGTGATTGGGCCGATTACTGCCCGGAGTCTCGCCGACAAGGCAGGCTTGTCGGTTGAGCAAGTAGAGCGTGGACTCCTTACCCTGGAGATGACCGGCGTGGTACTTCGAGGACAGTTCACGTCTCAGCGAGATAGCGAGACGGAGGTGGAGTGGTGCGAACGGGGGCTCCTTGCCCGCATTCACCGTTTAACCCTGGGGCGGCTGCGCCGGGAAATCGAGGCGGTTACCGCCGCTGATTTTATTAACTTCCTTCTATCCTGGCAGCATGTGCAGCCGATGGCGCAGCTACGTGGTCGGGAAGGAGTGATGCAAGTTATCAGTCAGTTACAGGGGTTGGAGCTTCCAGCGCCGGCTTGGGAGCAACACGTGCTGCCAGCGCGTGTCTCGGACTATAATCCGGAGGATCTGGAAAACCTCTGTCTCGCGGGTATTGTTGCGTGGGCAAGGTTGAGATCGGATATCGCTCCACCCGGTGATGAAGGTGAAGACAACAATACCAGAACAAAGACAAAGAGACTGAAGACTCCTAGACGGGTAGCGCCGATCGCCTTTATTTTGCGTGATGATCTTTCCACCTTTGTCGAACCCGTAAATACGCCTTGGGATGGGATCGAGGAACTCTCAGATGCTGCCCGTGATGTGGGCCGCTATCTGGAGCAACGGGGCGCGTCGTTCCTCGCAGACATCGCTCGAGGGACTGGTCTTCTAAAGACCAAGACAGAAGAGGCATTGTGGGAGCTTGTTGCACGAGGTCTTGTCACCGGCGACGGGATTGCCGGACTACGCGTCTTACTCGCTCCCGAGGTGAAGCGACGGCCGAAAAGACGTCGCCTCCGGTTGATTTCTGGGGGACGTACCGCGGAGCGCTTGATGCCGGTTGGCCGCTGGTCGCTGTGGCGGGCTGAGGCGCGCGATAGCGGAAGCGCGAATACAGAAAGGGCCAACGAGCTCTTGGCCCGTCAGCTCCTGTGCCGCTACGGGGTTGTGTTCCGCGAGCTTTTGACCCGCGAAACGCGCGTGCCTCCGTGGCGGACGCTGCTTGAGATCTATCGCCGGCTCGAAGCTCGGGGAGAGATCCGTGGGGGCAGGTTTGTGAACGGATTTGTCGGCGAGCAGTATGCGCTCCCGGAAGCGGTGGACTTGCTCCGGGCGCTGCGCCGGTCTCACGCGGAGCCGAGTCCGGTAATCATCTCTTGTTCTGACCCGCTAAATTTCGTCGGCATCCTTACGCCAGGATCCCGCGTCTCTCCGTACTCCAAGCAGGTGATTGCCTACAGCGACGGAGTCCCAGTGGAGATCGGCCCACTTGGAGCAGTCCGCAGTAGGTTGCAGCAGGCCTAATGTTGGCTAATTCGTTCTTACTGAGAAATCTCCGTCCACCCTTCGACAAAGCTCAGGGCGAACGGAAAAGGTTTAAAATCATTGGCGATATTCCGTTCATGCTGATTAAAATGTCGAAGCATGAAGAACCACTTTTGCAGTGAGAAATAGTTCGATCATCCTTTTCGACGGCGTCTGTAACCTCTGTAATGCCTCTGTGCAGTTTATCATCGAGCGCGACCCCAAGGCCCATTTCAGATTCGCAGCCTTGCAGTCGCCCATAGGCCAGCGCCTATCGGAACAGCATGGGCTCAGTCCACAGACTATGGAGACAATGGTGCTGGTTGAAGGGACCTCGATCTTTACGAAGAGCGACGCCGCCCTCAGGATCGCAAAGCGTCTTTCGGGCATATATCCAGCCTTGGCTATCCTGTTCATCATCCCCCGTCCGATTCGGAACTGGGCTTACGACCTAATAGCGAACCACCGTTACAAGTGGTTCGGTAAACGAGATTCCTGTATGGTTCCAACGGACGACATCCTCGACCGGTTCCTGGAATAGTATAGTTTCGGGTTTGGCGTTCCGGGTCTCGAAACTCTTCTTCAACTATCTCAGGTGCAGGGGAGCGAATCAGAGCATTGACCGTTACAAATCTCTGCGATATTAAGGTACGGGCAGGCTGTCTTAAGGGCAAGAAAAATTTTGAGGTGGTGCAATGGCGGATAAAAAAATTGTCGGTATGGCTACTCCCAGAGTTGAGGGAGAGGATAAAGTTGCCGGCAAGGCCGTTTATGCAGTTGATGTGACTTTACCGGGCATGCTTTGGGTAAAGGTCCTTAGAAGCCCGATACCCCATGGGTGGATCAAGCGGATCGACGTTAGTAAAGCTTTAAACCTCCCCGGAGTTAAAGCCGTCATCACCGGAAAAGATGTTGCAGGTTCCAAGATCGGGAAAAAGATCATTGATATGTCGATCTTGGCCGAGGGCATCGTTAGATTTATTGGCGAGAAGGTGGCCGCGGTTGCGGCGGAGAGCGAGGAGATTGCCGAACAGGCCCTTGCTCTTATCGAAGTCGAATATGAAGATTTGGAACCAGTCTTTGACCCATTAGAGTCTATGAAACCCTCCGCACCACTTCTTCATCCAGACGTAGTTAGCTACAGCGGGCTGATCCATAAGATGGAAACGCCAAGCAACGTTATTGTTCGTCTGACCTGGAAGAAAGGCGACATTGAAGAAGGTTTTAGAAACTCAGACGTGATAGTGGAAAACACCTTTCAGACTCCCCGAGTACATCAGGCCTATATCGAATCCCACTCTTGCGTCGTGAGGGCAAATCCGGACGGAGGAGCAGAGATCTGGGCATCCACGAAAAGTCCTTTCGCCTTGCGAGATCAGGTAGCGAATGCGCTCAAGCTTTCTCCCGAAAAGCTCTTGGCCCACCCCTGCTATGTAGGAGGAGATTTCGGCGGGAAAGGCGACCACAATGATATCGCACTATGCTGCGTCCTTTCTAAGAAGAGCGGTCATCCGGTGAAGATGGTTATGGACTACGATGAGGAGTTCCTGGCAGGGAATCCGCGACACGCCTCAGTTGTCAAGATAAAGACTGGGGTAAAGAAAAACGGGTTTATCGTAGCCCAACATATCAATTATGTTTTTGATAGCGGGGCCTACGCCTCCTATCGCCCCCAGGGATTTCTCGTCGGGGCGCACGATGCGGCGGGGCCTTATCGATTTCCCAACGTACTGATTGAGGAGAACTATGTCTACACGAACAAAGTTCCTTGCGGCTACATGCGGGCACCCGGTCACACTCAAGGTTTCTTTGCAACAGAAAGCCAGATGAATTTGGTAGCCAAGAAACTTGCTCTGGATCCAACTGAATTCAGGAAAATAAACCTGATGCATGATGGAGATCAGTTACCTACGGGAGAAACCGTCGCGCATATAAAGGCCGAGGAGACCCTCAAAAGGGCGCTGGAGGAGTCCGGATACTACGCCCCGAAGGCGAAGAATGTGGGTCGTGGCTGTGCGGTAGCTCAGTGGTTGTCCAAAGGCGGCGAATCCTATGCCTTTGTGAAGATCGACGAGGGTGGTGCCGTTACGCTTTCCTCGGCGGTGATGGATGTAGGGCCTGGAGCTTATACCGTCATGCGTCAGATTGTGGCGGAGGAGCTTAAAGTTCCGTTAGAATCGGTCAACGTCGAGATGCTGGATACCTCAAAGGTGGTAAAGGACACAGGGGTTAGAGGTAGCAGTAGTACCAGGGTCCATGGGAGTGCGGCCTATGAGGCGGCAAAGAAGGCTAGAGAGGAAATAATTAGAACAGCCGCCGAACAGATGAGAGTCCCTCCAGACCAGCTCATTCTTCACAACGGCGGAGTCACTCACGCGAGGGCCGAGAGGAGGATGACGTTCGGAGATCTCGCAAAGGCAAAAGGATCGCCGATAATGGGCGAGGGTCATTACAATAACATGGCGGACGGCCCCGAGACCTCCATGGTTGCGCAAGTCGCCGAGGTAGAAGTGGATCAGAAAACGGGGGAGGTTAAAGTTAGAAGGCTAACCACAGCTCACAACACCGGAACCATAATCAATCCCCTAACCCACCAGGGGCAGATCGACGGGGGCGTCGTAATGGGGATGGGTTACGCCCAGATGGAAGAAATCACTGTTGATGAAGGCGGCAAGATTGCGACTGCGAATTTCGGCGACTACAAGATACCTACAATCAGAGATATCCCTGTTTTGAGAACGGCGGTTACGCAATCGATTGCTGGAAGTGGACCCTACAACAGCATGAGTATAGGCGAAACAGCTATAATGCCAACAGCGGCGGCTATTGCAAACGCAGTGGAGGACGCTGTGGGTGTAAGGATCAAGTCCCTACCGATAACAGCAGAGAAAGTGCACCAGGCACTGAAAACCAGGTAGGTGGAGCGCATCTATTTCATGTCGAACCACATAAGTAACCCTTGGGAGCACTTGGTGAAGGCAACCGCCATTTCCGTGGGAGGTTTACGGGCAGCCTTCCGCCACGAGGAGGCATTCCGCCAGGAGGTCCTTGTCCTTCTCATCGTGATACCTACGGGGCTTTGGCTGGGCAACACTGGCGCCGAGCGTGCGCTACTGATCGGGAGTTGGGTTTTAGTGATAGTCGTCGAGTTGGTTAATTCGGCTATAGAATCGGTGATTGACCGCATTGGATTAGAACGCAATGAGTTAGCGGGTCGGGCCAAGGATCTCGGATCCGCCGCTGTGTTCTGTGCTATTATGCTAGCCATCGCCGTGTGGGTAGTGGTTTTGGCGACCCCGTGAGTATTGGAGTCACGCCATTCGAGTTCTAGCCAAAAGAGTTCTTCTGCTCTCTGCCATAAGCCTTTTGTTCGCATGCGACCGTGGTTCGCAAAGGCAGAAAGAAGCCTCTATTTCCGATACTCAGGTGGAGCAAGAGTTCGGGGCATTTATTCAACGATCTATACCCCAACTGGAACAAGCTCTTATAAAGCACAATCTCAATCCAACCGAGGGTGAAAGCCAGGCTAAGAAGAAAGTAGATTGGGGTGTCACGAAAACGACCAAGGAGGGCATTGAAAAAGGCAATCCGTCGGCCACGGTGATGATCTTCGGGGAGCGATCTTTTCAAGACCAACGCATAGCGAAAATTATCTTTCTTTGGTTTGTGAGAAAAAATGGTCAATGGCACCTAATGCTTAAAAACGGCTACCTTACCAGGCTCGGGGCAGAGGAAGCTGATCTGCTGGGCTTATCCCCTGATGTCCATGAGGATATGAAGAAGATTTTTCCACGGACGATGGAGTTGGCGGAACTGGGCCGACCCTGACAGCTTTGAGCTTTAAAACCATCCCCTTTTACTTCTTTTCAGTTTCCCATAGCTTCTTGAGCCGCTGGTCGCGGCCGCAGCCAGCGCGGTAGAACTGGTAGCGTAGAGGGTTCTTTAAGTGGAAGTCCTGGTGATAATCCTCAGCCGGGTAGAACTGTGAGGCGGGGACAATTTGTGTCGCGATGGGTTGTTTGAAGCGGCCTTGCAGAGCCTTCCTGGATTTTTCCGCGAGGCGCTTCTCCGTTTCATCATGATAGAATATGGCTGTGCGATACTGGCTTCCTACATCGCAGAACTGCGCGTTGGGCGTGAGCGGATCGATATTGCGCCAGAACACTTCGAGCAGTTTCTCGTAGCTGACTTTTTTCGGATCATAGGTGATCTGCACCGATTCGGCGTGGCCGGTGGTGCCAGTTACGACCTCCTCATAGGTCGGGTTCTTTTTGGTGCCGCCGGTGTAGCCCGAGACGGTTGAAAAAACACCCTCGACTTTGTCAAAGACTAGCTCCACGGACCAGAAACAGCCGCCGGCAAAAATCGCTTTGGCACCCTGAGGGCTACCAGAGGTCTGAGCTGCGTGAGCCATGCCAGCGAGGGTGAGAAATAGGGCGCCACTTACAGAGAGCGACTTTAGAGTGTTCCGGGTCTTCATAATCCCCTCACGAGCAAAGATCTGGTGCAAATCTAATCATCTTTCAGCCGTCTTTGGCAATAGCCCCGTGAAAAAACAACGCGTCATATACCTGACGTTCGACGCGTAATCTTTTCCTTCCGCTTCATCCTTCATCCTTTCCCCTCCAAGTGACCCCATAAACTAGCCCCAAAGTGGCTCTTGCCTAGGCTCTCTTCATTTTGTTAACCTGGGTTGGTTTTTGACAGCGGCTGTGTCCCCCGATCCGGTCACACTGTTGGTCCCACATCATCGCCCGGACCGGCCCTTCAGCCGGGCTGTTCCTTCAGCGAAAGTGGGTGGCTAGGGAGAGTACCATGAAAAGGATCGTGTTTGCTTTTTGGTTTTTCCTCCTATGGAGTTCTGAGGTCCAGGGTCAAGCTCTATTCTACCAGGGGAAGACCATCAGAATGGTGGTGGGGTTCTCTCCGGGAGGGAGCAATGACCTATGGACGCGCCTCATCGCCCATCATATGGGCAAGTACGTCCCGGGAAACCCCGAAATCGTAGTGCAGAACATGACTGGCGGTGGCTCGATGGTTGCGGCCAATCATGTCTACAACCTGGGTAAGCCCGATGGTCTGACCCTTGCGAACATTGCTCCGGCGCTTTACCTGGAGCAGCTCGCGGGACGGAAAGAAGTCCAGTTCGACTGGGCGAAGTTTACCTGGATCGGCTCCCCGGAGCGTACCGAGGAGGCAATGTTCATTCGGTCAGACACCCCTTACAAGACCATCGAGGATATTCGCCAGGCCGCCGAGCCACCGAGGTGTGGGGCTACTGGGATTGGCTCTGTGGATCACTATTTTCCCAAACTTGTGGAAGAGATTCTGGCGGTGAGATTTAACATCGTGGTCGGGTATCCGGGCGCTGCGGAGGTTCACCTGGCCATAGAGAAAGGTGAAATGCAATGCCGCACCGGGAGCGTCTCGTCCTTTTTTGATCGCGAACCCGGCCGCACTTGGGCAAAGACAGGATTTGTTCGCGTGCTCGTTCAGGGAGGGAAAAAGCGCGACCCAAGGCTCCCCGACGTCCCCACGATCTACGAGCTGATGGACCGATATAGGGTATCCGACGCCGTCAGGGGGCTGGCCAAGGTGCTTCTCTCTCCCGGCATTCTCGGTCGCCCGATGCTAGCTACACCGGGCATTCCCGCCGAGCGGGTAAAGATTCTGCGCGGGGGCTACGCCAAGGCCCTAAGTGACCCTGAGCTTTTGGCCGACTTGAGAAAAAGAGGGTGGCAAGCGAGTCCCGTCAGCGGGGATGAGCTGGAAACCGTAGCAAAAGAGGTAGTCGCACAGCCGCCGGAAGTCATCGAGAAGATGAAAAAGCTGTTAGGACTCATTCCAACAAAATGAGTGAAAAGAGTCGCTCATGAGAAGCGCGTAATTTGATGTTCCAGCAGTGACATACACTCGCCGTATGGGAGAGTAGGTCGCCGCCATTCTTTATCCTTCATACTTTCGCCTGTCGGCTTACGCCTCGCGCCTTTCTCCTGTTGCCTTCTCAATGATTTTGCCATATTTTACGCGAAACTAACTTCGGCTGGGTCCCCCGACCGGTCACATCTTTGATTTCACATCATCCAGCGCCCGGACTGGGTCTCCCCAGCCGGGCTTTTTTATGAAAAACAGGATTTGAATGGGTAACTAGAATGGGTAACTAGGGGACGTTGTTGACTGAGTTGACTTGTTAACGATACGTAAACGTCTGTTTTATTGGAGGAGGGGAGAGAAATGCCCTTTGTTTTTCCTCGGGACTGGACAGGGAGCACGGAAACTGGGTAAGCCATTAGACTTGGAGGAAACAACATGACCTTGACCGCCTATAACCACGTTCCTATTCCTTCTTTTATGTATGGCACGGCTTGGAAAAAAGAGGCCACTACCCAACTGGTGCAATTAGCCGTGGCGTCAGGCTTCACGGCCATCGACACGGCCAATCAACTGATCCATTACCAGGAAGCCTTGGTGGGTGAAGCCCTGCAGGCGCTCGAGAAGAAAGGGATCAAGCGAGACACCCTGTTTCTCCAAACCAAGTTTACTCCGGTCGGGGGCCAAGACCATCGAACCCCTTACGATGCCTCGGCTGATCTCACCACCCAAGTAAGACAGTCCTTTGACAGCTCGTTGACGCACCTCTGCACCGAGTATGTGGACTCCTATGTCTTACACGGACCGTATCACAGGCGGGGCTTGGGGGAAGCGGATTGGGAGGTGTGGGCGGCCATGGAAGGTCTCTATCAATCAGGGAAAACCAAAATGATTGGCATCAGCAATGTCACGGCCGGTCAAGTCACACAGCTTTGTGAACAGGCGAATCTTAAACCCATGGTGGTGCAAAACCGGTGTTATGCCGCGCTCGGATGGGACAAAGAGGTTAGAGAGATTTGCCAAGCCCACGGCATCATTTATCAAGGCTTCTCGCTGTTAACCGCTAATAGAGAAGTCCTTGCTGACCCAGAAATCCACACAATCGCTAAACGGTTAGGTACTGGTTCCGCACAGATCATCTTTCGGTTTGCCATGCAAATCGGGATGCTCCCGTTGACCGGAACCACGAGCCAACAACATATGAAAGAAGACCTACAGGCGGAACAGTTCGCACTCTCCACCGAAGAAATCCGGCGGATTGAAACGATCGCGCTCCAAAGGTGAAGAGAAAAAGCTGTGGGGGAAATTTAAGGGACGGGAGTCTTTTCCGGAACGAATCGACTTCGAAAGTTCCAGGATTTAAAGGAGTCTTTTCACTTACCCACAGCATGACCTCGGAGCGCTGTGCATCTCCCCGCGGGGGAATAGGGGGGTCGGACACGACAATCTAAACAATCTTTCTCGATCTCGCCTTGTTCTCTGCGGATGGAGGTTCTTAACTCCTCGGATTGATTTCTGACCTTCCGTATTTTGCCGCCCTTTCGTTGAAGGTTTTTCAGCGCGCTTTATTCTCTTGACTTCGGGTCTTTACCGCGAAAGAGTGGGGGGCCTGGAGAAAGAAAAAATGGGTTATCTTCCTTTAAAGGAGCTGGCGAAACTCGATGCCACTGAGGTCGGAGATTATGAGACCGCAGTGGAGGAGATCTATCGTTTGGGCTGGACCGACGGCCTCCCAGTGATCCTTCCCACCCCTCGTCTAGTCCAGAGAATCCTGGATTATCTCGGTCGTGACCCCCAACAAGTTATCGGGATCATACCGCCGTATCAGGGCGTGGCAACGGTGGAGAAGATCGCGGTCAACTGTGTAATGGCTGGCTGCCTTCCAGAGTATGTCCCGGTAGTCTTGGCGGCTGTGCGCGCCATGTTGAAGGAACGCTTCAACCTCAACGGCCTCCAGGCCACCACTCACTGCGCTGCGCCTCTGCTGATGGTCAGTGGGCCGGTGGTCGAGCGGCTCGGCTTTAATTCCCGCGACAACGCCTTTGCCGGCGGATGTCGGGCCAACGCCGCTGTCGGAAGGGCGATCCGCCTGATTCTCTGGAACATAGGCGGAGGCCGGGCAGGTGAGCTCGACAAAGCCGTGCTGGGACATCCCGGGAAGTGGTCCTACTGCATCGCCGAAGAGAAGGAGTGGAATCCGTGGGGGCCTCTCCATGCAGATCGGGGATTCGATCCTGAAGAGAGCTGTGTGACCGTCTTTGCCGGCGAAGCGCCGCACCATATCATGACCGGAGGGGGATACAGCTCACCGGATAAGATCCTGACAGTCCTCGCGGATTCCATGGCGACACTGGGCAACAGCACCATGCAGGCCGGCGGGGACATGATCCTAGTTATTGGGCCCCTTGTCGCGAAGCACTTGGCCGAGAAGGGCTATAGCAAGTCTGACGTCAAGGAGGCCCTTATCGAGCGGGCGCGCAAGCCGGTGCGTCTCATGAAGGCAAACGAATACCTCGGCGAAAGCCATCCCTTTCACTTTAGCCGCTTCATGAACCCGCGAGACGAAGAGGCCTTGGTGCCCCTGATCCGACGGCCGGAAAATCTCCTTATCGTTGTCGGAGGGGGTTGGGGATCGGGAAGCGGGATCTGCGCCTTTATCCCCGGTTGGGGACAGCATGGGGGTTTTGCAGAGACGGAAAAAATCGATTTTCCGAGTTATTGACTTCCGCGTTCCCCCTCACCCTTCCCTCTCCCCCAGTGGGCCCAGTGGGGGAGAGGATGAAGGAGAGGGGGCAAGGAGAAGGGGGGACGATGTCGATTCGTATGATGAACCCGGTGGCAAAGCCCCATGGGGAAGCTATTGGCAGCCCGGTTCGGATTGAGGAGCTTCACGGGCAACGGCTTGGACTTCTCTTCAACGGCCATGTCTCTTCTGTGAAGTTCTGGAAGCACCTGGAGGTTATGCTATCGGAGCTTTACCATCCCAGGAGCGTGGCCTCTCTGCGCAAAGAAAACACCTTCGCGCCCGCCGCAGCCGAGGGCGAAATCGCCGAGCTCAAGACTCGGACAGAGCTGGCGCTTATAGGCGTCGGCGCCTGAGGATCTTGCACCAGCGGCTCCGTGTGGGACGCTATAAGACTGGAACAGGAGGGGATATCCACCGTAGTGGTCGTGCACGACGTTTTCGCCGAGGCGGCCAGAGAGCAGGCTAAGGCCGGCGGGATCCCCGCTCTCAGGCTTCTCGTTTATTCCCAGCCCCCTCCCGGGGAGACGGAGGATCAGGCTCGGGCCTCGGCGCGGCAGGTGGCCGAAGCGCTCCAGGGCTTCGTGGGCATAGACTGAGAAATCCTTCCCCTTGACAGAACAAGATGCAAGGCAGTATGGGAGAGAAATCGCTTTTGGAGGGCTTGTTATGAAAAAGATCCGTTTTAAGGTTCGAAGACCAATGTGGAGATGGCTCGCTGCCTTTGGGTTGTCGCTCGCGCTAGCAACCCAGGCGTTAGGGGCAGCTCCCTATTATGAGGGGAAGACCATCGAGGTCATTATTCCCTTCCCCGTTGCAGGCGGGTCGGATATCTGGATCCGCACAATAGGACCCTATCTTGAAAAACAGATCCCCGGCAACCCCAGATTCATCTACCGCAACATCGCTGGCGGCAGGGGCATCCCAGGCATGATTGAGTTTGCCCTCAAGGCGAGAGGAGATGGACACCTCTTGCTGGTGAGCTCGGCGACCAATTATTTTCCGGTTCTCTTAGGAGACAAGGCGGCCAAGTACGACTTTCGTCAGTGGAAACCGCTGCTCGTGAATCCCGTAGGCGGCGTTGTCTATGTTTCTCCGGCCACGGGTGTCAAAAAGGTGGAGGATCTCCCCAAAGCCAAGGGTCTGGCCTACGGCGGGATCAGCGCCATCGGGCTGGATATGATTCCGCTCATCAGTTTTGAATTGTTAGGCGTTGATGTGAAGGGCGTGCTGGGTTACAAGGGAAGGGGGGAGGCGCGGATCGCGTTTGAACGGGGGGAGAACAATATCGACTATCAGACGACTCCCGCCTATAACGCCACTGTGGTTCCCCTGATCAAGGAAGGGAAGGCCATACCCTTGATGACCTTTGGCCAGCTCGATGACAGCGGAAATATTGTCAGGGATCCCGCTGTGCCTGATCTCCCTACGGTTCCCGAAGTCTACGAGAAGCTCAGGGGAAAGAAACCGTCAGGTAGATTTTGGGAGACCTACAAGGCCTTTATGCCTTCGGCGTTTGCCGTGCAGAAGATCCTCTGGGTCAAGGCGGATGCCCCGCTCGAGGTGATGCGGGTTTTCTATGAGGCTGGGGGCCGACTCGAAAAAGATAAAGAGTTTCTCACCAAGACGGAAAATGTTTTGGGGGGCTATCCGCTCTTGCGCGGCGATCGGCTCGAAAAAAGCATCCACCAAGCCTTCCAGATCGACGCGGAGACCCAAAGTTTTGTCAAAGAGTGGGTGCAAAAGAAATATAACGTCAAGCTCGATTAGATAGCGATCAGCGCTTAGCATTCAGCTTCAGAAGGCTGAAAACTGATAACTGACGGCTGAAAGCTATTCGATTCATGTGGGATGCCGCCCTAATCGCCCTGGAGAGATTCGCAAGTCTCCATCATCTGGGGGTGCTCACGGCGGGCGTAGTGGCCGGCACGATCATAGGCATCCTGCCGGGCCTAGGCGGTATCGCCGCTGTAGCCATCCTCCTCCCTTTCATCTACACGCTGGACGTCCACACGGCGATGATCCTTCTCGTTGGATCGCTGGCGGTGGTCCATACCTCTGATACGATTACCTCAGTGCTGATTGGAACCCCTGGCTCCGCAGCGGCCGCCGCGACAATTCTGGACGGTCACCCACTGGCCAAGCAGGGCCAGGCGGCCAGGGCCCTGAGCGCCGCCTTTTTGTCCTCGATGATCGGCGGCCTCATCGGCGCCCTCTTTTTGACCCTCTCCCTGCCCATCGCGCGGCCTCTGGTTCTGGCCTTCGGCTCTCCCGAGTTGTTGATGCTCTGTGTCCTGGGCCTTTCCTTCGCGGGATTTCTGACCGGCGGTGCACCCCTTAAAGGCGGTCTGGCGGCGTGCCTGGGACTTTTGCTGGGAAGCGTCGGCGCCGCTCCTGCGGAGGCTGTCTATCGCTATACCTTCGACCAGCTCTACCTGCTGGACGGGATCCCCTTGGTTGCGGTGGCATTGGGAATCTTTGGCATCGCGGAGGTCATCGATCTCTTGTCCAAAGGCGGCCAGATCGCCGAGAGGGTTGGTTTGGGCCAGGGATGGCTCCAGGGAGTTAGAGATGTGGTCCAGCATTGGGGCATCGTGGTGCGTGGTTCCCTCATCGGTGTCTGGGCTGGAATTCTTCCCGGCATCGGAGCCACGGCGGGATCCTGGATGAGCTATGGGCACGTGGTAGCCATGGCCCGTGACCGTGAGCGCTTCGGCAAGGGGGACATTCGCGGCGTGATCGCCCCGGAGAGCGCCAACAATTCCGTCGAGGCCGGCGATCTCATCCCGACGCTCCTCTTTAGCGTTCCCGGAGGGGCTCCGGCTGCGATCCTTCTGGGCGCGTTGTTTTTCTACGGCATCCAGCCCGGCCCGCGCATGGTTCAGGAGAACCTCGATCTGATCTTTACGATCATCTGGAGTTTTGCCTTCGCCAATGCCATCGGCGCTGCGCTCTGTCTTTTTTTGAGTCCCGCCCTGGCGCGGCTCACCTGGGTTCCCTTCGCTCGGATGGCTCCGGCCATAGTGGTCACGATTTTTCTTGGCGCCTTTCAGAGCTCCCAGCATTTCGGAGATCTCTTCGCCCTGCTGGGGTTGGGATTCCTGGGTTGGCTTATGAAGCAACTGGGTTGGCCGCGTGCCCCTTTTCTCGTTGGCTTTGTCTTGTCCAAGCCGACCGAACAGTACCTGTGGATATCCCTCAGCCGCTACGGCCTGGAATGGTTGTTGCACCCCGGAGTTATTGTCCTGGGCTTGTTGCTTCTGGCGTCCATATTTTGGATGATTTTCGAGAAACGCAGGGGAAAACAGAGCCCGATCGAGGAGCCGACTGAAGGAGCGGTTCTTTTGGGAAAGGCCTCTTCGCTACTATTCACCCTTTGCGTTCTCGTTGTTTCAGGGGCGGCGCTCTATGAGGCGCGCTCCTTTCCCTATCTGGGCGCCATCTTTCCCGTGGCGGCTACGGTTCCTGCCATATTCATGGCCGCCGGCCAACTCTTTTTTGATCTGCGCGCCCCTGGCATGATGGCGGGGCTTGAGACGCGGGCGAAAATCAAGCTGGCCCTGGGTTATTTTTTGGCGCTCCTTTTGTTTTTTCTGCTGATCTGGCTTCTCGGCTTTGGTATTGCGACTGCCCTTTTCACTTTCCTTTTCCTTTACGGATGGGTCAAAATGCACTGGTTTCAGGCCCTCGTCTACACGGGCTCTCTGGTCGGCGCGGCGGTATTCATGGGTTGGATGCTCGGCCTTTATTGGCCGCAAGGCCTCCTGCTCGGGCCGTAAGGTTTCTAATTTCCCGAACTTCCAGCTCCAGAAGCAGAAAGCCCGGCTGGGGGAACCAGTCCGGGCTAATGTAAAACGAATCAAAGATATGACCGGATTTACCAATCCAGCCTGTTGCTAATTGGCCTTATTCCATCGGTTAACTACTAGAGTATGCCGCCCACCCGTCAAGAAGAAAATTGCAAGTCACAACGCAGCAAGCGCGCCTTATCGACGGATAAGGACTCGAGCGGTCTCAAGTTCGAGCTGGACGCCCTCGCCAACAAGGACTTTCAGTACCTGACGAAGAGCTACCTTCCCAGAAAGCTCAAAGAGAAAGATTGCTTGGATTAGCCTGAGGCGGAAAAAGGGACGTTCTGAGCTGACCCTGATTTCCTGGCTTAACGGCTGGAGCGGGAGTTAAAGACAGGATGAATCGCGGCATCGAGCAAGTAAAAAAGGGCAAACCCGTCCTCGTGGACGCCGTCTGCGCTGCGACGCAGATTTGACCCTAGCTGCCCCTGGCTCCCCTGGCAGGTCCGAGCGAAAGCAAGTGCTTGATAGTTTCACGGGAACATTGTATTAGATGGGCGAATTCACCGGCAGGAGGCCGAAATGCAAACAGGAGCGTTTGTAGCCATTGGGGTTCTCGGGGCTGTTTCCTACCTGGGACTTGGCGGGCATGTTTATGCCCTTTCCCGCCTTCTGTACAAGGCAATTCCTAGAGAGGATAGAATTTTCGTGGGTTCTCACACATGATTCTTTCTGTAATGTGGCTGGGTATGTCTTCCCGGGCCCTCATGGTGGCCACGAGCTGGCGCTCTTCCGAAGGGTCTTGGTGTCCGTAGTCAGAGCCTATGATGATGTTGTCCTCGCCCGTGTACTTCGCAAGGTAGGAGACATCCTCATCCGCTTCACACGCGACATAGAGCCTATAGTCACGGAAGAGATCCACACTCGATAAGTAGTTCCAGCGATCACGGAACAGCCTCCTTAGCACGTGAATGAGATAGGGGATCCATCCCGCAGAAGCTTCTATGAAGCCGAACCTGAGAGTAGGGAAAAGCTCTGGTATCTTGTTGGCAACCAGGTCGCGAAACGCAATCAAGGGGAGAATCCTGCTGTGCAGGAAGGTGTGGTTGCGTTCGATGTTCACCAAGCTTATCAACATGGGATTTCCAGCCCCTGTGTGGATGCATATGGGAAGGTCGAGTCTCATTGCTTGCTCGTAGATCGGGAAGAAATAGGGATTGTCTAAGGTGAGAGCACCCTCCATGCCACGAAAGAAGACGCCTACAGCCCCGTGTTCCTTAGCCCACCTTATCTCCTTGATCGATTCATCAATCGATCTTAGGGGAGGGACAACCACCCATCTCATGCGTTTCCCGCTGTTGGAACAAGCCTCTGCCAGGTATCGATTGTACGCCCGACAGAGAGCGATCTCCAGGCCGACATCGTCCGTGAGGTAAATAAGAAACAGGGTAGGATAGATGACCTGGCTCTCAACGCCCAGTTTATCCATATCCGCAAGACGGGCCTTTGGGTCGCTTAGCTCGCGGCAGGCGATGTGGATATCTCCTCTCGAAGACTCATGTTTGGACGCGGAGGGTGTGATGAGACGAAAACTCCCTTTTCCGGCGGGTTTGGGAAAGATGTTTCCATCTATCAGCCAAAAGGCGTTGCGCTTTCCGTATAGGGTATCTTCAGGAACGGAGACGAGGACCGGTCTTCGATGGTACATTTCTTTATCCATCATTTCCCACATCCATTGCGATTCCGAAACGTGGGTATCTGAGTCAACTACACCAGCCATAGGGACCTCCTCAACTCGGATCTCTCTTCTGTCTCTTCCGGCACATCTGTAAAGAGAGGTTGTAGAAAGAATTGATTGTGCGTTCTTCTACTTCAGGGTGACCCTGGTTCGTTTGGTACAGGATCATCACTATCAGATCTCGTTTATAAACCTCCAGCAGGTGTGCCCCCTTCATATCGAGGTACGCTCCTATAGCGCGCAGGATGCTTGGCAGGCTATAGAAGTCGGGTAGCCTCTGTGGACTACGGCGTCTTGCCCGCCCTTCCCGTTCCAGCCGCTCTATATCCTGAAGGGTATAATTGAGTCGGCAAAGTCCCTGTCCACTTTGACCGGTTTGCCATTTTCGCAGGAACGCCTGTAGGCCACTGATTTTCGCCTGCTGTCCACGGACCAGGTAGCTATCACCGTTAGTCGTAAGGTTGAAGTTATTTATGTGTTGCGCCTCGAGGGCCTGGCCGATAGCCCGCAAGGTTTGGTCATACGTCGGGTTTTGATTCATTGGAATTTTCCCTGGGGCAGGTACACTGAGAACTAGTAAATCGAAAGGAGATGGCTGTCAAGGGATACCTTAGCCCGAGGCAACAGTCGGCTCTTCGAAAACGCCTTGAACGGCTTGAACCTTTTGAACGACTGGAACGGTTCTATTTCCTCAGGGGGGGGGAAGGTTTGCTCCCGAGGCACCATACTTTTTGACGAAGAAACCAACCCAACAGCATGCCTTGACTTTCCACCGCTCGAGAGATAAATAAGATGCAGGCCTTTTTAACTCAGTCCTGTGAGATTGGGAAGGGTGCCATGACAGCAAAAAAAAGATTCGTTGTCTCGGCTCGAAGACCCCCTCGGTTATCCGTTGGGGGTCTTTTTTTTGCCTATGGAAGCGCAAAAGCAGATTCTCTTTGAGGGCGAAGAGGTTCATCGGACCATCAGCCGCATGGCCCATGAGATTGTAGAGAAAAATGGCGCGCTGGAAGACCTTACCCTGATCGGGATCCGCTCCCGTGGGGCCCATCTGGTCAGGAGGCTTGCCCGAAAGATCGAAACGCTAAGCGGCATAGCCCCCGCTGTAGGTATCATCGACGTGACTCCTTTTCGTGATGACATAGGCAGAGAAGTGATGCCAACCAATCCCCTTCCTGTTCAGGTCCCGGTTTCCATAGATGGAAGGGCAGTGGTTTTGGTCGATGATGTGATCTATACGGGCCGCACCATACGTGCGGCCTTGGATCTGCTGGCGCATTTGGGGAAACCCAAAAGGATTCTCGTTGCCATTCTAGTAGACCGGGGAGACCGGGAACTTCCGATCAAGGCGGACATCGTAGGAAAGAATGTTCAGGCTAAGGATTCGGAGAGGGTCAATGTCTTGCTTCAAGAATCGGACGGCATCGATCAGGTAACGGTGACGGAAGATAGACAAAGGGGGCTTCGTTCCCCTAGCAACGTTTAGAGAGGGACTTTGAGAAAGCGGGATCTAATAACTATTGCGGATCTTAGCGATCAGGAGATCCTAGAAATCTTCTCTCTGGCCGACACCATGGGATCTCTGGATCGCACTGCTCCGGAGCCAAAGGTCTGTGCCGGGAAGATCATGGCCACCCTTTTTTATGAACCCAGCACTAGAACACGCCTTTCATTTGAATCGGCGATGCAACGGTTGGGGGGATCTGTCATTAGCTCACCCGACATGAAATCTTCTTCCACGGCTAAAGGGGAGAGCATCGCTGATACTGCCAGGATCGTCTCCAGCTATGCCGACATCTTGATCATACGTCATTACTGGGATGGGGCGGTACAAGCGATGGCCGAGTATGCTGATGTTCCGGTCATCAATGCGGGAGATGGGAGTCATGAGCACCCGACCCAAACTCTCTGCGATCTCTATACCTTGAGAAAAGAGAAGGGCGAGCTAAAAGGCCTGACCGTGGTGATTTGTGGTGACCTCAAGCACGGAAGGACCATCCATTCTCTGGTCTACGCCCTAGCACGGTTTGGCGTCCATTTGATCACTCTGGCCGGGAGCGGGATGGAGCTGCCCCAATACGTTATTGAGAAGCTCGAGAGAGAACACCATTACAGTTTAGCCCCTCTTGCCTCAGATGATCTTCATACCGTGGTCACGGCAACCGACGCCATCTATTTGACCCCCAGTCAACCCCATCAATTGGCGCTCTTTACTCAAGTCGATGCGGAAATCCAAAACCGATTGACAAGGATGGTCTCAGGACTCAAGTTTGACGCTTTCTATGTCACCCGCAGGCAAAAGGAACGGATCGGAGACGGAAGCGCGGGGAACGACGGGGGGTACCCCAGAATAGACGAGAGATTCCTTAAGGAAAGGCGCTTCAAAGATACAGTGGTCATGCATCCCTTGCCGCGGGTGGATGAACTCTCCCAGGAAGTCGACAAGGATCGCAGGGGCATTTACTTTAAGCAGGCCGCCTATGGAGTCCCAGTCCGAATGGCCCTTCTCAAGTTCCTATTCGATGCGCTGGGAAGTGGAAACCCGCGCTCGGCACAGAAAGGGCATCCGCAGTACGAGAATCCAGAACCTCTTGTCTCCCAATGTCCCAATTCCAACTGTGTGACCCGCACCGAGATCGATTCCACTCATCCCAGGTTCGAGGTGCTTTTTACCGGCCCTGGAAGTGGCCTGATCCTTAGATGCTTCTATTGTGATCATCAACTCAAGGTTCAATATGTGGGTCATACGAAGTCTAAACGGTATTGCCCGTACGATGCCGCGCTGGGGGAGACGGTACGGAACTGGCTTAAGCAAAAGGAATTGGCGAT
>JBOHVJ010000314.1:0-2156 GCA_050735075.1 Binatia bacterium
GTTGCATACCCCGTGGTGGCGAAATCAAAATTGACTCAATATCCGGCTGATGCGCTGACATTGCCGTCGCAGATGACGCGGGTTCTCCCGTAACGTTCGCCAAGTCGGTCTTTCGTACTACAAAAAATACGAACCCCCTATCTTGAAGCAGTCTTGCGCTGACGAAAGACCGACTCCATTTAGTCGAGTCTAATCCGTTTCTATGATACCAATGAGTGGCTTGCAATGGGGGAATATCGTGCGAGTATTTCATAATGATTATTAACGGGGCGCAAAATGAGGTTCGTGGGAAAGAGAACCAATCGTGCGGCTCTCCTGCGGAAAGCGCAAGGGAAACACCGTGTATCGTGATTCAGCCCAGCAAAGGGCTGTTTTCCCTTGACTTGGGATCTATTTGGCATTATCGGGAGTTGCTCTACTTTCTGGTCTTGCGCGACATACAAGTGCGTTATAAGCAGACAGTTATCGGTGCCGGCTGGGCCATCCTGCAACCCCTGATGACGATGGTGATTTTCACGGTGATATTTAGCACTTTTGCCAAGATCCCCTCGGATGGTCTACCGTATCCTATCTTTGCTTACACGGCCTTACTTCCCTGGACCTATTTTGCTCAGGCTCTCAGCTCCAGCGGCACTAGCCTGGTGGGAAACGCCAACCTGATCAGCAAGGTTTACTTTCCTCGGTTACTTATCCCGCTCTCGTCGGTGCTGGCGCCGGTAGTAGATTTCTTGTTGTCCTTCCTGGTCGTGCTGGGCCTCATGGTTTGGTATGGTATTGTGCCTACCTGGGGGATGCTGGCTTTGCCTCTCTTTCTGCTCGTTGCCGTCATGACCGCTTTAGCAATGGGCCTTTGGCTTGCCCCCCTCAATGTGAAGTATCGAGATGTCCGTCACACGATTCCGTTCCTCCTCCAAATATGGATGTACGCCTCTCCAGTAGCGTATCCGGTGAGTCTGGTGCCGGAGCAATGGCGCATGCTTTATGGTTTGAACCCCATGGCTGGCGTCATAGAAGGCTTTCGTTGGGCCTTGCTGGGGAAGACCAGCCCGGATTTCATGGTAATGGCGGTGAGTGCAGTCATCGTATTGACCTTACTTCTGGGAGGCATTGTGTATTTCAAGAGGATGGAACGGACCTTTGCGGACGTGGTGTGATGAGCGATCGTGCGCTTCGAGTCGAAAGCCTATCAAAGAAGTACGTGGTTTCTGCAGTACAACAACGTCATGACACGCTACGTGACCAGCTCATGGATGGTGTGAACTCAGTATTTCGGCGTACCGGTAAGTCACATGCGGGCGGAAACACGTTCTGGGCACTGAAGGACGTCTCCTTCGAGGTTAGGCAAGGTGAAGTTATGGGTATCATCGGTCGTAATGGGGCTGGCAAGAGTACGCTCCTCAAGATCCTTGCCCGCGTCACGGAGCCGACGGCCGGTCGGGCCGAGATGTGTGGCCGGGTGGGCTCGCTCTTGGAGGTGGGTACCGGCTTCGACCGCGAGTTGAGTGGACGGGAGAATATCTATCTGAGCGGCGCAATTCTCGGCATGCGGAAGGCAGAGATTGCCCGTAAGTTTGACGAGATGGTGGCTTTTGCCGAAGTAGAGAAGTTCGTCGATACGCCGGTCAAGCGCTATAGTAGCGGCATGTACTTACGGCTTGCCTTTGCGGTAGCGGCCCATCTGGAGTCGGAAATCCTAGTGGTGGACGAAGTCCTCGCCGTGGGCGATGCTAGCTTCCAGAAAAAGTGCCTCGGTAAGATGGGCGAGGTGGGTCGGTCGGGGCGCACCATACTGTTCGTTAGCCACAATATGGGGGCCATCACCCGGCTGTGCAACCGCGCCTTGTGGCTCGACGGTGGACGGTTGCGCGCCTCTGGGGATGTCGATGAGGTGCTCGCTGGATATCTTTCCTCTGGAGCTAACGCGGAAGGGGAAATGCGCTTCTCTGAGGACCTGAACAATTGCCCAGGTAGTGAATACGTTCGACTGAGCGCCGTCCGGGTTCGCAACCACGAACGCGCGGTCGCTAACGTGCTGGATGTACGTTTTCCGTTCAGCGTCGAGATGGACTATCATATTCTTCGTCCAAGCGCTAACCTCCGGTTGGGACTCCGCATCCTCACGCACGACGGTACTGTCGTTTTTACCACGCGAGATC
>JBOHVJ010000315.1:0-25849 GCA_050735075.1 Binatia bacterium
GCTGAAACGTAGGACTGCTCAGTCCTGGGCGAGAAGTTGCGCAGCTTCATCTCCTCGATCATCTTGGTCCGTAATGCTCCCATAAAAAACCCTCCTTGAGTTTAGATTTGGGAGCGAGGGTATCACGGACATCAAGGAGACAGTCTATGGCTGCAAATCAACGAGACTGGTGAGTGAGAGGGGTGAAAGAAGAAAGAGAAGCCCAGTGAAAGGCCGTTCACGGCATAGAGGAAAATGCCACCGCGAAGCGGTTTAGTTCAACTATTAAGTATACTGCCACGTCACTCGCAGTATAGCACGACAAACCAACTCTCTGTCATCAAGCTGCAATGTCCAGAGTTATCCGCCACTTAACCCCTTTGTCAAGCCCGCTGGCCGGGGTGAGATACGCTGCCACTTTGGCAGGGTATCCAGATATCAGCCCGCAGCGTATGACGATAACGCCGCGGTGCTCAGATCCGATCCGCAGGGCTCGTTACCCCCCAGCCTCCACGGTTCAAGACATGGGTGTAAATCATGGTCGTGCTCACATCCTTGTGCCCGAGAAGCTCCTGCACGGTCCTGATATCATAGCCATCCTCCAGTAGACAGGTAGCGAACGAGTGACGCAATGTGTGCGGACCGGCTGGCTTCGGGATACCAGCCTTAAGCCGCGCGTCCTTGACGGCTTTCTGAAGGACCGACTCGTGGAGGTGTTACCTCTTCTTGACCCCAGACCGAGGGTCCACGCAGGGCTTTGACGCCGGGAAAATCCATTGCCAACCCCAGGCTGGTGGTTCACTCCGACTCATGGTCTTGAGTCTGTAGTCAATTAGACTTTTTACTTTGGGATCATCCATGGAGACCTCCTTACCAGAGTAGAGTCCGGAAAAAGAGAAGAGCCCGATCCCCACAGACGAACTTATCCATCTGATAGAGAATCGGGCTCCCGTCCTCAGTCCGACCTATACTCGGGCAGATCCTTTACCCTGACGCAGGGTAACTTCCCTATTCCCTTCTGCCCTACCTATCGGCTAAGGGTTTAGACGAAAGTCGTGCCTCCTGCTTCAAAATTCGATGGATTAGCCGTCCAAGGACAGGGTTCTTCAGCGGCCTGTTAAAGATTCATTGCCAGGCGGAAGCCGTAATCTGCGTATCTAAAGGAAGGGATCAGCGAGCTTCTGGCGGCGCAGCGGCTGAATTTGATCCGGTGGCGCCAGGAGCCGCCGCGTGAGGATCTCCTCTTCCCAGACGAAGGGCCCTGGGGATTCCGCTCCGGTGAGTCGCGGTAGTAGTTGGGGTCGTAGAAATCGCTGCACCATTCGTGAACCCCCTCGCTCATATCATAGAGGCCAAAGCCGTTGGGCTCACTGAGACCCACCGGCTGAGGCCCTCCCAGCTCGAGATCATAACCCGGATAAGGCCTTTCCCAAGGCGCCTCATCTCCCCAAGGATATTTCTTGCGTTCCCTTTCACCCCTGGCCGCCCGCTCCCACTCGGCCTCGGTAGGAAGACGGACTTTCCGTCCAATGTGCCTGCCTAACCATTCGCAATACGCGATGGCATCGTACCAACTGGCGCCAACTACCGGCTTGTCAGGATGTGAAAACATGTCATCTGACCAGAAAGGTGGCGCGACGGCGTCGCTCTCGCCGACGAAGGCCCTGTACTCTCTGTTGGTTACAGGAAATTTTCCGATCATAAAGCTATCCACCCATACTTGGTGAATCGGCTTTTCGTTATCCGCTCCGTCCTCGCTCCCCATCATGAAAGTGCCTTCGGGAATGAGGATCATTTCAGGAATAAATTCTTTTTTCGTTAGGGGCATGATAGAGAGAGGTTAAGGCAGGGGAGATGAGAATGTCAATCGTTCAAGAATCTCATTCGGTAAATGCCAGCCTAAATCGGGGAAGGCTTTTCGTCCTCCTCACCGGGGTCCTTTGGAGCCTCGCCGGGGTTTTTATAAAATCCTTGGATCTGCATCCGCTGACGATTGTTTTTTATCGCAGCCTCTTTGCCTCAGCTTTTTTCCTTCTCTTTGTCCGAAAAAAAGCTGTGACGGTGAATGTTTCACTCGGTGTTTCGGCCCTCAGTTACACAACAGCTATTAGCGCCTTTGTCTGGGCCAATAAGCTGACTACGGCGGCCAATGCCATCATCCTGCAATACACCGCGCCGATCTTTGTTTTCCTTTTCGTCCGCCTGCTATTTCACGAGCCTATCTCAAGGAGCAACCTGATAACTCTCGTCTTGGGAATGGTGGGGGTGGGAATTATTTTTGCCGGCAGCGCTGGTCAGCCGGATGCTTTAGGAGTGGCAGTGGCTGTTCTAAGTGGTTTTCTGTTTTCGATCTTTATGACCAACTTGCGGTTTCTAAAAGAAGTGAATCCCGGGTATCTGACGTTCCTTAATAATCTGGTTTGTTGGCTGGCCATTCTTCCTCTGGTGCCATCGCTGTCCCTCTCTTTGGGAGAAGCTTTGGCCTTAGCTATCATGGGCGCGGTTCAGTTAGGCATTCCCTACTTTCTTTTTTCCAAAGGTTTGGAAACGATCTCTCTCCAGGAAGCATCCCTGATCGTGCTGATCGAGCCAGTCCTGAATCCTACCTGGGTCGCCCTTTCGTTCGGCGAAGTGCCTTCGACCACCACTTTGGTTGGTGGGGGAATCATCCTTTTTAGCCTGGGATTCCGCTACGTACGGTTGATGTCCAGGGCACGTCAGACCTTCGTCTGATTCTGTTCTTGAGCGGGGAGGTGGACGGCACCGCCGTGGCGGATTCTTTCCATCTCTTCGGGAGAGAGTTTCTTGATGTCTTTTCTAAGCTCGTAATTAATATGTTGGATGGCTTCTGACGGTCCTGAGCGGTTGCCCATTAATACCATAGGTCCCTTGCCGGAATTCTCCAACTGGTAGAACGAGCCCCCTGTTATCAGTGCTGCCATACCTGGTTTCATCACCGCTTTTCCGCCATCAGGAAAATGCATGGTGCACTCGCCCTCGATCACATAAAAGGTCTGATCCGCGTTGTGGCAGTGCATGTCATCCTTGTCACCGGGGTTAGGGTAATAATGGACCCAAGCATGAAATCGTGCTGTGTTAAGAAGTACCTTTCTCTTTTTAAGTTCATGCGCGGTCTTTACCATATCAACGATCTCTACAGGCATAATGCCTCCTTTTCACTATAATAGGCCAAAGCGTACCAACCTACAATGCAAGTTGTCAAATCATCTTTATAGCACGGCGTGTAACAGCTCCCTCGGGGTGCAAGTCTTCGGGCCGAGGGCAATACGCCCCTGCCTTGAGGCTCCGACAGTACCATCGAACTGTCCTTGCCTTGCGGGACTACCTCGATCGGTGCCCTCGCCCCTCTTCCTCGCACTCCTCTGTCGCGCCTTGCAGAGCTCACTCCTCACAGCTTCAGCCCGAGGCTGATCCGCCAACGCTTTGTGGCGGACACTGGTCATCAAATTGGCCGTTTCACTTTTCTAAGGAATTTGTGGTAGGGTTTTGGCGAGTTTTAGTCTGAAAAGGAGGGTATAGATAACTATGGATTGGGGAATGAAAAATCGGTTTGCAAGGGTCGTCAAACCTGAGGATGGGCGGGCCGTGATGCTGGCGGTGGACCACGGCTATTTCTTAGGTCCCACGAGCGGGCTGGAGGAGCCGCGTAAAACCATTGAGCCGCTTCTCCCTTATGCAGACTCCATCATGCTCACGCGGGGCGTTTTGAGGACATCTGTCGATCCGAGTTCGAACACACCCGTTGTCCTTCGGGTATCGGGAGGGACCAGCATCTTAAAAGAGCTTTCCAACGAGGATATCACGGTTTCGATTGAGGATGCTGTTCGCCTTAACGTTTCTGCCATGGCCCTTTCCATCTTTGTGGGCTCGGAGTTTGAGAAACAGACCCTGGTAAGCCTTGCAAAGCTTGTGGACGAAGGGGAGAAGTACGGTATCCCCGTGTTGGCGGTGACCGCCGTGGGGAAGGAGATGGCACGAGATGCCCGCTACCTGAGTCTCTCTTGTCGCATTGCGGCAGAGCTAGGCGCCCATTTGGTTAAAACCTACTACTGCGAGGGCTTTGAGGAAGTAGTCGAGAGCTGTCCTATCCCCGTGATCATCGCCGGAGGCAAAAAGACCCCCGAGATCGAGGCATTGCAGCTCGCCTTCAACGCCGTTCGGACAGGGGCTGTTGGGGTGGACATGGGCCGCAACATTTTTCAGTCCGATAGTCCGGTGGGTATGATTCGTGGGGTGCGGGCCATCGTGCATGAAAAGGCTTCCGTCGATGAGGCTTATAAGATCTACGAAGGCACCAAGGGCAGGAAGGCCCGCAGAGTTGCGGGATAAGTAGAGAGCAGCTCCTCGGGGGCGAGTCTTCCGAGCGCAGCCGATGGGCCATCACCTTGAGGGCCGCCGCCCAAAGCCCCGAGAGTGGTTACTTCAACCGTTATGGCCTGTAGGCAACCTTCCTACTCCTACGTCTGCGCTCTTCAGCCTCGCCCCTCGGAGCCCACTCAACCTTTCTCCTTCCGAGAGAGGGAGGTCGCCTCTCTATACTCTTCCCGTAGGCGACACGCTGAAGCGAAGGGATTGGGAGGTCCTGAAGTTCAAATCGCGGTTCTAAATGACAGCGCGCGGAGAAAAAACCCTTAGTAAAAGTGCCATGCGTGTCGCTATGTATTACAATAATCGGGACGTGCGCTTAGAAGAGGTGCCCATGCCCTCCATCGGTCCCGGTGAATTGCTGGTGCGCATCAAGGCCAGCGGGATCTGCGGGACTGATGTGATGGAATGGTACCGCATTCAAAAGGCCCCTCTCGTGCTGGGACATGAAATCGCCGGTGAGGTCGTAGGCGTGGGAGAGGGAGTTGAGCACTACCAGATAGGAGATCGAGTCTTTGTCTCCCATCATGTCCCTTGCAACAGTTGCCGCTACTGCCTAAGCGGCCATCACTCAGTGTGTGATACCTTGCGTCAAACCCATTTCGATCCAGGGGGCTTTGCCGAGTATATCCGCGTGCCCAGGATCAACGTCGAGTTAGGGACGTTCCTCTTGCCTGAAGAAATGTCTTTCGAAGAGGGTTCCTTCATCGAGCCGGTAGGATGTGTCGTTCGAGGGCAGAGGTTTGCTCGCCTGCGGTCTGGACAAAGTGTCCTTGTGGTCGGCAGCGGCATTTCCGGTCTGCTCCATCTGCAAATGGCTCGCGGCCATGGCGCTGCCCGCGTCGTAGCTACAGATATCAACGATTATCGTTTAAAAGCGGCACGAGAGTTGGGCGCCGATGCAATCATCCATGCTAGGGAGGACGTGCCCGGCCGGCTGCGCGAGGTGAACGACGGACGCTTGGCCGATCTCGTAATCGTCTGCACCGGGGCTATGCCGGCGATTCAACAGGCCATACAATCGGTGGAGCGCGGAGGGACCATCCTCTTTTTCGCCACCACTGCGGCCGGGGTTGAAATCCCGATTCCCTTGTATGAATTTTGGCGGAACGAGATAACGGCTGTCACTTCTTACGCCGCCAGTCCTCAGGACATTACCGAGGCGATCGAATGGGTCCGCAGCCGGCGGGTGAGAGTGGGCGAGATGATCACTCACCGGCTGAGTCTGGCAGAGGCTGGTCTTGGGTTTCGACTCGTAGCGGATGCCAAAGATTCCATCAAAGTGATCATCGACCCTGCCAAATAAGGAAGTTTTGAGTTCAAAACTAACTCCTGCTCTCTTCATCCAAGTAGAGACTCATGTCCAGATCGGATAACTTGAGGCTCACGCTCATAATCTGCAATGGACGCGTTGAGAAAGTCTTTTATCCGGTCTTTCCGCCGGACAAGAATGCAGAGGAAGTTATCAACTGGCTATCACAGAACTCGCATAACCTATGACAGGCTCGAGCCATGAGTCAGGCTACTGGTCATATGCGGTGAGACGGCATGGAGCCGGCTATGTTCAAGGAGGAGGGAAGCCTCCCGAGCGGTTGCCTCTGAGCAATTTTCTACGTGCCAGTTGTATCATATTTAAGACACACCTGTATCCCAAAGGATACGTTCTATCTCTATACTCCAACGGTTGTTCAAATTCAGCCTTCAAAAATTCTTCAAAATTCACGACATTATCTAAGTCATCGCCTAATTCCCTAGACTGGCACCGTATCTGCTTACTCAATCCAACAAGGATTGAGAGAAAGGAAGAGACTCGGCACCTAACCATTCGCCGACACAGTAAGTGCGCGGCTGAGTTCGGACGTTTAGGCAGCCTAGAGCGTTGGGAAAACCAAACCTAGGAAGGAGGTTATTGAAATGCCTGTTACAGTCAACTTCAACTATTCACGCACGATTCGTTCCGCTAGGCCCCGGCGTTTAGTCCGGACGTCGGATGGAGACACGCCCGTCATTGAGCAGCCGATCCGAATGGTCTCCTGCGATACCCCTGAGAAGGGCCAGTACGCTGGTAATCCACCCGTCAGTCAACCCAAGCTCGATACCTGCCGCCAAAGACTTCAGAATGGGTTCTATGACACGCTCCCGCAAGTGCTCCGAACGTACCTGATATCGAAACTTTCCAACGACGCTGCACAACGGCACATCAGTGCCGGGCATCGGGCAAGTCAAGAGTTCGATACGGTTCTTACGAACCGCCTTACGCGTCCCGATGGTAGCCTGCGATCCGTTGCGGTAATACCGACGGGCGAACTCATCGATACCTACGGTCGCCTACTTGCGTACATCGCACCTTGGTTCTCCGGGTCCCAATCCGATCCGCTTCCCCCGCAAGGTCATCCCGATCGACGGACTATAAATCTCGACATGATCGAGAACGGATGGGCAGCTTTCTTCCCGATTTACCCGTCGCTTCCTCGAAATGATGACATGAATCGTGCAATCGCCGCAGCCGAGGTGGCTTGGAACCAAAGGCGTGGGGTATGGGCCGAATTTGGCGACACAGTATTACTCGGCTATGAATTTCGCATGTGCATCAAGCTAGGCACAGCCCCCAACCAGCAGAATGGAATCAGCGAAGCCTTCCAAAGGATCTGTGTGGACTTACGAAACATGAGTGAGTTAGGCCTATTCGGGTTCCACGCAGTTCCACCATGCTATCGCCTTTGGATTTGGGAGGATGACATTGCCCAAGCGCGGCATGACCTTGGCCTTAACTAATGCCAGGGAAGCGGGCTACTCTTTGCGTGTGGCGGTGGCCGCGGGCCGCTCAGCCGCTGATTAGGCCCTCGCGGATCACAAGCAAAGTATAAGAAAGGGAGATTATGAGCTTTGGAAAGGCACTTTATTTTCCCTACATTCATTTTAAAGACGAAAACTGGCTTAAGTACTCGCTAACGACTGCTACCTTGCCAACCCCAGCTCTTTCCGCGCCTTTTCCAAAAAGCTGTAATCAACTACCTGAGCGACCGAAACTGGGCGCGTTACCTTGGCATTCTCCCGAGCCAGATCGATGAGAACTTGGACGGATTCGGGTTTTACTGTCGCGTCCTTGGTCATGACGCGCTGGGCATGCCTGAACATCTCGCCTGCCATCTTTCGGTCATTGACCTTCCACTGTTTCATGATGATGTCCAAAACCTGCTCATGATTCGATGTCTCCCAGCTAAACAACAGACCGCGCAGCGTGGCGCGGACCATCCTGAAGGCCTCGTCTGGGTTCTCCTTGATTCTCTTTTCCGATGTGCCAAATCCATTCTGGGGAAACTCCACGACGTCTCCCAAGAATATTAATTCATTGTATCCCTTCTGTAACGCAACGATATTTTCTGGTACCGAAAGCAGGGAGGCATCCACAGTCCCGGACTCAAGAACCGCCAGGCGGCTAGCTGGAGATCCGGCCATGGGTAAAACGGAAACATCTCGCCCAGGCTCCAGGCCAAAATGTTTCAAAACCTGATTCGCAAGTAAGGTCGCTGAGCCACCTGGGGAGCTGCCTGCCACTTTCTTACCCCTAAGGTCGCGCGGCTCTCTGATCTCCTTTTTGCTCATCAGAAACATCAGTGGACGTGCCACCGTGAAGATCAGAACTTTCATCGGCTGGCCTCGGACCGCTGCGCCGATCACGCCAGTAACTGCCCCGTTATAGTCGATGTCCCCTGTCATCACCGCGGTGCTAGCCAGGGTGGCGGGCATGAAGATGAGCTCCAAATCGAACCCTTCTTCCCGATAAAAACCTTTATGGTAGGCGACAAACATGGGTAAAAAAGAGACGTTGGTCGATGAAATCCCTATGCGAATTTTCTTTGCCCCACTTTGTGCATGGGACTCCGGGGATAAAGAAATCGAGAAGAGAAGCAGGATCCAAACAACCACAAAAAGTCGCCTTAGGCGCGACTGGGTAAGCATCGAAAGCCCTCCTCTATTGGCTACGCTGCCATATTTTGATCAGCTCACTGGATTCAACCACATCAGCAAAACGCTCCATGCGCTTCAGCGCCCCAACGTGCCCCTCTTCCGTGTAAGTCCCGACACAATCGCGTACGACAACCATAAAATATCCCCTATAGTGGCCGTCGCGAACTGTGGCTTCGACTCCTCCGTCGGTAGTGCAACCGACCATGACGACTGTTATCGCCCTTCGGTTTGCGAGGAGGTTCTCGAATTCGGTGCCTAGAAACATCGTGGGACGTCTTTTCTCAAGAACAAGATCGCCCTCGTCCGGCCTAAAGGGTTCCATGAGCTGCCAGCCGAAGCTCCCACGCAAACGTCTGGGCTTGAGCTTGTCCGGGTGATCCACCTTCTGTTCTTTCAGAGCCCGTCTAATCCATGAGGGAGATTCATCCTGCCAAAGATAAGGCGTTGAATGGGTGTAAATAGTCTTGACCTTGGCCTTGCGCGCGGCGGCTATCAATGGGGGGGTGTTGCGGATCAGTTGCTCTTTATTGAAAGAGCCACCGGCCTGGTCGTTTTGCATATCCCAGACGAGAAGAACAGCTCGGCTGGGATCGACGATCTCATGAAGCTCCGTCGGTATCTCTCTTCCTTCAAATCGAATCATAGGCCACCCCTGCGCTAATCCGCCACGGCCCAGAGAACCCGGTCCGCCGGAAGCTCAATGTTTAGTTTCTGCCAGCTTTCGCCACGGTCGCGTGTGATAAGGATCGTGCCGGCCCCACCCGAGCCCGAAGCGTACCCAAGCTCGCGCAGACCCTGCCGGAATGCCTCAACGCGGGCCGCGGAAAGGGTGGAAGCGGTTAGCCATCCTATCCGGGGGACTTTCGTCGGCTGCTGCGCCTGAACCGGAAAGCTAAGAGCCAAGAGCGTAGCGCCTAGAGCAAGACCAATGATTTTTTTAATCATAGAGTTTCTCCGCCGCTTTTTGCTGACACCTGACCTCCGACCGCTGACATCTTTCACCTAATCACTTTATCCACCCGCGTGAGAGAACTTGACAGTAACGTCGTTATGGAACATAGTTATTAACCAAGCTCATAAAAAATAGGAGGAACATCAATGCCGACTAACCGCGGACAGTACGAGGTCGTGAGCGTCTCGCTTCCCCGTGACTTGGTGAAGCGAGCCAACGCCCTCATTCCTAAAGCGCGTCGCAGCCATGTCATTGCCAACGTGCTCACGGCCTTCCTTGACTCCATTTCACGGAAAAAATTGGAGCGCGAGTATCAGGCCTACTATACCCAACGCTCGGGCCGCGAGGCTCAACAGGAGCGTGACCTGCTGGCCGAGTGGGAGCTGAGCGACGAGGAGGCCTGGGCCATCCTTGAGAAGGAGGAGTTAAGTGGTCGGCGTAAGGCGGGGTGATGTCGTAGTCGCTAACCTCGACCCCACCATTGGCGTCGAGATCAAAAAGACCCGGCCGGTGATCGTTCTCTCCAACGACAGCATCAATCAATTCAGCCAGCTCGTCGTGGTCGTCCCACTGACCAAGAACACCGCCCACCTTTCTCCCAGTCACGCGGTCATCCCAAAGGGGGTTGCCCGTCTTACGTTCACGTCCAAAGCCGTAACCGAGCAGGTCAAAGCCGTGGACAAGCGACGCCTTGTCAAACGGATCGGCAGTCTGACACCCGAGCTGCTCGCGCAGGTCGAGCGCGCCCTCAAAAATACTTTCGCGCTCCCTTAATCTGTTTTCGGAGTTCCGTCTCATCGGGTTTCTTCCTAATCTAAAATCCACAGTCGAAAATGATCTTTCTGTTGCTTAGTGCCTCTGTGTCAATCCAAAATCGCAAATCCAAAATCATCTTATGACCTTGTCCGCCCTCGCCAGCACCTCTGGCGGGATCGTCACTGCCTCGGCCCCGGTGGACTCACGAGCTGCATCGACTGGCGATAGATACCCGATTCGGTAGATCTTCTTCGGCTGCTGCGCCTGGGCTAAATGGACAGAAGCCAAAATGGCAGTAGCCACTACAAAGCCAACGATTTTTCTATTCATGGGTTTCCCAAATCTAAATCCAAAATCGAAAATCCAATATCCAAGCTGGCTACGCAAAGGGTACAGCGCCCGTCGCCGGCTGGCGGTCCCAGCGCGCCTCTAACCGGGCAAAGTAGTTCCACGCCCTATGCGATCGCTGCTGCCAGTCGGCTTCCGTGGCAAACGCGCGACACTCCTCCGGACTGATGAAGCCGAGTTCGCCAAGCGTCGCCGCCTGCATCGCTTTTCGTGTATCGTCCTCCAGGATCAGAGAGGCAAAGAGCACCTCTTCGAGCTCTCTGCCGACGACGACAATGCCGTGGCCACGCAGCAAGGCTGCCCGTCTAGGGCCGATAAGCTCGACCAGGCTCTGCCCATGTGCGACGGTTTTGATCAGTTGGGCTTCTGTATAAAGCGGCACGCCATCGACAAAAAGAGCGCCCTGGAGCGTGACGGGGCGGAACTCACGTCTGGCGATACCGTAGAGTGTGGCATAGGGTGAATGGAGGTGGGCCACGGCGAGCGCGTCCGACCGCGCACCATGTAGGGCGGTATGGATCGGCCACTCAATAGGCGGACGCCCCTCTCCTTCAAGCATCTGCCCCGACAGATCGAGAACCAACAGGTCAGAAGGGCGGACAGTGGCTTTATCGCCGCCCATTCCAGGAGAGATAAAAACACGCCTGGTCTCTGGCATGTACGCGCTCACGTGGCCGAAGAGTCCGAGCAACCCTTGCATGGCGTAGATGCGCGTGCAGGTGGCGAGTTTCTCTCGCAAGATGGTTTCAGGTGTCATAAGCTTTTTTCCCCTTGTGAGTTGGCACCATGATGAAATCTGATTTTCCGTCCGCTCAATCCAGTTGACTCCACTCCTTAAATTCCTCCAAACCCAACTTGGTCAGCGTGTCCATAAAGGGGCGGCCGGTCTTCTCATGCCTGCCCATCAACCGATGATACTCGTAAACCATGTCGGGCAGCCACTTCGCAATGGTGAAGCCTTTGTGCTTCCCGTCCGGCACCGGTTCGAGAAATCTCGGCCCGACATCTTTCCAGTCATGCTCCGCGATCCAACCGCGCTGCGTGCCGAAGATGCTCTGGAGGATGGCGCTTCTGTGGCCGGCCTCGAGCGCTTGATCGATGTCGAAGTTCCATCCGGTGGTGGCATTGAAAGAATCGACGATGCTTTTTATGCCGTCCGGCTTCATGTGCATCTGCGCGAACCAGCAGCCGCCGATGAGGCCGCAGAACTGACGATATTGCTCGGACAGCGCGTTCGACCAGGACCAGCCGGCTGGATTGTCCCGATCCAGCGGGCCCCATTTCTCGCGGTATTTGAGATCCGGGGGCGGGTTGATGCTGCCGCCGCCCTGGGGTTTCATGCCGCCGCTCGCCACGATCTCGCGTATCATCTGCCCAAAGTGGGGCCGCCAGTCGTGGAGCGCCGGCGTTCCCTTTTTCGTGTGCACCACCCACTTGGGCGCGTCGCCGCCGATCGCCTCGGCCACCTCCACCGGCCCTTCGGCCAGAAGATTTCCCCAGTAGCCTTCGCGCCGCGCCGCCATGTCGAGCAGGCGGTCGACGACCTCGACATTGCCCCACTCAAATTTAAGCCCGCCGGTCTTCTCCGCGTTGAGCAGCCCTTTCTCCCACGCTTCAAAGGCGACGCCGACGCCGCAGGAGAAATGGCTGCACTCGATTCCAAGGTCGTTGATCCTCTGGGCGAGATAGAGGGCGTCGTTCCCTCGGACACCCAGATTGTAAAAGGTGTCGAGCCACTCGCTCCCGGCATTGAAGTGGCCGACGGTACCGCTGTGTTTCCCCGCCTTCAGCTCGACGTCCCAGGGGCAGAGCCGCTGGCACTGGAAGCAAGGTCTCAAGGTTACGCGGTTTTTGTCAAAGCCTTCGATGTGGCTCTGCTCGATCACGGTGCTGCGGAAATTGAAGTTCGGCGCGGCGCCGAGATCCACGGCATGGCCCGCGGTTCTTTTCTCTGCCTCATGCCGCACCATCAGAGTCTTTCTCCACCTGAGTCCCGCTTCAATGAGCCGCTCTCGGTCGTAGAGCGGCGGCCGTGCTGTGCCGTGGACGACGATGGCTTTCAGTTTCTTCGAGCCGAAGACCGCGCCGCCGCTGTGGGCGGCGTTATGGTTATAGTCGTTGCAGAGCATCGCCGCATGGACCAAGTTCTCTCCCGCCGGGCCGATGCACATCACCTTGGCATCTTTAAGCCCTACCTTCGCCCGAAGCAGGTCCTCCGTCTCTGTTGCCCCTTTGCCCCAGACCCTGCTCGCATCGCACAGCTCAGCTTTGCCTTCATTGATGAATAGATAAGTCGGCTTTTGGGCCGCGCCCTCGATGATGATCCCGTCGTAGCCGGCCGCTTTGAGATAAACCGCCCAGAAACCGCTCGCCGCGCCCCGGCCCAGCGTGTGATTCGTCAAAGGGCTCAGGTAGACTGCTGTGACCTTGGTCCCACCCGGGGTAAAGCCAGTCCCCGTGATCGGACCAGTCATCATGACGACCTTGTTTTCTGGCCCGTAGGGTTTTGCGTCTAACGGCAGCTCTTTGAGCAAAATGTAGGTGGCCAGTGCCTGACCACCGATGAATTTTTTAAGCATAGGCTCTTCGGGCAGGTTTTCATCCTGCATGGATCCTGTCGTCAGATCCACGCGGAGGATCTTGCCCATGTAGCCACCGGGGAGTTTGGTTCTTCGTTGACGCGGAAAAATGTCAAAGGAGTTCGACATAAGAGACCTTTCTAACCTTCCTGTCGCCACGGCCAGTAGCGGTAGACTAGCCGCTTGGGGTGAATGATGGCCAAGTAAAGTGCCCGCATCTTGCCCGTGAATCCGCAGCGTAAGGTAAAAAGGTCCTGGAGCATAAGGCTCAAAGGAATCTTGTGCTTGGGGTATTTCTCCGGGCTGACGGGACGTATCCCATACGCTTCCTTCTGCTCTTTGAGAATGTAAATCAGTTGTGCCCCACCAGCCTCTTTGTCCCCGTAGAGATAGCCGCCAACCTCCTCTGCCCGCTTTTTCGCCTTCGCCGACATATCCTCCTGGTGCCCAAAGTCGAGCGCCTCCACCGGGCAGGCCTGGACGCAGAAGGGACTTTTGTTCTCGCTCACCCGGTCGCTGCACATCGTGCACTTGCTCGCCTTGTGTTTGATATCGTCATTTGAGATAACGCCCCAAGGACAGGCATAGATGCAGTACTCGCAGCCGATGCAAACGTCTTGGTTGATGACCACAGGTCCCTCTTCGTACTTCGTGATCGCCTCGACAGGACAGACCGCGGCACACATGGGAAATTCACAGTGCATGCAGCTATTTCTTCCCCAGAGTGGAGACAAGCCCTCGAGCACCGGCGGCTCCATGGTGATCCAGTTGGTGCTTGTAATCTCATAGAGCGTCGTGCGTGGATGGTCATTCCAATCCTTGCACGCTTGAACGCATTGACGGCAGCCGATGCACTTGGTCGCATCGAAAAGAATCGTCCTCGGCTTGCCGTCTAGGAGTTTGCCGGTGGGGATCAAGGTGCCATATTTTTGGCTCATAGATGTCCTTTTTCACGATAATATTTTTTTGCCCCCGGATGAAGCGGTATCGTAAGCGGGCCTCCTTCTCCTCCCTGGCAGAACTCACGCATGGTCATGGCCTGGCGATCAAGGTGATCCACGGGGATGCTGGGGTGAGCGAGATCGATGGCCTCTGCCATCTGATAGGCCGCGCTCGAGGGTAAATCTGGGTGGCAGAAAAAAAGCCAGCCGCTGAAGTCAATCGCGGCTACTTCTCGGTCCAACTCAGGATATTCCCTTGGGGTTACAGGAGCAGAAGAGAAGCCTATCTTTTCCATCCCCCTAAGAACTTGCTCGCTGACGGGAAGAAACCTCATCCCTGACTTGAGCGCCAGCTCTCCCCAGCTCTTGATGCCTTCGTCAAAGACCGCATTGGCCGCCCCGCTTTTAATATGTTCCGCTCTCTCTGTTCCACTGGGATTGGCGGCCCTAAGAATTTTGCCGCCCCATTTTTCTATTTCCGACAGACTGAAGCCATAACTCTTAAGCACTGCGTCAACAGCAAACAGGGTAGTGTGAGATCTGCCCCCTCTGCGGGTGGAGACGGACAAGGGGTATTTTCTCTCCCTGATCTCTTCTAGCGAATGGATGCCGGTATCTTTATGAACGGCAAAGACCAGGCGATCCCATGTAGGAAAGACGCCAATAGCCCGAAGAGGAAATTTTTCCTGATAGGTGCCCCTACCAAGAAGCGCCATGCGCGCCAAAGCCGCCGGATTGGCAAAGCCAAAGTGGAATTTTTTCTTGCCTACAACGATGGGCGAGTTGTTTCCGCCGATGTCAGAATCGCTGGTGTCCGTTACGAGCGTGATGCGAAATTGAGAACCTGCCAAACTATGGAGCGAGAGGGAGATGCGGGCCGCGATCTCCCCTCTAGCGCGACCCGTGACAGCGATCTTTAGATCGGTTTTCTTAATCATAGCTCCGGATCCGTGAAATAGTTAATCCACCAGGCTTTAACGCGGCCTCATCCTCTGACCTTCCCCTCGGCTTCAGGGGTCGGATGATATTAGCTTCTCTTTAGGACTGTCAAGACTGATCTGGCCTTTGATTCCCACTATTTGCTTATTCCCTTACTCTCAAGCTCCCTTTTAACCTCTCCGACATATTTGAGATTCAAAACCTTTTCAGGCGGAATCTCTTCTCTTATTTTCATGGGGATCCTCACATCATATTCAAGGACGTTTTTTATGCCTTCCCGAGATGGCAAACCGGGTACACCTTCGGGTAAGGCCCTAACGAAGCGTTTAACCCCCTCGATCACCATCGGTCTGTTAATATTTTTGAGCTGGAGTCTCTTCGTCCCAACATCGGCTGCCTCCTCAGGTCTTTGCCGTATGAAGATAAGCGCCCGGATCATGGCCTTAAGCCACCTTTTGATCTGGCTGGAGTCTTCAGCGATCTTCTTGTCCGTCGTCATGAAGCCTTGAAAAGGAAATGGAAACAAATCACCCAGATAGGTCAATATCCGAAGCCCTTCCTTTTCGGCTATGACAGTGCTCCCAGGGTCCAAGGCCGTGGCCTGCACAGAATCTGTTCTAACCGCGGAGATTCTCGTGATAGCGCTAGGGCCCATGGCTATCCTGGTTATCTCTTTCGCTGAGACCCCTTCGCGTTCCATTAAGGTAGTCACCAGTGTATCCAGGGTATCGCCGATGGCTCCGATGGCAATCTTCTTTCCTTTAAGTTCTGATATCTTGGTTATGCTAGGTGCAGTGACCAGATACCAGGTGACCTTTTCTGTCTGGAACATAATCGCTTTGATCGGCGCGCCTTTTATGGCGGCGCGCATTCCGCTTCCTCCAGCGCCGCTGTAATCGACGTCTCCGCTAAGAAGCGCAGCAATACCCGTCGGTCCTGGAATAACCACAGTTTCATTTTCCAAACCCTCGTCTTTGAAGAACCCTTTTTCCTCTGCGACATAAATAGAAAGGTAGTTCAAGCTTCCTGAAGGAGTGGACGTTCTGATCTTCTCTGCATGGCCCTCAGCCCCATAGAAGCCTCCAAGAGTTAAAAACAATAAAAAAGTGAAGAGCCGCGTTGAGGCTCTTGTTCCATCAGCTAAACAATAGATATTCATAATTTTGGGGCCCCCCATTCCTCACTATGGCCGAGCTTCGTTTTCTTCTTCTGCACGTCATGCTGTTGCAGAGTTGCGCGATTGGGCTACTCAAAGCGCGCGCTCTCCACTCGGGCCAAGCTCTCCAGTTTGTGCACCCGCTCGTCATAGCCGATATGGCGAAAGAGATCAGCCAAGGAAGGGAACTGTCCATAGTCGTCTTTGAACATGCTCTCAAAGGGCTCTGCCTCCAGTGCGGGGTTTTCGGAGACGAACTCCATGTACTCGTGCTCAGCGTGGTCCTCGAAGTGCGCATTCATGAGGTAGCTCCACTCGGGCCGAATCACATAGAGGAGCCAAGAGATGTGGTAATAGAAGAAAGCGATCATCTGGGGAAGAATCCGATACCAGAAAAAGTTCTCATGGGTTCCCTTCTTGGCTGTGAGCTCCTCCAGGATCAGCAGGTGCCACTGCTCGTTGTCCTGCTGGAGGCGGCTCTCCTTGACTCGGTCGAAGATGCGACGGGCGAAATCGGGGTAAGCGTGGGTGTGAGTCATGGCGACGTAGGCGACGTTCTCCCAGGCCTGGTAGGGCATCCGGGCGATGACCTCCAGGACCTTGAACTTGGAGGGTGTTTTTCTCCGCCCATAGAGCAGATCCATCGAGATGAAGAGGAGACTTGCGAGCGGACCGTAGCGCATCCGCGCAGATGTGAGAGTCTTCTGCTGTTCCCGCTTGAGCTGTTCCGAGGTCAATCGCTCCATCGAACGATGGCTCTATGCGCTTATGCGAACATGTACAAGTGTCGAATGGATCGCGAGGGAGAGAGCCACAGCGAGAGAGGTCCCCAGGAGCGAGAGGGCCAATGCTGTCTGGAAAGCGGGGTCTCGCTGTACCCGTTCACCGTATTTCCAGAGAAGCACCAGGAAGACCAACCCCAAGGGGATAATTGAGAGATCGACAATCGGGTGGGCGGTGATTAAGAGCCAGCGGGCATCGGGATAGTTCGCCGCGAGCCACTCCCCGAGCCCCACCCGTGGCATGCCGAGAAGCCAGCCGCCATAGAGGATGTGATAGACTGAAAAGGGAAATGCGCCAAGCCCCAAATAGACGATGCTCATCGCCAGGCGCGCGGTGATCCAAGTCGCCGGGAAGCCAACCAAAGTCATGACGTAGAAAACGATCACGCTCCCGCCGGCCCAACCGACCGCCTGGCCCAAGAGAGTGCCGAACGTAAGGACGAATCCCCATATGTGGTAATACCCCTCAGGAATAAATCCCCGTCCCGCCCCCAGAAGAAGCCACGCGGACTTGCTGAACCCTACAGTGATCATCAAAAGGATCACGACAGTCACCGACGCAATTACGGCGGGGCGAGCCCAGGAGCGGAGCTGCTCGTTCCATTCGGGCTGAATGTCAAGGGTATTCTCAAAATGATTCATGGCCTTCTTACTGTTTGGCTGGCGTGGGCTCTGCAAACGGCGATAAACCCCCTTTTCCATCCCCTCGCAGCATGACCACGGCGTTGTGGCTGGCCGAGACCAATGCCAGGTCCAGCTTCCCATCGCGATCGAAGTCGCCAGCCGCCAGGGCGATGATGTCCTGATCGGTTTTGATAACCGGAAGCGCTGAGAAACCTCCCTTCCCATCACCGAGGAAGACAGAAAGCTCGCCTGCACTCCGGGCTGAGGCCACGAGGTCCATCAGGCCGTCGCCGTTGAGGTCAGCGGCGGTGAGCCCGTGCGGGTTGGCCCCAGTGGGAAGCGCCCCTACCTTTCGCAGCGCGCCCGTGCCATCGCCCTGGAGCAGGAAAATAGCGTCCTCGCCCGCACAGGTCACGGCCAGGTCCTGGCGCCCGTCGCGATTCCAGTCACCAACCGCCACATAATGCGGAAATCGCCCGACCGGAACATCTTCAGCCTTGCGAAACGTTCCATCACCTTTCCCGAAGAAGATGGAAAGTACGTGTTTTGCGAAGGTCCCGACTATCAGATCCGATATCCCATCCCGGTTCAAATCAGCCTTGGTTATTATGTGGGGCGCCCGGCCAACTTCATAGGTCGCGGAGATCCTAAATCGCCCTCCGAGGTTTTCCAGTATCACGAGACGGGACTCTCTGGCCTGGACAACAGCCAGATCTATTCGACGATCCCGGTTAGCGTCAACCGACACCAAAGAGGCCGGACCGTGAATTCCAGGAATCTCCTGAGCCCCAGCGAACTCGCCTTTTCCGTCCCCAAAATAGAGAGTCAGGCTTCCTCCTCCTGTATTGGCTGTGACAAGATCGAGCTTGCCGTCGCTGTTCCAGTCTCCAATGCTCACCCAACTCGGCCCCACGCCCGTGGCGTAGGCGTGGTTGGTTGCGAACCCGCCTCGCCCGTCGCTTATGAGCACAGTTACTTTGCGCTCGGCGGCAGCCGGAACAGCAACGTCCGGCACGCCATCTCCGTTGAAGTCTCCAACAGCGATAGCATGGGGAACAAGCCCGGCCGGTTCATGGTGTGGACCGGAAGCCGGCATCGGACTTTGCTGAAGCCAGCCCACAGATGTAGTCATCGTCAGAAAGCCCAACAGGGAGAGAAGAAACGCAAAACCAAGCAGGTGTCGTCCGGATACTCTAGCAGGATGCTGAAAAACTCCCCGTTCACCCTTCGAGAGCCTCAGGGCGAACGGCCCTCGTGTTGAAATCGTTGAGTAATTTCCGTTCGTGCTGAGACTGTCGAAGCAGGAAAGTCCATTTTTCAGCAGCCTGCTATGGGTCATTTTGTTTTACCGCTCAGTGATCGCATGTAAGCGACAAGGTCCCAGACCTCTTGGTCGCTTAACTGAAACCCAAAAGGAGGCATGAATCGGGTCTTTCCAACCGCTTCACCCCCACCCTTGACCACGTCGAAGAGGAACTGGTCCGAGCGTTCCGGAGCCACCTGGGCAAGATCTGGGACTGGCATCGGCGGATTGGGAACCTTCTTCGTCCAGTCCCACCCTTCGCCCTGGGAGCCATGGCAGAGCACACACTTCTCCATGTAAAGCTCGCGTCCATTCTTGGCATCACCTCTCGGCTGAGCGAAGAGCGGAGTAGACAAGAGGAGAAATAAAAGGAGTGATAGAGCCGCCATCCTATCCGCCCAGCCCAGGAATGGGAGGTCCGCCGATACCAGGAACCTGCCACATGGAAGGGGGATACGGGAGGGGGGCCTTGAGGTCTCCACCCCAGACGATCACCACTCGGAGAAGATACCCACCTATAAGAACGAGGGTAAACTTCACCGCAGCGATTCTATCGCTGATACGCTGGGGGAACAGCTTCGGCGCGAATTCGAGCACTGTGAGGAGGAGCGGCAAGGTGAAGCCCAACCCGATGATTCCCCACCAGAACCATGGAGCCAACGTCTTGCTGAAGGTCCCCGTCTCACCCGCTTCAGCCGCTGCACCCTTAAAGAGCTTCCAGGGGTAGCCGTCCCCACCAGTGACATATTCATAGGCAAGCTGGCTCCCCATGGCGGCCTGGAACTTCCCGGTCGGCGTCGTCTCCACAACGGCTTTGTCTGGTGCCGTACCGCTCAGGTAGGTCATGAAGGCCCGAACCTCGTAAAGCTCGACCAGGATCAACAAGAACAGAACGACCCCAAACCATCTCAGGACACGCCTGGGATCCTCCACCGCCTGACCCAGGAATGGCCAGGTCAGAAGGAAGATGAGCCCGACTGCCGCCACCCCCGTCGTCAACCCTGAGGTAAGAAAAAGCGTTGGTAAGTACTTCCCCGACCACAGGGGAACGTACCAGGCCCCGCTAAGGAGGAGACCCGTGTACATAGCAAACAAGGCCAAGAGGGGGATGCCGATCACTGCCAGCGTTCGGCGCAGTCCGGGAAAGAGCCGGAAGTACCAGAGGCCTGCATAGAGGACCACGAAGGGAGCACTTGCCCCGACGATCCATCCCCCCCGGGTCATCCAGGAGTTGTAGTTGGTGAAAAAGAGGGGGAAGCCGAGCCCTCGCTCAGGCTTGCCAAGATGGACGGTAAGGAAGAACCCAGCCAGAGCCAGGATTGGAACGGCGATGAAGGCCGCCAGGCGCGAGACGAGTTCGAAGCGTCGGAATCGCAGGCTCAGGAGGTCGGCCAGGGCTGCCACGATGAAGACACCCGCAGTCAGGCCCCCGAGAAAAAGGTAGGTGGGGATGAAGAGATCCGCGCTCCACTTATGTTGCCAGAGAACAATAGGATCCATGGCTACACCTCAGTTTTTAAAAGCGGTTTGCCAGCCAATCAAAAAAATCCCCACCGCCTAAGGCGGTGGGGATTCTAGACTCACCGATCGGATTTCCCCAGGATGTGAGGTTAATAGCCTTTGCCGTATGCGGCCTCCCAACCCCAAGCCCCGCCACCCGCGCCGCGGGCCGCCATACGCTGCCGCACGACATTGGCCACCTCTTCAGCGTCACCGGCAACCAGTGCCTTAGTGGAACAAACCGAAGCGCACATGGGCAGCTTGCCCTCGGCGATGCGGTTGGAGCCGTAGAGACGCCGTTCGCGCTCTGAGAACGCCACCTCGGGGCCACCGGCGCAGTAGGTGCACTTGTCCATAACACCCCGGGACCCGAATGACGAGCCTTTGGGAAACTGCGGGGCGCCGAAGGGACAGGCGTAGAGGCAGTAGCCGCACCCGATGCAGGTCTCCTTGTTGAGGGCGACGATGCCGTCCGGCCGGTGGTAGAGAGCATCCACAGGACAGACAGCGACGCACGGCGCCTTGGAGCAATGCATGCACGGGACGGCTATGTTGGTCTCACCTGGCTCCCCTTCGTTGATGGTCACAACCCGGATCCGAGCGATGCCCGGCGGTACATTGTTTTCATTCTTACATGCCACCTCGCAGCCGCCGCACTCGATGCAACGCTTGGCATCGACGTAGAATTTCATGCGGGCTGGATCATGCTTTAGCTGCGGTCCACCGGCCTCTCTATAGGGAATGGTAACCTGTGTCTGTGCCATGGTCTTCCCTCCTTTGGCTTAGGCCTTCTTGATCCGGCAGAGGCCGGTCTTGGTTTCCTGCATCTGGGTGACCCGGTCGTAGCCGTAGTTCGTCACTGTGTTGGCCGACTCGCCGATGGCGTAAGGGGCAGTTCCCTCCGGCCACTTGTGGAGAAGTGACTTACCCTCGAACACGCCACCCCAGTGGTAGGGCAAGAAGACGGTGTCGGGGCCAACGCGCTTGGTGACTTTCACCTTGACCTTGATACGGCTCGGGCGCGGGTCCATATCCTCGGGCGTCTCGATCCAGCAGAAGTCGCCATGGCGTAAGCCGTGGTCATGGGCGAGCTTCGGGTGGATCTCTACGTACATCTCTGGGTTCAGCTCGACGAGCCACCAGGAGGCCCGCTCGGACGCCCCACCTCCCTCGAACTCAACCTGCCGACCGCTGGTGAGGATAATGGGATAGTTCTTGACCCACTCGGGCTTCTGCATGCTCTTGTAGGGTGTTGGGACGCGGTAGAACTCCTTCACGTCGTCGTACGTTGGCCACTTGACGATCAGGTCAGGCCGTGGGCTGTGGATAGGCTCGCGATGGATCGGCACCGGGTCGGGGATGTTCCAGGAGTTGAAGCGCGCCCGGCCGTTGCCATACGGGTTCCTTCCCTCGGCCAGCGCCTTCTTGATCGCGCCGAGTGTGAGGTCGGTGGCATAGTCCTTTTCCGCAGGGTAGCCGCTGGGAGGGCCACCCGGGGGAGCCGACCCCGCCAGCAGGTTCTGGCCATCCGGCGCCTTGGGTCCCCAGAGCGCGCGGAACCCCGCGCCACCCTCAGAGACCGGGATGTCGTTCCGATAGAGGATCGCGGTCCCGGGGTGGGTGTCGGTCCAGCATGGCCACGGCAGGCCCCACTGCTCGCCGTCGACCGGGCCACCCACCGCCTTCTTGGTCCTCACCTCGAAGACGTGGGCCCACTGCTGCTGGCGCTTCAGGCGCTCAGGGGTCTGGCCGACGTAGCCAATGCTGAGGTGGCTCATGTTGATCTCGCGCAGGATATCGTCGATGGTCGCCTCCGGCAGTGCCTTCACATCCTTCATGCTGGCTGGGACCCCTTTCCAGGGCCCTTTCATGTTCTTGGCAAACTCCTTCTTGAAGCCGAGCCGCTCGGCCAGATCAAGCATTATGGCCAGGTCAGTCCTGGCCTCCCAGACGGGATCGACGATCTTCTGGCGCCACTGGAGGTCGCGGTTGGTGTTGGTGGCAGAGCCCGGCTGCTCGTAGTTGCTGGCCGACGGCAGGATGTAGACCCCGTCCTTGCGATCCGGCAGGATCGCCGTGTTGGTCACGTAGGGGTCAACATCCACCAGCAGCTCGACCTTCTCCAACCCTTGCTTCACCCGGTCCATCTGCTGGAGCGAGTTGGTGGAATGCCCCCAGAACATGACCGCTTTGAGGGGAACATCCTGTCCAATCTGCTTGGGATCCAGCAGGGTCGCCTCGTACCATCGGGCCACGGTAAAGCCCGGCTTCTCCATCATCTTCTTGTCCTTAAAACGGGAAACGAGCCACTCGTACGGGACGTCCCAGACCTTGGAATAGTGCTTCCAGGCGGTTTCCCCGATGCCGTAGTAGCCGCCAAGGGTCTCCGGGCCGCCTCCCACGTCCGTGACCCCCTGGATCTGGTCATGGCCCCGGAAGACCTGAGCCCCACCACCAGGCACTCCCATGTTCCCCAGGACGAGCTGGAGGTGGCAGTAGGAGCGGACGATGGCGGTTCCGTTTGTGTGCTGGGTCCCGCCCATGGCCCAGATCACACAGCCCGGGCGGTTCTCCGCCATGGTCTTCGCCACCCAGACGAGGTCCTCTTTCTTGACCCCGGTGATGTCCGAGACAGTGTCCGGGTCGTACTTGGCGACCTGGGTCTTAAACCCCTCGAAGTCGTAGGTCCGCGCGTTGATCATCTGCTTGTCTTCCCAGCCGTTGGCCAGGATGATGTTGATCAGCCCAAAGATGAACGCCACATCCGTGCCCGAGCGGATCCGGACGTACTTGTTGGCGAACGCCGACGTCTTCGTGAAGCGTGGGTCCACCGAAATGATGATCGCCCGATTCGTCTCCTTGGCCGTGAGGATATGCTGCATGGAGATGGGGTGGGTCTCCGCGGGGTTCATCCCTATGATCATGATCGTCCGGCTGTTGCGGATGTCATTCTGATTATTGGTCATCGCCCCGTAGCCCCAGACGTTGGCCAAGCCGGCCACTGTGGTGGAGTGGCAGATCCGGGCTTGGTGGTCGCAGTTGTTGGACCCCCAGAAGCCCATCCACTTTCGGATGGCGTAGCCGTTCTCGTTGGACATGTGCGCTGAGTAGTTGAGCTGCAGGACATCCGGACCGTATTTCTTCCTGAGATCGAGGAGCTTGGCGCTGATCTCGGACACCGCCTGGTCCCAGGAGATGCGCTTCCACTTCCCGCCCTCGAGCTTCATCGGGTAGCGGAGGCGCTTCTCGCTCGCCACCACGGAGCGGGCCGCGGCGCCTTTGGAGCAGAGGCTCCCCAGGTTGATGGGGTGCTCAAACCAGGGCTCCTGGCTCACCCAGACCCCGTTCTGGACCTCGCCGATGAGGCCGCAGCCGACCGCACACTTAACGCAGATCGTCTTGTACTCCTCGAGCTTGGGAGGCTGGGGTTCAGCTTTTCCTTGCGCTTCCACCTCTTTGACCAGCGATGGGCCAGCTAAAGCGGCCAGCCCCACGCCTAAGCCACCGAGACCAGCAGCGCGCAGGAAATTGCGCCGGTCTACATGCGGATTCAATGCCTCGAACCATCCAGGAGACGAATTAAGGCCACCGTTTCCATTAGCTCGGATAAGCTTCATATCTCGTCCTCCCTATATTGAATCGTTAAAGCCAGTTCTCCCCAGACTGGAAACACACAGGGAACCCCAAAAGCGGCTTACCGGTAAAGTGTCCGGTAGTATCTTTCCGCTTCTTCCGTGCGGCGGTAAAGAATCGGTCCTGTTTCAGGCACCGCCGTCTTTTTAGCTTCAGCGCGTGCCCTCTTCGGGGCCAAAAGCACTGTGGCTACTCCTGCCACACTAGCCAGAAATCCAGCCAGAAATTTCCGCCGTGGCTGTTTCCCTTGAAACTCTATCTTCTCCATGTCTCTACCCCCCATGCATGGAAGAAAAACCTCGTACAGATTTTAGCTCACAGAGATCAGAGAGGCGCACATACACCTCCCATCAGCATCGTGTGCGCCTAACTCTACCTCGACAAAATATCCCTCTTTCAGGTCTTCCAACTCTCCCCCCATGGTGCCCATGGTGGCGGGCTCAAGCACCTCAATATTGGCTCCCTCGGGGAAAGTTAACGTTATCTCCTGGTTGTCCTGAGTGGTAATTACTGCTGTGCGGTGCGCCGGGTCTATTTTCTTGATTCGGCCTTCGATCATGGTAGGACCTCCTCTGAGATGAAGGAACTTTTTCAGGCTTGTATTTCGCCCCCTATCACTCTGTCAAGACCTTGTCAAGACAAAAAAATGCCCGAAAAAATTTTCCTCCTTCCTCTTTTTCTATCACCTATTTTTCCCGCGGCGGTAAAGGCGCCTTGGGCCCTTTATCAGAGAGATCAAAGGTCGGTCCTTTCCACGTTGGTATTGCCCCGTAACGCTGCCGGGCTTCCTCAAGAGAAGAGATCTTGTCCAGACCCCACTCACGGAGGAGAGTCCGCTCCACCTCCAGAAAACCTCGCAGGACCATAGCGGCAGCGCGGTAGAAGTTTGCGCCCTGAGCTTTTTCAATGTGCTCAGCGCAAGTTGGTACCCAGACGAGAAGGTGTTCCTTGAGAAAATCCGACTGCAACCGCAACCAGCGTGTCTCCTCCTCTGGATGTGCCGCTGTTATCTGCTTGCCGATCGACCAGCGCATCACCTCAAGCTCCAAGGCGATGAAGTCTTCGGGCTCCGCGTATCCTTCTTGCTTTTCAATACCGACTGCCTTGAGAAAAGTCCGGACGTCCGCAAGCGGGCGGTCCAACAGGCGGCCCGTGAGGTAGAAGGATTCGTAAGGGTGGACGTGAGGAGCGTGAGGTCCGATAAAAAGCTGCGTGTACTCGTCGGCAACCGTCTCGGCAAGATACTCGGATGGCGTCTCCGCCAGGAAACGCTTGATCTCCTGCCACCCCTCGGCGAGGAGCGGATGGAGATTGCGGGCCGCGTGAATCCGCTCGCCGATCCCGTCGGAGAGACTCAGGAGCAGCTCGCCGGCGGGCTCCTTCCAGAAGAACGAAACTAGCAGAGTGTAGTAGCCTTGGCGAAACGCCAGGAGATCGCGATCCCAAACCATATTAGCTAGGCTCCAGCTCTCCGGCCTGCTCACGAAAGAGACTCTCGAGTGCGGAATCCAGAAAGGCCTTGTATTCGGGGTCTTCATCCAGCGGGGAATCCCCACGAGCCTTCCGCTCCTCCTCCTCATCGTGGACAGCCGCAGCGATCGCTCCCTCAATGGCCGCGAACAGCCTGCCGGGGTCCGTTTCTATCGTTTGCGGAAAGACCTGCTCCTGCCACCTCAGGACCCACAGCGGCTGATAGGGTCCACGGCCGGGGAACTGAGTAGCCTCCTTGGCCGCCCTCGTCCAATCGAAGCCTAGAGTCTCTCGCATGTCCTCGATCTCCCGCCACTTCTCCAAGGCTACATAGCGGACGAAGGCCTCCCGGGCCGCATCCATGAACTCCTTACTTTTCTGCTTGCCACGCTTGCCGCGTTTATGGCGTCTTCCCTCCATCGCTCACTCCTCGTTCTCGTAACAAAAGATATTCGCCATATCCTGGGTTTCCTCCACAGAAAAGCTCTTACGGTTTCCAGCCCTTCTCCACTTCAAGCATCGCGACAAC
>JBOHVJ010000316.1:0-1718 GCA_050735075.1 Binatia bacterium
ATCCCGACCTCAGTGGTCTCCCGGCTTTTCTGTCTCCTCATCCTGGGATCTCCTCGGGATACATGATGGTCCAGGTCATGGCCGCCTCCCTCGTTTCCGAAAACAAGATCCTGGCGCATCCAGCGTCTGTCGATAGCATTCCCACGTCAGCCAATAAGGAAGACCACGTAAGCATGGGAATGACCGCTGCGCTGAAGCTGAAGTCTATTGTCAATAATGTGGAGAGCGTCCTCGCAAGCGAGATCCTGGCGGCGTGCCAGGCCATGGAATTCCGCAAACCCTTGGATCCGGGCGAGGGCACGCGAAACGCTTACGCCCTGGTTCGGCGGCACATTCCAGCGTTGGAGAGCGATCGGGAGGTATCTCCTGATCTCCGCACCCTGGCGCGCCTGATTCGGGAAAAGCAATTCAGCCGGCTCTTGACGGCAGAGATAGAGAGCCATGAACCACAGCCAACCCTGCCGGATGGGAAACAATGACAGCTTGGTCAGACCCAGAAATTTGGCGATGTGTTCGCTCAGTTATGGGGGGCCGCATAAGAGCATTCGTGCAGATAAATTCTTTGTGAACCTTCGCGTCTTTGGTCTTGGCGGTGGCTTTTTGTCACCCCGCACTCACCGCAAAGACGCAAAGAATCACAAAGAGGGACTTGATCCATCCCCAGTAACTGAGGGAATACCACTAAGAGTGTTACGAATAGCCGTATTTTTCCAGAGTCTCCTCGTCAAAACCCATAAAGTGCGCGATTTCGTGGACCAATGTGATTTCGACTTCTCGCGCGAGATCATCAGGGTTGGGGAAATCCGCTTCTAATGGACCTTGATAAAGACGGATTACGGCAGGAAGGTCTGCCAAATCGTCAAAGCGGCGCGCCGGTAGCGGCTTCCCGATGAATAGTCCGTACAATGTCGCGTTGCTATTTCCGGCCACCTTTGCCATTAAATCGGGGTCGGGCCAATCTTCGACTACGATCTCCAGGTTCTGCATTGCGTCGCGGAAAAGGCGAGGGATACATTCCAGCGCCCTACGAACCAGTTCATCAAACTCGCTCGGTTTCATCTCTTGCCTTACTCGGGCTGCTACTGTTCCCTGTTGTTCGAGTATATTCTAGGGTCTATGAGTTGCGGTTGAAATCTAAGAAATCCCGACACAGTCGGAAAATGGAATTGTGCGTCCGCGCGGCCAGCCTATAATGAACCGAAAGCTGCGGCGAAAACCGTAGGTGGCGCGCGGGATCTGGAGGAGCAATGCCTGTAATGAGTCTCGGCCACGCAGTGTTGAAGGTCCGCAAGCTGGAGCGGTCCTTGGAATTTTATCGTGATGTTCTCGGATTCAAGGAAGTCGCTCGGTTAGGCGAAAAGATGGTGTTTCTTTCGGCCGGAAAGGATCACCACGATCTCGCCCTCATGGAAGCGGGGCCGGGCGCTCCGGCGCCCGAGGCCGACGCGATTGGTCTGGCGCATCTTGCTTTCAAGGTGGGGGATTCCCTCGCCGAGCTCCAGCAGATGAAGCAGAAGTTCGAGCAAGCCGGTTACAGCATTGTCGGGATCTCCGATCACAAGGTCAGCAAATCCGTTTACCTCCTTGATCCCGACGGCTTGGGCGTAGAAGTCTATATCGACGAGAATCCCTCAATTTGGAAGGAAGATCCTACCAGCGTGGCTACAGTGCGCCCTTTTCACTTGGATTGATTAGGAATTCCAGGGACAGCCCCCAAG
>JBOHVJ010000317.1:0-3681 GCA_050735075.1 Binatia bacterium
TGGAAGGCGAGGATCCAGAAGATCTTTCAATGACTTCGTAAAGATAGTTGAGCATTTTCGTGTTCGAATTCTTCCCGGATAACAAGAGCTGGTCGTTTACGAGCTTAAGGCTGTTGGCCGAGAGCTATTACGGGGGCGGCGAGTTTAACGAATGCTACAGGACACTCGCACGAATGAAATCGGGCGATCCAGAGAGCTGGCACAGAGAATGGCTCGCAACCGCTCAAAGCGTGGAAGAAATGGCGCGGCGGGAAGAATCTTCCGGCCACGCCCAGACAGCCATGAAGGCCTACTTTAGGGCCGCCAATTACTACCGCAACGCCGAATTTTTTCTCCCCCATACGGACGAAAGGAAGCTCCCCACCTACAAAAAGTCAGTGGAGTGTTTCCGGGCCGCCGCTAGGCTCCACGGGTCTATCGAGGTTGTCGAGGTCCCGTTCGAGAATACCCCCATGCCCGGGTATTTTCTTCGTCCGGCGGCGCAAAGCGATAAACCGCCCGTCCAGATCCTCATGGGCGGGGCGGACTCCACGGCGGAGGAGCTTTACTTCCTCGCCTCCCGGGAGGCGGTCTCCAGGGGCATGGCCTGCATTATCGTGGACGGCCCCGGCAGGGGAGGGATGCTCAGGCTCAAAAAGGTCCTTGCCCGGCCCGATTATGAAAAACCGATCGGGGCGATCATCGACTACCTTACCACAAGAGGCGACGTCGATAAGAACAGGATCGCGCTCTTCGGCCTTAGCATGGGCGGCTACTATGTAGCCCGGGCCGCCGCATACGAAAAGAGAGTCAAGGCCTGCGTGGTTCACTTCGGCGCTTATGATGCCTTGAGCGAAATCTATGATTTCTACCCCCCTTTGCGAGGGCAATTTCAGTGGATCGTCGGAGCGGACTCGGAAGCGGAGACGAGAAAGGCGCTGAGCCGGTTCACACTGGAAGGGAGCGCGGAGAGGATCGAGTGCCCGCTTCTTATCCTTCACGGCGAAGACGACATCGTTACGGATTGCAAGGGAGCGAAGCGACTTTTCGCCGAGGCAAGGTGCGAGAAGCAGCTTAGGCTCTTCGAATCAGGAGAGCCCGGCTCGACCCACTGTGCCTACGATAACCACGCCGAGGTCTTTCCCTTTATCCACGACTGGCTCCGCGATCGGTTGGCTTCCTAGTCTAATTCGAGCCGGGAATTCTTAAGAGAATCCAGAGAAACTCCGAACTTCTACCTCTCGGCCTGAAGGCCCTTTCCCGAAGGGCCGTGAGGCTTTTTCAGCGACGTGTTAAGCATTTCTACGTGCGCCTCGCGATGATCGCGTGAAGCCCGAGAGACATCACGAGCATCAGCACCCCCAACACCGCCCCTACTCCCAATGAGCCCTCTTCGAAGGCCCGCAGATAGAGGAGCGTGGAGAGCACCTCGGTCCCGAAGGTGAAGAGGATGATCGGTCCGGCAAACTCCCTGAGATAGATCTGAAAGAGAAGGATCCAGACCGAAAAGAGGCCGCCTTTAAGGAAAGGGATGACGATTCGGAAGATGGTCCGTAGGGTCCCAGCACCCGAAACCCAGGAGGCTTCTTCGAGTTCCTTGTGGAACTGAAAAAGAAACGGGCTCAAGGTCCTGAACGCAAACGGCAGGTAATTGCTGACGAAGTACAAAAGCAGGATCCAGAGCGTGCCGTAGAGAGGAGTCCGGATGTAGGCCCAGACAAACCCTATGGCCAGAATAGTTCCGGGAAAGGCGAGGGGGAGCATGGCCGAGCCTTCGATCATCCCCTTAAATTTCGCTCCTGTTCTAATGAGTAGATATCCCAGGGCCAACGCGAGGATGAGCGAGACGGTCGCCCCGCTAAAGGAGAGGACCAGCGTATTGTTGAGCGCGCGCCAAAAAACGGGGTCGTTGAACGCCTGGATCCAGTGTTTGAGCGTAAGGTGTCCGAGCAGTTCCAGTCTTGGCGTGGAGGTGAACTCGGAGACAGATATTAGAATAATGACCAGGGTGGGAAGTATCATGACAAGGAAAAAGTAGAGCGAGAGAGTTGCCAGGGCGAAATAGCGCCATCTGCCCAGGCGGTGCACGTTTCTCGAGCGCGCCTTTCCCGTAACCGTTACATACTTCTCCACTCTCTTGACCGATTGACGGTAGAGAAAGAGCATAAAGAGGCTGATCGGAATGACCATCATGGCCAGGGCCGCCGCGGTGTTGAAGTAAATCAGAGACTGGTAATCGGTCGCTATGATCTGGAAGATGGCTGTCGTAAAGACGAAGATGCCTCCGGGCACTCCGATGATCACCGGCACCTCCAAAGTAATTAGGCCGATGATGAAAACAAGCATGAAGGCCGAAAAGATGAGGGGCCTCAAAACGGGCAGGGTGACCTTTCTGAGCGTCCCGAGCACCGTATTTCCGCAGGCGATCGACTGCTCCTCCAGGGAGGGATCCATTAGGCGGAAGGCATTCAGCGCGATCAAAAACACGATTGGTGATTCATAGAGAACCATGAGGAAGACCATGCCGGGAAAGGAGTAGATGTTGAAAACCGTGAAGCCCAGGAGCTCTCGAAACAGGACATTTAGGACCCCGATCCGGGGGCTTAGGAGCATGACCCAGGCCAAGGCAGCGATCAGGACGGGAAAAGCCCTCGGCGCGATGCTCAGCTTCTCAAAGACCTGGCCGTAGGGCATATCGGTGCGCTCGACCAGATAGGCCATCGTGACTCCCAGCCCGACGGAGATCACTGCCACCAGAAAAGCAAAGAGAAGGGAATTGAAAAATAGCGTCGGCAAGGTCACCGGGATTCTGAGCGTATAGGCCTTTACCCAGTTTTTTAAAGTGAAGTGGCCTTGCAACGCCACGGGAGAGTCCGACCAGAAGCTTCCGAAGACCAAGGCAAGTACGGGGAGGAAGATGATAAACCCGAGGATGAGGACGAGCGAGACGGAAAGGACCTTTATGGCTCTGTCGCTGAACATTTCTGACCTCATTTATCCTGAACCCGGTCCCGTTCGCAAGCCGTGGTTTCGTTTTTAGAGTAGGGATTACTTCCGGTTAAAGATCGTTGGGGTAGAAAAGTTGATCGATGGTCGCGCCTCCGATCCAGATTTGTGCGATAATCCCGGCCATGGCATTGAGGGAGCCATCGCCTCCCGTACCTGACTGCCCGCGCTATAGCGAGATCCCGTTTCCACCCTATCGGTATGTGCCGGGATTGAATCCTCACCCACGCACGCATCCACAAGGTCACAGCTACGGCCAGTCGGACGAGCCTCATCCAGCCTGGACACACAAGGAGTGGCGCACACTGCGGCGCTATCTCTATGGGATTGACCTTTACAACTATGCCTACTGGTGGGAGTGCCACGAGGCGCTGGAGGAACTTTGGCGCGCCGCTGGAAAGACAACCACGCCGGCGCGATTTCTTCAAGGAATTATTCAGATTGCCGCCGCCAACCTGCACCGTCACATGGGCAGGACGGACAGCGCTCTGCGACAGGCTGAAAAAGGGCTCGGCAATTTAACGGCAGCTATTCGAGATAATTCGGTTTATATGGGTATCGACATCAGAAGATTCTCCCACGATGTCGAAGGCTATTTTCACGGCAGCTCGTCACAACCAGCGCTGATCCGCCTTTTTGTCGCCACCCGGCAGCCATTCACCCCTCTCCTCTAAGCTGGACTGAATAAAAATAGAG
>JBOHVJ010000318.1:0-2843 GCA_050735075.1 Binatia bacterium
AGGTAGACGTCATCATCACAAGTGGTCCGGCATCAACCCTTCCCGCTAAAGGAGCAACTTCTACGATTCCTATTGTCATGACGTTTGACGATGACCCTGTCGGCAATGGCTTCGTCGCCAGCCTCGCGCGACCTGGCGGTAATATTACCGGATTGTCAACCCTTTCCCCGGAGATAAGCGGAAAACAACTGGAGCTGCTGAAGGAGATCGTTCCTAGGCTCTCGCGCGTGGCTGTCCTCGGGACGTCGACCCGACCGGGCAACGCGCAAGCGTTAAGAGAGGTGGAACTCGCCGCAGGGGCGTTCGGAGCGAAGCTTCAATTCCTAGACGTTTTAGATTCCAAGGATATTGAGACTGCATTTCGAGCCGCAAACAAGGGGCGTGCTGACGCAGTCCTCGTGCTGGGGGGCGCCGTCCTCGTTTCTAACCGAAAACAGCTCATAGAGCTCGCGGTAAAGAGCCGGCTTCCGGCGATATACCGCAGGTCAGAATATGTCGAAGACGGGGGCCTTATGAGCTACGGCGCGAGCTTCACCGATTTGGATCGGCGCGCCGCCACGTATGTCGACAAGATCCTGAAAGGAGCCAAGCCTGCCGACCTTCCCGTCGAGCAGCCGATGAAGTTTGAGCTGGTGATCAATCTGAAGACTGCGAAACAGATCGGCCTTACGATTCCCCCCAACGTCTTAGTTAGAGCCGATCGAGTAATCCGATGATTGTGGAATCTAAAACCTGTCCTGAGCTTAGTCGAAGGGTCTAAAATCGGTATGCGGGCGGACAAAGTGATCAGGTGAACCCAGGCATGGGGCACTGGGCAACAGGCAATAGAAGGAAATTTAGACTCAGTCGTAGGCCTTCCCTCTGTCCCTTTGACACCGTTTTGTGAGCCTGCTATGTGTTTTTCGAGAACCCCATGAAAAAGTCTCGTGCGCAGTTTGAGTGCGCCATTTTGGTCGATGGTCTCTATTCGTTGGACACTGAAAGAGGGAACCCTCATTGCCGGCGGAGGGCTAAGGTGAGGGAAAATCCATGAAGAAAATAATTACTATTTTTGCTCTGTGCACCATGCTCTTGGCTCTCAGCTTTCCATCTGAGGCGCAGCAGGCAGTTAAAGTCCCGCGCGTAGCTTATCTAGCTTCACGGGGAGGGCTTGCTTCGAACCGCGAGGCCTTTAGGCAGGGTTTGCGCGAACTCGGGTATGTTGAGGGGCAGAACATCGCCATTGAGTACCGATATGCGGAAAAAGCCGATCGGTTCCCAGAACTCGCTTCCGAGTTGGCACGCCTGAAAGTTGATGTCCTTGTGGCGGCCTCTACACCGGCTGTTCTGGCTCTTAAGCAAGCAACCGCAACCATCCCAATTGTCTTCGCTGCTGCTCCCGACCCAGTTGGAGGTGGGCTTGTCTCCAGCCTGGCGCGGCCCGGCGGGAATATCACGGGGCTATCCAGCCTCTCGCCAGAGTTAAGCAGGAGAAGGCTGGCGCTTTTCAAGGAAACCTTTTCGGAAGCTTCCCGCGTTGGGGTTGTGTGGGATCCGACAAGTCCTATCGACGCAACTGAGTGGACAGAAATCGAACACGCAGCGCGGGCATTAGGGATGGATCTTCTAGCCCTGGAAGTTCGCGGTCCTAAAGATATTGAGCCCGCCTTCCAATCTGCGATCAGCAAGAAAGCCTCTGGTCTAATCGTGTTAAGAGGTTTTCTCACGAATGATCTGCAAAAACGCATCGTCGACCTAGCGCTAAAAAACCGGATGCCAGCGATCTACAATGATCAAAACTTTACGGAAGTTGGTGGCCTGATGTCCTATAGCCCGAACTTAGGCGATTTGTTCCGGCGCGCTGCCCTGTACGTGGATAAGATTTTAAAAGGCGCCAAGCCGGGCGACCTGTCCATGGAGCGGCCAATAAAGTTCGATCTTGTCATCAATCTAAAAACTGCGAAGCAAATCGGCGTAACAATTCCGCCCAACGTGCTGGCGCGCGCGGACAAAGTAATCAAATAATTTTGGATTTTAGGCGCTTACACTTCTGAATCTGAGAATTTATCTCTAACATTTTCATGCTTCGACAAGCTCAGCATGAACGGATAATTGCTAATGATTTCAAGTTCCTTTCCGTTCGCCCTGAGCGCGTCGAAGGGTGAACGGAGGTTTTTCAAGAACCTCAGCGAAATTTCAAATATCTTTGGCTAGATTTTCGATTTTGGATTGATTCCAAATCTAAGATCGCCAATCAGCTTGGCTCAACCCACGCGGATCTGCTTTAAGGCCTTCCGCAAAAATCGGATCGCTTTATCAACATTGTAATGGTGGGGAATGTGAATGAAGCCAAAACGGGTCGGAAGTCGATTGCGCCTTAAGTAATCGAGAATCACGTACATAGAGTAGTTACAGACATAGTTACCTGCGTCATAAGAAATCCTGGCCTGGTCGATCCCATTCAACTCGAGGCTGGTTCGAAGCCGCTCAGGGCCGCCCGGAACTATCGATCTTGGCTTTTCCCTCTTATCCTTTCTCTTCTGATTACCTGCCTTGAGCTCAATCTTCAAACGCCGCCCTCTCGACCGTTGCCCCAGCCCGAGGACAACATCAGGATTATATCTCTTCATGGTCTTAATGAACTGGCCTTTCTGAAATCGTACCGGAAAGACTACTTTCTTGAGACCCTTTTTCCCCGGAAGCTTATTTAGAAGCTTCTCAGTAATATTCTCTTTAAACCTGAGGTATGGGCCGAAGCCATAGAGGAGTAAGCGCATTGTGATCGACCTTCCAGTCTAAATGAGCTATAAGAATCTTCCCTGTTTCTTCGGCACAAAGCAACTCGGAGGAGATTCAATGGAAGG
>JBOHVJ010000319.1:0-3049 GCA_050735075.1 Binatia bacterium
GGGTGAGGGGGTCACGTGTCCAGCGTACTCGGGTGAAACATCTCCTCTGGAGCAAACCGATGCTGGGTCAAGCCCTGTCGATGAGCGTAGTCGAGCATCTTATCAACCTCAGCCCGTGTTTTGTGAAACCCCCAGGGGTAAGTATCCCGACCCGCGGCGGCCTGTTCTTCTTCCCACAATGCGCGGAACCACAAGGAGGTCTGGTGGACCCGCTGCCACTCCAGCCATTCGTAGCACCGCTGCTTAGATGCCTCCCATGCATGAAACATACTCATGGCGACCCACGGATCCCTCTCCAATACTGCCGTTTTGATCAGCAGCGTGTGCATGATCGGGAAGAAACCGGTCCGTTTGAAATATTCCCGTTCCAGCTCCGCATAATTAGGGAGCAGGAAATCGATGTCCGGGTGACCGTTAGGCGCCCATGTGCCCGTCGTGAGACCAGCGTCGACACTCCCGGAGGCCAGCAAGGCATGCTGCTTGACCCCCTTGGGGGCGATCTCCAGCTTGAGCCAGGATGGCGGTTTCCAATCACCGATGCCCTCCCATCGCTCGGCCACCCAAGTGATCGATCGGAGATCGACCCCGTAGTCGTCCTCCAGAATTCCTCGGGCCCAGAGGGCCGTTGTGGTAAACCAGGTCTGGATGCCGACCCGCCGGCCGTTGAGGTCAGCGGGTGACTTAATACCGGCGCGCTTGTTGACGTAGATATAGGAGTGGCGGAACATACGTTTTACGAAGATGGGAATGGCAGTAAATCCCAGCGTCTTGTAAGCGAGGTCGGCAATGTACATCCCCGTATAAAACTCGACAATGTCGAATTTACCCTCTCGACTTTGCGTCTGGCGGCCCGGATCATCCGAGTTGACATGAATATCCAGCTCGATGCCTTCGGGCTTGACCGTTCCATTGATAAGCGCCTGGGCGCGGTCGTAGGGTCCGCAGGTCATGCTCAACTTCAAGGCCATCTTAAGCCTCTCTTACTTGTAGGCGGGGCATAGAGCTTAAGTAGATTACCTTTAGTGTCTCAGATCGCCAAAAAGAAATTTTTTCGGCCATCTTTTCCTCGGGGAAGCTTAGCGATTGGACGGTTAAGGGTACCTTTTCGCCATTTCGGTAAAAAAAGCCTCTTTTTCTAATTCCTGCAGCAAGCTGATATCGACGAACTGCTCTGGCTTGGCACTCTTCGCCTGGGGCAGTTTGGCTGAAAACTCATCAAGCAGGAATTGAATTCCTTTGAGTGTAGGGTAAGGCTTTTTGCCAACCCTCTTAACAAACCAGACATGGGTGGCTTCAAGCACATCGGGGTCGGTAGTGCGTAGGTATCTGGTCAGGATTTTTCTCGTCTCCTCTTTGTAATGATGGATATAATGAATCGCCTCTACGTAACCCTTCAGCGCGGCCTTGACGGTCCCGCGATTGCTCTTAATAAAAGAGCGCGAGGTGGCAAGGCCGTTGCCTTGAACCTCAATCCCCAGCTCCAGCATGTCATAGATCTCGACAAAACCCTGCTTCCTGGCACGGGGAATCTCCGAGGGAGTAAGAACCGTAGCATCGATCTTCCCAGTTTCGAGAGCAGCCAATCTCTCCATCGTGGCGCCCGCCACGACGACGGCCACGTCCCGATTGGGCTCCAGGTTAAATTTTCTAAGCAAAATCAGCGCTGCATTGTGTGACGCCGAACCGAACCCACTTACCCCCAACCTCCTACCCTTGAGCTGTTCAATCCTAGCAATCCCGGGCCGTACTACCACCGAATAGTTATAAGCGTCCTCGGAGGAAGCGATTAACACGACGTCGTGGCCTTGGAGATTGGCTTGAATTACGGTACCGATATTGACAATGGGCGGATCGCCGGCAACCAGGGCTTGGGTCGCCATCTGCCCTCCCCTAAAGTAAATGACCTCTGCATCTAAACCATATTTTTTAAAGAGACCGGCCTCTTTGGCCACCCAGATATGGATTTGATTGTAGGAGATAGCGGGATAGCCGATCTTGATCTTTCTGAGTTCTTGACCCTCAAGAATAGTTGAGGTCAGGAGCAGAAAAAATCCAATGCAGAGAGAGATGCGGCATGCTTTCATCTTGAGCTGTTCCTCGACCAAAGAGTTACTTCACCCCTTAAGAGATTAACGGCCCTTTTTTGAGGCCTTCTCCAAGGCTTCCTTAGCTTCCTTAAGCTCCGCATTTTCCTTTTCCAAGTTGAGTTTTTCGTTAGTGATCTTTCCCAGGTTGGATTCCAGCTCCCCAGTCTTCTTCTTGAACTCCGCCATCTGGGACTGAACGGTTTTAAGTTCCTTCTCTACCTCGGGCAGCTTTGCCGCGCTTGACCCCCAGGTGCCGTAACCTACGAGAAACCCCACGATCAGAGCCGCAACCGCAATGGCAATCCAGTAACTATCCTTCATCTAAAACCTCCCTTATTTAGATGCGATAATCTTTAAATCTTTATAGGAAACAATCTTTTTCGTCAATTGGATCTCTTAAGCCAATCACGCGCATCAAAGGACTTTCCCGTTACCCCTTCGGCAGAGGCCAGATAGATAAAAACTCCCGTGATCTCCTCCGGTGTCGGCAGGGTCATAGGATCTTCGTCGGGATAAGCGCCAGCGCGCATCTCTGTCCTTGTCCCACCAGGGTTTACGGCATTGACGCGGATGTTGTACTCCCTGACCTCATCGGCCAAAACTTGCGTAAAACCCTCCACGCCGAACTTGGAAGCGGCATACGCCCCCCACCGTGCTTTGCCGATCCGCCCGACCCCTGAGGAAAGGTTTATGATCGATCCTTCCTTCTGTGGAATCATAACATCGAGAACTTCCTTAGTCAGAAGAAAGAGCGCTGTCAGGTTAACCTTCATAACCTCTTCCCACGAAGGCAAAGGGTAACGGACGATCGGTACGCGGGGCCCGAGGATGCTGGCGTTGTTGACCAAGATGTGGATCGTGCCATAGGCACGGCACGCCTCCTTTACAAGACGTTTCACATCTCTCACCTTTGATAGGTCAGCCAGAGACCAATTGGCTTCGCCGCCTTTGGAGCGGATCTC
>JBOHVJ010000320.1:0-6585 GCA_050735075.1 Binatia bacterium
TGGAAATGTAAAGATAAGCTGAGTCATCGTTGACCGCATCAGCCGCTGCGAGTAATCTCCAGCCCAAAGCCTCTGAAGCGGTTATGGAGCATCATCTGTATCAAGAGCGGACCGACGACAATGATGCTGAGGAAATAACCGCCGAGAACGTTGATACCACGTGTTGATTCATGTGAAAGCCCCCAAAGATCCCTAATAAAAGCGACAACAATCCCCAATACCAACGTAATTACAGCACCCATTAAAGTTCCACGCCAAAAGAACAGCCATGAAACCTTTAACCTCTCAAGATAGGTCAGTTCTTGTGTATTCATTTTTTGGCAGCGTGTCCCGTTAGTGGTGCTTTTTCATGATAGATAGCAAATCTAACTATTCGATGCTTCAGCGTTTTTCGCTCGGCTCATTCTCTCTAAGATGTGGTAACCCTACCTTAGGAGAAGATGATGCAGAAAAAAACGTTGCCCTCGCTGCGACTCGTTACATACCAAGCGTCACTCCATCTACTGCATTTCGGTTCGTACCAAGCGCGGGTTGCGGACACGCAAGATTCGACGCTGGTGGTGTTATGAGTGCCAGCGTCCTTTCTCTGCCTCCCGTCAGAGACCAAAAGGAACGCTGTGGCGCCAAGCCTCATCTTGCGTGCCGCTCATCTGTACTTTGATCGGGAAGCCTCCTACCGAGCCGTGGGCCGTGAGTTGCATGTCCGTCCCTATCGCGTCTTTCAGTGGATCGATGCCTTGGGAGAAAACTCGAAAACCTTCGTCGAGGTGGCCAAGGAGCTCAAACCCTGTTGGGGTGGCTACCTCCTGCTCGATGGAAAAACTATCTTCGTCCAAGGTGAGCACTTCTCGCTGTTGCTCAGCGCTGATGCCACCACTCAGGACATCCCCATCGCCAGCTTCGCTCCCAGCGAGAAATCGGATTACTGGGAGCCTATGCTTGAGTGTCTCAGAGACGAAATCGGTTATCCCATTAAGGGAGTTGTCATTGATGGGGATTGGGGGCTTTGGAGTGCCTGCCAAAAGCTCTTCCCCAGAGTCCCTCTGCAGCTCTGTGTGCACCACATGGGGCAGTTTCTCAACTACCACTTCCGCTACCTGTACCAGGGATCGGGTAAAGGAGTCGAAGCTTTCAAGGCTCTGGCCTTTAGGCTGCTCTATGTCAAGTCCCAACCCCAACGGGACTTCTGGCTTAAGATCTGGCAACAGAGAAGGCAGGCCTTCAAGTACTGTGGACTGGAAAAGGAAATCCTCTCCTTCGAGGACAAGCTCCCTTTTCTCTTCACTCATCTCGACTATCCGGGGATGCCTCGCACTACCAACATCATCGAAGGGATCATTCGCCAGCTTAGTCGCAAGATCGATGACACCGATGGGTTTAACTACCCCAGTACGGCTTGGAGAAGCCTGAGGTTGCTGATCATGCGGTATCGTTTTCATCGGTTTTACAGATAGTCGGCTCCAGGGACATAATGGCAAAGCTCCTTTAGAGCTTGCTGGGGTAAATATTGACAACATCGATTGGGTTCAGTTTTCTCAAAAAAAGCACCAATAGAGGGACACGCTACCGAAAACGCAATGGCCGTGCCAATCCCGGGCTAAAGCGTGAGATTTGGCTAAGCTGCTGAAATCACGGGAGCGTGGTTCGGTGGGTCGATTTAAAGAAGCGCTTGATGAGATGCAAAGGGTAGTTTTTTCTCTACCCCTGGTAGTGAAAATTCTACGGTGAGTTGAGAAAGAACCTGTCGTGGCTACCCTGGGGGTAAACGCGGGCTCACGGCTGTTCTTGATGTTATTAGGCAAGAATAGTACAAGGTACTTAAACGGGGGAGTAAAAGTACATGGGGACTTTAAAGGAGCGAAAGGTGCGAGAATCGATGGAAGAACCCTTTGCTGCTGAGGAGCGGATGTTTCATCAAAAAAGAGCACACTTGCGACGGCGCTACGAAGGCCAGTTTGTGGCCATGTATCAGGGACGTGTGGCCGGACATGGACCCAACGATGAGGAACTAGCTCAGCGAATATTCAAAAAATTGGGCGATGTGCCTTTTTACATTGGGAAAGTGGAGGAAAAGCCTACCATTTATGAGGTTCCCTCTCCTGAAGTGGTGCGTTGACTGTGCCTGCCTATGATTTCGCCTTCAATCCGCCAGCCCCCGTCGCTCAAGTAACCATTGCACATCCAGTTACAGCAAAAAAGAGTCCCATCCTCGGTGGCAAGCTTGACACTGGTGCTGATCTCACCGTTATCCCCGAAAGGCTTACGGGGCAGTTAGGAATCAGTCCCAAGGGCAGAGTTTGGACACGTGGGTATGATGGTGCTTACTCGCAACGCCCGGTCTATTATATCCGGCTAACAGTGGAAGGCTTTGATCTTGCGGCGGTGCGCTGCATTGCGGCTGACCGTTCCGATCTGCTTCTGGGACGTAACGTACTGAACCGCTTTATTATCACGCTCGACGGTAAAAGCCTGACGTTTGAGCTGAAAGATCCTTAGCGAAAAAGTGGAGAAACCAATCTATCAGAAGCTTGAGGAATTTTTAAGGGGTCGGGAGTCTTTTCTGGAGCCTCGAATTGGATCTGATGATCAGCCAAACTACCCGCCAACGCACGGTCGTCTTTAAAGCATGCCTTCAAAGGGGACGCCTGGCGCTTTGTGATAAGTCCCTTCGCATTTGTTTCTGCCAACATCAACCGGTCCAATAGATCGGAAAGGACTTGGGTGTTGGGTGATTTTGGACATATTCCTGGCTTGAATGTCCGGGAACTGATGGATGTGATACGCTAAGCGTTAAGTAAGGATGGAGGCAGATTCATGAAACCTGCAAAGGCACGGCGCGAAGAAACTGTTATAGATGAGATTGTCGAAACTCTGAAGTCTGTTCCAAGGACCCGGCTGCGGATCCTCCGGGATGTCATTGGCGCGCTTGCTGAACGTGCCGTTCCTGACAGGGATGGGATGAGGTTGAGGCGCACACGACGAAAGAGCCTTCTCAAAACACCATTCTGTGGAATTTGGGAGGGGCGGACGGACATCGGCAATGGGCGATCCTATGCAAGGAGGTTGACCTCATGCCCGCATCGAAGCAGGCGAGTTTAAAGCCTGGGGAAATAATGGTAGGATCAAAACATGAGCCACGACCTGACGGACAGGCCCGACTTTTTGTGGGATGAATCTCTTAGTCGAGACGATCTCAAGAAACTCTTGGACGGCGGAAACGAGGAAGAGCGTCTTTATTACGCGGCTAAGGTCCTAAGAGAAGCGCGGTTTGAGGAAGTCCGGGATTATCTCTCCCCAGCCTTTCTAGCCTCTCAGTGGGAAAAGCTCCGCTGGAGACTGGGACGAAAAAAAAGGTTCTGGGAATTCTTTTATGCCACATGGCACAGACATGGCCTTATCCCCTACCAATAAGATCTGCACCCTCATCAGCCGGGTGGAGATCAAAGATTATATCGATCTCTATTTCCTCGAACGCGCTGGATATCCGTTAGAAAACTTTATCAAGCTGGCCCAACAGAAGGACGCAGGGGTTTCACAAGCGATGCTGGCTTACCTCTTATCCGAGGTCAGGCTGTCAAAGGTCCCAGACTTTATGATCGCCCCTATTTCTCTTAAGGACCTTCAGGAATATTTTCAATCTCTTGCCAGGAAGCTTGCTGTAGACTCGTTCCCTCGGTAGAAGGGTTTCTTTGGCACGCCTGATAAAGCCTCTCACGCTTAGTGATTTGCAGGTCGCACTTATTTTAACTATGGACATCAAACTGGAGAACGGTGGGCTAGTACCCCAGTTTATTTATCTTCTTTTCGTCCATGCCGAAGAAGTGGGCAATTTCATGCAGCAGTGTGAGGCGAATCTGATTGCGGAGTTCCACGGGATCAGGAAAATCACGTGTCAGAGGGTCAGAGAAGATAGTAATCTTGTCAGGTAGGAGCGGTGGATAGAGGGCAGAGCGTTCGGATAACGGAGTGCCTTCATAGAGACCGTAGAGCACGTCCCGCTCGGGATCGAGTCCCATGGCCTTGAGCTGGCTCTTTTTGGGTCTCTTCTCGATAACAATCTCCACGTTGTGAAGACGGCTGCGAAACTCCTTGGGAAGTCGCTCCAGCACCCGGGCAGCCTCCTTCTTAATCTCTCTCTGATCCAATGAGAAGAAGTTTGCACGAAACTTGCTTTGAACACAATAAGTCAGCTTACATTTCGCCGGGGAAGAGAGCCCTCGAAGGCATGAGGCGAGAGACTTGAGGCATGAGGAAAGCCAAGAATACTATTGCCTGTTGCCTTTCACCTGGTGCCTCTCTAAGTGCGATCTTTCTTGTTCTCCTTTTCCTTCTTCCAGCCTGGGAAGTAAGCGGCCAGGCCCAGGGGGATAAGCTTCCGCTCTTTAAAGACGATCTGGATCAGGACTCACTGCACCGTGCCGTTCACCGCAGCTTGGAGTTTCTGCAGAAGCTTCCACCGGATCGTCTCGTGGGAGAACACCCCAGGAAGCTCACCGCTCTGGAAGTTAAGGAGTCACTTCTCTCTTTCATGGATCTCCTCGGCTTTTGGGATCGACCGGAGATGCTGGCTGAGGAGATCCGATCCCGTTTTGAACTCTATCCATCCTCGAGCGGTCCGGAGGAAGGAGAGATCCTTTTTACCGGGTATTATCAGCCGGTCATCGAAGGCAGCCTAGTCCAGAGCCAGGAATTTCGCTTCCCAATCTATGGAAAGCCCAAAGATCTCATAGAGGCGGAGACGGTCACTTTGCAGCCACTGGCTCATGTGGAAAAGACGGTGGGGAGGTTGAGTGGAGATAGCGTGGTTCCCTATTTTTCACGTTATGAGATCGACCGTTTAGGCCGCCTCAGGGGTAAGGGATATGAGATAGCCTGGGTCAAGGACCCAGTGGAGCTCTTTTTTCTCCACATCCAGGGTTCTGGTCTGCTCCGGCTGGAGGACGGTCGCCTCCTTCACCTGAATTACGCCGCTTCGAACGGCAGGCCCTACAGCAGCATTGGGAGGCTACTCATCGATAGCGGGAAAATTCCGGAGCAAGAGCTCTCCATGCAGCGTTTACGCCGCTACCTGATGGAGCATCCTGAAGAGCGGGATGCCCTCTTTGCTCAAAATGAAAGCTATGTTTTCTTTCGTTTTGTGAAAAGTGGCCCTTTGGGCAGCCTAGAGGTCCCTTTGACACCGGGACGCTCCATCGCGACCGACGCGCGTCTATTCCCCAAAGGGGCATTGGCCTTTATCGTGTCCCAGAAGCCGATTCTCGACGCTGCGGGCAACCTGCTCGGTTGGCAGCCGTTTTCCCGGTTTGTCTTGAATCAGGACACGGGGAGCGCCATTCGAGGCCCAAGACGGGTGGATCTCTACTTTGGGAGCGGTGACGAGGCGGGTCTGGCTGCAGGTGTAATGAGAAGTAGTGGAAGCCTATATTTCCTTATCAGAAAAAAGGCAGACCAATAACGGTCAAGTTGTCGCATTCAGAAGTAGATCTGGCCTCGATCTCAACTGTTTCATCTTCCAGACTGGTCTGTTACTCCAAGTTGGAAAAGGTTACATTAGATGCATACTTTGCTCATTGATGCTGCTAGGGTTCACCCTCGCTTTAGGAGCTCGGAGAAGAGAACAGCGGCGCTTTGAGGGATAAATTGCACGATACCGGAGCTGGCAATGGAGCGAACCAGTGAGACCTACCGTCTGAAGTTGGCCTTGGCCATCACTTCGGTCTATTTTGTGGCTGAGGTCTTAGGGGGGCTCCTGAGCAATAGCCTGGCGTTACTCTCCGACGCTGGCCACATGTTCTCGGACATAGCGGCCCTAGGCTTGAGCCTCTTTGCCTTTCAAATGGCCAGGCGTCCGGCAACAGCGAAAAGGACTTATGGTTATCATCGCCTGGAGATCTTAGCCGCCCTCATCAACGGACTGACCCTCTGGCTCATCGTCGGAGCAATCTTTCATGAGGCCTACCGTCGTTTGTTAAACCCGCCTGAAGTCCATAGCATGGGAATGCTTGTAGTGGCTCTGATAGGGCTCATAGTGAATATTGCCGCAGGGATAATCCTCTATGGCTTCCATCGAGAGAGTCTCAACATGCGTGGTGCCTTCTTGCATGTCCTCGGCGACGCCCTGGGATCTGTGGGTGCTGTGGCTGCTGGGCTCATTATGCTGTTCACCGGATGGTATTTGGCCGACCCGCTCCTCAGCGTCCTTATCGGCCTGCTTCTGCTTTATACCTCGTGGGGCCTGATTAAAGAGTCCGTCGATATTCTCATGCAGTCAGTCCCGAGAGGGATCGATGTGGAAGAAGTCCAGAGGACCATGGAGCGGGTAGGCGGAGTCATCAAAGTCCATGATCTCCATGTTTGGTCTGTAACTTCAGGGGTTTTTACCCTCAGCGCCCATGCTGTGATCAGCCCGGATGGTAATCCGCACATGATCCTTGATAGGATCGAGGACGAACTGAAGGCCCAGTTTTCCATAGAGCACACAACGATTCAGCTAGAGATCGAGAATAGAGAGGGAAGGGAGTTCCAGGCCTTTTAGCTCCGATTCGAGGAACAGCCCAACCCCCTCACCTTATTCCTCTCCCCCTC
>JBOHVJ010000321.1:0-6430 GCA_050735075.1 Binatia bacterium
CCGTTTCGGGTCGTGCGCGCCGACTACCTGGCCGTGATCGCCCTCAGTGTAGGCAGGTCAAAGGATTTCACGCGGATTCTGGCGCTGCTTGAATCGGGCAGCGTCAGCCGAGAGGAAATCGGGCGCCTCGCGGAAAGATACGATCTATCAGAAGCTTGGAAGCGGTTTGAAGCGAGATTCCTGAATGAGTGACATTCAAAAACTATTGGGGCGACAGGCCGAGTGGCAGAAGAGCAGGAAGTCTCTTTCCTGGCCTGAGAAGATTCGCATGGCCGAAGCGATTCGGGAGTCGGTCTTACAATTCTGCCGCGCCGGACGGCGTATGACTCCAAGCAGTTCGGCATCAGGAGGGCGAAGGAAGTCCCGATGAGACGCGAGAGCTCGGCCACGATCTAACGAGGGTATCGCTACAGCTTCGCAATCAAATCTGCCAAGCCCACAAACTTCACAGACAGCTCACCGTTCACAAGTTGGAAAAGATAGTTTTTCTGCTATCCCCGGTAGTGGAAATTCTACCGTGACTCGAGAGACAGCTTATTAGCCCCGATCCGAAAAAAGAACGGAGGCAAAATCAGTATGTTCTCTGGACGCCGATCTCGGCTCTACTGAAAATTTCGAATCGGGGTTAGCGCGGGGGGTTAGTTTTATACTTCATTCAGTTAGATCATCCTTTAGATTCAGGGCCTCTCTCTTAATCAAGGGCTCAAGGTTGACACGAACCCTTGTCTTGTCTGGGTCCGTTATTAGATGGTAATCAGATTCTGGCAAGCTCTCGATCTTGTACCACTGGACTAGTCTTTCAGGCAGCTTGGCGATAACGTAGTTTCCGTCCTTTTCATACTCACAATTCATTCTCAACAGCGATCTCTTATTCCAATCCTCCATGAGCAAAGGAGAGATGCCAATGGTGCACCGATCCATGGCATAGACATAGATATGCCGGCCAATTCCTTTGGCACTGATCACCTCGGCAGGAATCTTGATGTGGACATCCGAAGGCACGTTTTTCACATAGGCAACCCTTCGGCCCCCGGCCGACTCCGTTCTCGTGGAAAGAAAGACCACGTCCTCTTGAGTCTCGTTCGTAAAGCCATAGTGGACGCCTGCAGGGATGAGAACGCCTTGATTCGGTTTCAAGACGTACTTGCCTGAAAGGCCTTCGACAGTCACCTCGCCCTTCAACACGAAAAGGATCTGATCCGAGTCCGGATGCTGATGGATGTGGGTCTCGCCTCCGCGCGGGCGGGTCTGAAATACCGCGACAAAGCTGCTAGGCGACTTTGCCATATCCACTCGACCACTGAGGTGGTCTCGTTTTTTGATAGCTTCGCCGACATCGAACACTTGGACCTCATCGGATTGACTCCTGTCTGCTTCCCTTTCCATCTATTCTCTCCTTTGCTAGTTTTACAGTGAGTAATTTTGGTCAGTTCCTTCCCGCCTTGCAACTTCAGGCATCTGGCAAGGTACCCCCAGTCTCTTCAACTCCTTCTCATACCGAAGCCGAATTTCCGGGTCTTCGTCCTCATACTCGATCAACGTCCCCCCGTCCCTCACGCTCGTGTACGGCTCGGAGTCCTCTCCCTGCATCATAAACCTGCCAGCCACCTTGATTCCCATGGGGAAGAGCTTACCACCATAGCGGATTGCCAAATGGCGCGCCGGTTCCGCGCCAGTGTTGAAATGCTGATGAAACCAATGATTCGGAGGGCAATAAATGCTGCCCGCTCTCCACTTGACCTCCACTATCCGGTCACTGTTCCCACTCCCGTAAGGTCTGACCCCTGCTTCCTTTGGCCAGAGCAGGACGTAGCCGCTCGATTGTAAGCCTACAAGTATCGCCCCGGGTCCATGATAGTGGGCCTTATGGTAGCGGCCGGCGGGCCACTGAGCCAGATGGCCGATCAGCGAATTCGCCGACAACTCAAACTGAGTTAGACGGACTCCGGCCCCTTTGATATCCCTTGCGTCCAGGGATGCGGATCGGACGTCGGCGATAAAATTCGTCTCCCATACATGCTGCCGTCCGTCCTCATAGCGCTTGTTCCCCATTGAAAAATAGTCTTCCTGCCCCGCATAGCGATCGGTAAAAGCATAGGGACAGTTAAAGATAAAATCGGCATTATGAAAGACGTCCATGACCAAGGGAGCGTTGGTCACGGCCAAGAAGCGCACCGGCTCTCGCCCGCCGTTTGTCAACCTATGCCAACAGTTTACCGGAGGGGAAAAGAGGCTCCCTTTGCCCCATTCGAACATGCGCCTGGCTCCCCTTTCCTGCCAGATCTCCGTGGCGCCGTTACCTTGCAAAATACAAATGACCTCTTCATAAAGGTGGCGCTCAGGCTCAAGCACCCCACCCGCACGGATTTCAGCCACGTACATTCCGGTAACTCCTTCCATTCCGTAGAGTTGAATGAAGGCCCCATTACCACCTAGCCGAGGCCAAGGACCGAGCTCCAACTCGCTCACATCTTCCAACCCATAGCCCTCATAAAGGGGCAGTCCCTCCTGCTTGATCCATTTGCCATAGCTAGTCTTCCCAAGCGCGACAACTAATTGTTTCATTCGATTATCAGTCGACATAGAGTGCCTCCTTTCGCAATTCCAGTTTCGCGTTTCGAGTTGAACTTGGAACCTACGCGAAATAGTCATGAATCTTTGCTTCACGCTTGCGCATGAAAGCGGTGCCTTTTGCTACGGCTCCCTCAAACTCCTGATGAATTCTTGCATCCTCGTCCCCATATTCGATCTGGGCGCCGCCCTTTTTACGGACCACTGTTTCGCAGGCTGTCAAGTATATAATCGGTCGATATAGCCGCTGTCATCAATCTCACGAATGTAGTGGAGATCCCACATCGTCAGGGGATTGAAACCCTGGATCTCCGGGTTCCTTTTCACAGCCAAGGCAAAGACATTCTGAATCGCCTCCATAGTCGGATAGGGTTTCCGCTCTAAAGAACCGGCCTGGTTATCGATAAAATACGTCCATTCTTCATCCGACTGGAACTTCAGCAGATTGCCGCATGTTTTGCTGACGATCTCGAGCGTCTCGCGTCGTCTGGTCTTAAAGAAGTGAACGGCGTCCACCAGGGCGTAGAGCAGGCGCCGAACCTCCTCCTCATGACCATTAACATAGGTCGTGGTCGTAGTAATAGTCACCCCCTCGATCATAGCCATGGTCGGCAGCTCAATCACTTTGGCTCCGATCGCTTTGGCTCGTAGTTGATCCACGGTTCTGACAAAGGTCGCATCGTACTCACCGGCCATCACCTTGCGGACCCGATCCAGCCCTCTTTTCTCCCCGTTGACCAGCTCCACATCTCTCCCCTCCTCCAGACCGTGAAGCCGGAGATAGAGCCAGACATTGAGCCCGGTATGTCCATCGAAATCGTCCATGGAGACCCGTTTCCCTCTTAAATCCTCTATTCCTTTAATCCCGTCTGCTGCCACCAACCAGTTCTCTTTCCACAAATTGTTCGTCTGGGCAATATGAACAAAGGGATCTCCTTTCAAGGCCCGATGGGCGTAGAGGTTATGGTGGTTGCCGGAGATGATATCCAGCTCCCCCGCCCTCAGCTCTTCCAGCGCTTTCTCTCGCAGACCTTCCCTCGAGCCAAGCTCAACTTCGACCCCATGTTTCTCCAGAAATCCGCCTGCCTCCATCACCTTCCACAGGGGTACATGACCCGCTGCCCGGTAAAAGATTCGAATCTTCTTTTTTTCTGCCATGATCTCCTCCCTGATTAACGACCGGGGAACGACGACGGTCGACCGGTCTCCGGTCTTCTGTCTCCTGTCGTTCTTAACGCGCCTTCAACAGCTTCCACACTTTCTCTCTTGTCTCTTTTCTACCCGTCACTACCCACTTCCAATCCGTGTCATCAAAATAGCTGACCCCCGGGCGCGGCATGTTCCCAGGGTTCACGAAAGACTCATCAATATCGGTGCGCAGGGTGGCGCTACCATAGCCCCGGGAATAGATCTCGAGTCCCTCCTTGGACGCTAGCCAATTAACGAAGATCCGAGCCGCATTGGGGTGCGGGGCCTTATTCGCTACCGTCAATAGCCATGGGGATCCATTCACTGTGCCCGGCACGTCCGACAATTCAAAGATCTCAAGGAGCTTAAAACCCTCTTTTTGCAAAGGTCTTACATCGTCTTCGCGGCAATTTAAACAGATCGGATAGGTGCCGCGCGCGAGCCAATCGGTGAACTGGCGCCGCTCGCGGGTGCTCACTGGCTTTTGTTCCAAGTAGAGCTTCTTGACGAATTCCTCTCCAAGCTGATTGTAGAAACGGGAGGCCAGATTAGCGCCGGCGCCGGTCGTCGTTGGGTCTTCGCTCGAGATCTTTCCCTTCCACTTGGGGTTCAAGAGATCTTTCGCGGAACGAATCTCCGCAGGTTTAACGTAATCGGTATTGGTAAAGAGAAGGCTGGCGACGCTGTTGAACGTGCGCAGGACATATCTCTCTTCAGGATCAATAAACCAAGGCTTGCCCTTTTTCCATTTCGAAGGATCAATAACCTCCGGTAAGAGGAGCAAAGGTTTTAGCGGATCGATCATCTTCTCGCCGTAAAGAATGTTGGCTGTTGTATCAGGTCCTGACAGAAAGACATCGATCGAGTAGATCCCTGCCGACCGCTCTGTTCTGATTCTTACAACCATCTCGCTCGATCGTCCGGCTAGGAATTCGACCGGGATTCCGAAGCGGGCACTAAACTTGGGCACGACCTCGTTCCGCATCACCGGATCCGGGGAGCCCACGACTACAACCTTGCCCTCTTTTTTCGCCGCCGTGAGGAGCTGATTCCACTCCTTATCCCAAGTTCTTTCTTGAGCCCAAGATGGCGCGATCAACAAAACCAACCAAAGGGCTATTAAAATCATAGGACTCCTCCCTCTCATATCTCTACTCGACCCTCGAATTGCTATTTCACCCTACCCAGTACCTCGTTAACCAATTTCATGACCGGCTCCATATCGATCCATTCAGGCTGGCCGGAGTATAGGAATTTAGCCCCTTCGACCCGCCTGTAAGCGGAGGGAATGACATCTTTAGGAATATCCTCTCTCATCGATTGGCGGATATCGCCAATCTTAGCGAAGGCTTTTTGGTAAGCGATCTGTCCCTCCCGAGAGAGAAGCCAGTTGATGGCAACCTTCGCCGCGTTGGGGTGAGGAGGCCGATTGAGAAGGGAAACCGAGCCCTGGGTTGGACCCACAGAGGCTCCTTCCTTGAAACTGGTTGGCTCGAAACTCCTGACTTGAAGACCCTGTTTCGCGGCTTCTTCGACGCCGCTTATAAAAAAGGCCAGGGGAAATTTCCCTACTGCAAGCCAGTCTATCATCTGGCGCTCGTCCCTGGAAAGGGTTAGATCCATCTCGCTAAAAAGGCGCCTAATAAACTCAGGGCCGAGCTCTGGGTGGTTATAAAAAAAACGCAGGCTGTGAGCCACCGTGCTGACCGCTTTAGGATCTCGAGCAACAATCTTTCCTTTCCATTTCGGATTGAGAAAGTCCGCATAGGATTTGAACTCCTTAGGATCGATCAGCCTTAGATTGTAGGCATTTTCCGCTCCGTGGACATTCCCTTGAAACACAAAGATATATGACCCCTCAGGATCGGCATAGTGGTGCTTCCCTCCCCACCATCTGGATTCGTCTAAAACTTCAGGCAGTACTAGAAAAGGACGAATGGGATCCAGGACCTTGGCGCGGTAAAAGACTCGGTAGGGCGTGACGATGCCCGCAAGGTAGATATCCGCAAGGTATTTTTCTGCCCTTCGCTCGTTCATGATCCTAGGTCCGAGCTGGGGTCCCGTGCCACCAACGAAGTTGATCTTGACCTCGGGGACCCTCCTGTGAAATTCCTGAAAAACCTCATCGTAACCGTTGACACCGTAGATCGTAAGCTGGCCTTCCTTTTTGGCTGCCTGAACTGTCTTCTCCCAGTCTCTCTGCCAATCCAGTTTTTCCTGAGCAGCATGAGCAAGCCTTAGCGAGGGCATGGAAAGTATCGTAAGAAGGAGAAACAGCTTAAGGTGGATCATCCTGGCCTCGGAATTTACTTCAGGATCTGCTCGGCGAACTTCGCTGAAGGGACTCTCACCTGCGTGTACTTATCCTCCAGATGGTTCCTTACCTTGTGGTACTCTTCGACGGTCAGGACATCTTTAGCCGCCTTAACACCGAACTCCTGAAGCCATCTCGTGTCCACGTCAAGGCGGCGTGTCGATTGATGCATAACCTTTACATATAGCTCCTGCCCCTCTTTTCCCAAAAACCAATTGACAAAGGCCTTGGCCGCATGAGGATGAGGAGGACCCTTCACAATCCCGATCACGCCGGAACCGTTGCTCGATGGTAATCCTTCCTTTGGCGCGGGGAGCTCCCTGACCGGCAGGTTGGCTTTAAGGAACCCCTCAAGGG
>JBOHVJ010000322.1:0-15271 GCA_050735075.1 Binatia bacterium
AGGCGTTTCTCGGCACTCTGAAAACTTGACTGCGCATAACCGAGGTGCTTTCCTAACAAGCTAAATTCTTCCTTAAACCTGGAAAAATCCCCGTCAAGCCGACCGAGATACTGAAGGATCTCCTTGGCCCGCTCTTCAACTTTCATCCCTTTGAGTCCTAACACGATGGCTTGGAGATAGGCATAAAAGCTGTTGGGAGAGACCGGGATGACCTTTTTACTAAGGGCATATTGGCTGAGATTCCTCTCTCCTCCCATGGAGTCATCTTTGATGATCGTCTCGTAATAAACATTCTCTGCCGGAATATACATGAGGGCAAAGTCATAGGTGCCCTCATCGGGCAGAATGTATTTATTGGCTATTGTGTCAATGTGTTTTTTTATATCGGCCGCAAACTGTCTTCTTGCTTTGCCCTTCTCATCCTCTGTCACTCCCTCCTGCATTCGTTTGAAATTCTCAAGGGGAAACTTGGCGTCTACGGGAACCAAAGATCCTCCTAGTTTGATCACCGCATCCACCTTCTCTCCGCTTTTGAAGGAAAACTGCACGGCAAAGTGATCCGCAGGGAGGATCTGGCTCAAGAGGTCACTGAGAAAGAACTCTCCCAACCCGCCTCTGAGTTTTGGGGAGCGAAGGATCTGCTGGAGAGAGGCGATGTCCTTGCCCACCTCATAGATCTTTCGGTTCGCCTCTTCCAGGCCCCCCAGACTTTTCTGCACATTCCCCACTACACGGGCTGCGTTGTCCAGCCTTTCCCCCAGACTTTGCTGTGTTTTTTGCAGGACCTCCGCGTTCTCCTTCAACCTCTCATTCACTTGAGTGGATACTTGCCCAAGCTGCTGATGGATTAGCCGGGTGTTGCTATCTAGCACTTGCGTGAACTGTCCCCGAAGCTGGTCGATCTGTTGCTGAATCAAGAGCAGGGACTGGTCATCTTTTTTTTCTGAAAGGAGGGTCTTGAAACGGCGCAAGAGAAGCCAGCCAAGGGCGGCGAAACCGATAAAGAGAAAAAGGATAAGGAGGGTTGGATTAAGCGATTCCACGATTTAGGATTGTGGAGTTACAGGAGCCTTAGGGCATATTCCAGGATCTCGCTGATTTTGCGGATCTGAGTAGCCCGGATCGATCTTTCCTCATGTGGGGATGAAAAGTAGCGGTCCAGGCTCCTTTTAAGATTCCATTCCAAGAGCTCGACACATTGCTCCACGTTGATTTTTTCCGAACGCCGCCGCCGCGCCTGATGCAGCTCCTTAAAATGAATCACTTGCCCCATGCTTGAACGTAGCTTACGGAGGAGACAACCATTTTGTCAAGGCCCTAAAAAGTTTCGCGTTTCGAGTCTCGGGTTTCAAGTTAAGGTCTGAAACCAAAAGCCCGGAACCCGAAACCTCCCTGATCCTCTGATCAGGGGCTCCTGCTGCGTAACGCAGTGGATTGCCCCAAGCCCGGCCACGAGAGAACCGCAGGGAATACCAAAAACTTTATGGTCAGGGAAGAGGTCACCCAAGATTCCGAGGGCTAACTGATCGTTGGAGTGGTTGTAAGTAGGAACAAGGACGATCCCGTTAGCAATATAGAAATTGACATAGCTCGCTGGAAGCCGTATCCCCTCATAGACTACCGGCCCGGGCAACGGAAGTGGGACAATGTTAAGTCTCCTCCCATCCTGGTCCCTGGCCCCTTGGAGACGTTCATAATTCTCCTGTAGCGCGGTATAGTTCTCGTCCCCTGAATCCTCCTCGAAAGCGCACACGATCGTTGTCGGATTGACAAACCGGGCGATGTCGTCGATGTGGCCATCCGTGTCATCACCCGCAATGCCGCGGTTCAGCCAGATGAAATGGTCGACGCCGAGATAATCCCTAAGAACCTGCTCGATCTCAGTCCGGCCTAAGTGGGGGTTACGATTCGGGTTCATAAGACATTGCTCGGTTGTAAGACAGGTGCCGCATCCGTTGACGTCGATGGAGCCTCCTTCGAGGACTATCTCAGACTCAAAAACGGGTACGCGGAGGAGGGCAGCGATTGCCTTGGCGACACTGTCATCCTGCTCATAAGACCTATATTTCCCGCCCCAACCATTGAATACCCAATCGTTGAAGGCCAGGCACCTTTCGTTTCCTTTTTTGGTGACAAAAGTTGGGCCGTAGTCTCTCATCCAGACATCCACAGTCGGAATCCTGTAGACAGACACACGTTCCATGAGCGCCCCCACATCCCTAAGGCGCTTCGTTGCTTCCGCTTGAGCCTGTTGATCATTCACAAGTAGACAAACTTCCTCTCCCCGGGAGATCACACACGCCATCTGAGCCCATATCTCCTTGACTAGTTCTAATTGATCGGGCCAGGTCTCAAGATTGTGGGGCCACGCCAGCCAGGTAGACCTGTGGGGTTCCCATTCTGCCGGCATATGATAGCCAAGTCGGCGTGGGGAGATCCTTTCCACGGCGGTATCGCTCTTTGCCTGAGAGAGTCTCAAGAGAGGGTTATTGGGCAAGTTTTACGCGCGACCCTTCGTCCAGGAAGCGCGCTGTGAGCGCGTTGTAGGCGTCGATGCGCCGATCTCTAAGAAAGGGCCAGTTCTGGCGCGTTTCCGCAATCTTCCTAAGATCACACCGCGCCACGAGGACTTTTTCTTTATCCCCCACGGCATGGGCAACAATCTCTCCGAAGGGATCGGCGACAAATGAGTTTCCCCAAAACCTAAGCTTCCCCTCGCGGCCCACGCGATTGACGGCCACCACATAAACGCCGTTAGCCACCGCATGTCCCCGCTGGATCAGTTGCCAGGCCTCACGCTGTGCCCTCGCTACGCTACGAGGCTCGCTGGGTAGCCATCCGATAGCAGTGGGATAAAAAAGGATATCAGCGCCAGCAAGAGAGACCAAGCGAGCGGCTTCGGGAAACCACTGATCCCAGCAGACAAGCACACCGATCCTGGCGTAGCGCGTCCTAAAGCTTGGAAAGCCGAGGTCTCCGGGAGTGAAATAGAATTTCTCGTAATAGCAAGGGTCATCAGGAATATGCATCTTACGGTATTTCCCTAAGATGGACCCATCCGCATCTATGACCACGGCCGTGTTGTGATAGATCCCGGCAGAACGCTTCTCAAAGATCGAGGCTATGATAACAACGCTCTTTGCCCGTGCCAACCGGCTCAAGGCTTCCGTCGTTGGTCCCGGGATGGGCTCGGCTAATTTGAAATTCCTGCCATCTTCACTCTGGGGAAAATAATGCGACCGGAAGAGCTCCTGAAGACAGACGATTTGCGCGCCTTTTTTGGCGACCGCGCCGATCCCTGCGCTGGCCTTGGCCAGATTCGCCTTTGGATCTTCTCCCGCACTCATCTGGATAAGACCGACAGTTACCTGTTCTTCACTTTTTTTTCTTGACACCTAAAAGCCCCTACGATTTTACTCTACCACAAAGCGAGAAAACTTTCTCAACATCTCAGAAAAATAGAAGAGGAAAGGTCGTGGATACCTTTCCTCTTCTAGCCATGGATTTCTCCTCGCTTCGTTTACTTGAGACGTTGCGCAAAGAAAGATTTGAATTTTTCCCAGGCATCCTTAGCCGAGTCCGCATGATAGCTCTGGCGCTCATTGCAGAAGAACCCGTGGGTCGCTTCGGGGTAGACCTCGATCATGAAGCTCTTCTTTTTATCTGTGAGCGCCTTGTTAATTTGCTCCACATGTTCCTGAGGAATGAAGGCCACCCACGCCATCCCCTTAGGGTGGTTACTCCCACTGCCAGGGCCTGCCGAGACCGCCACCTCCCTGCGTCCTCGGCCTCTCCCTCGCATCCCTCGGCTTTCATCGTCAAGGGTGTCGCGTAAACGTCATGAAACATTCATTCCTGAAGACAAGTCGCCTAGCGACTGGAAATGACCATGACCCCGGCAACCATCATGACGGCACCGAGAACGATCCTTACGGTAACCTTTTCCTGACCTCTGAGAAAAAAGGCACTGAACAGTACCGTGAACAATGGCGTGGTATCCATGAGCGGCACCATAACAGACACTTCTCCCATATTAAGGGCGGCGAAGTTGAGGAGCTGCGCAAAGGCAGACACAAAGGCGGCAGAACCGAAAAACGGGAGGCTTTCTCGGCGGGGCCACAGTAGTTGTATCTTCCCCACGGCCAGCAGAGATATGCCAAAGAGGATCAAAGAGGTCGTGGTACTGACGGCTGCCCCGAAATATGGGTCGGGGAGGATGAGGAGTCCTCCCTTGCGCAGGTTTTGTGACACAGCGGCGACGAACGCCGCGCTCAAAGGGAAAATGATATCAAAAAGTTTCCACTCGTTTTCTCCGCTGCGGCGCCATGAGAGCAGCCACACACTAGCCACAATGACGGCGGTTCCTCCGTACACAACGAGGCTCGGCCTTTCCTTAAGAAAAACAACGGCCAGGATCACTGCGAACAGAGGGCTCGATCCTCGAAGAGGACCGGCACGAGAAGCTCCAAGACGGACGAGACCGACGTAGTAGAATATCCGCGCCAACAGCGGCTGAAGACAGCCGCTAAGAAGAAAGTAGATTACGGCCGGAGACCGGAGTTGATGAAAAGGGAAATAGAAAAGGAGGTAGGACCAAAGGCACAAAGCTGAAACTAAATAGCTAAGGAATGCGGCTGCGAAGACATGGGAGGTGCGTGCTCCAAGCCGCACCAAAATCGAGTCGACCGCCCAACCCATCGATGACAGTATGGCGATAACTTCAGGCCGCATGCGGCTTACCTTTGAGTGAACATTCGCTTCAGTATTTGGCTGGAAAAAATCGGCGCAAGCCTAAGCAGCAATTCTCCCGCAGGGCCCGCGGAGATGGCTAAGTTGAACCACGTAATCACCCATGAGTGCGGCAGAACTCTAGTATCCGACCGCACACCTTCTTTGTGGTTTGCTCCGGTGGCATAACGTTCCAGAACTCAGGTTGTGGCAAACACTCCCGCAGATAGTGCGCCGCCGAGGTGGCATGCGAAGGGTCGTCTCCCGGGATAATAAGGGCCGGCACTTTCACTCCCGCGATCTCCTCAGGCTCAGCGCCAGGGGCGGTGTCCCGATTAAAAAGACTGTGTCCACTGGCTGACACGATGCCTATATAACGATCTATATCCTGCGAGCAAAAGGCTGCCGCGAAACCACTATCCCGCGCCATTACCGAGGCCCAAGGACCGGCCTCAGAGTCTTGCCAGAAACTCTTTCCCTGTCTGGCGCGCTCCAGCAGGCCGGTAAGCCCTTTCTCCCTGGCAAAGTTGAGGTGACGGAAAAATCTATCCCGTCCGTTGACCTTCCATCGGTACCCTCCTACCGGCCAGTGCAACAAGAGGGCGCGCGTGGCCGCTGGATAACGGACGCCAAAGGCGAGTGCTACCGAACAACCCATACAACCGCCCAGCACAAAGGCAGAGTCGACCTTCAGATGATCCAGGAGACCTTTCGCCTGCCGTGCGTAGATATCCCAACTCAAGCGCTCAACACGCCCTGCGGACCTGCCTGACTCGCGCCTATCATAGAGGATTAGCGTGTGCTCCGACGAAAGCGCCTCGAGGGCGTTCGTCTCCTTCCATGCGGTAGTCGTCAACCACTTATCTATCGTGGCGTCAAAGCCGCCAGGCGCAAACATGAGAAGCGGCGGCCCGGATCCATAGGTCTCGTAGTAAACTTCTAGATCATCAACCATCGCTACTGGCATAGAATTACCTCCTTCATGTTTAAGTTCTGCAAAGACTTACTTTCGGTCCTGTGTCCACCCCCTCGGGAACCAGGCCTTGAGGGGAGATTAGCATGTAGCTGACGAGTACATTGGCTGGACATGCTCCGACTCATGGCTTAAGATCTAGCACGGCTCAGGGAGCGATAAAAGGAATTTTGTCAAAGTTTGGAGGCACCATATGGAGAAGGTAACAGAAGCTGGAGGAAGTTTGGGCAATGTTCCTCGGACGATGCCGGCCTTGGCGCGCGCTCAGAGGGTAACGGAGAGGGCTTCTCATTTTGGCTTTGACTGGCCTAGCGCAGAGCAAGTATGGGATAAAATCGAGGAGGAGCTTAACGAACTGAAAGGAGCTGTGTCCTCCAACGACAAGAGTCGCATAGGAGAGGAGATGGGAGACCTCCTTTTTTCTTTGGTTAATCTCTCTCGTTTTCTCGGTGTAGAGGCCGAAGACATCCTAACCAAAACTGCCGATCGCTTCATTAACCGCTTCGCGCATATAGAAACAAGAATTAGAGAGCGAGGGAAAACTTTGGCCGACGCCTCGCTTGAAGAGATGGACTCTCTCTGGGAAGAGGCAAAGAAAAAGGAGCGCAATCTCTAGTTATGGGCCAAAACGATCTCCGTCTGGTCTTCTTCGACGCCGCTACCTTGGGTGACGTTTCGCTTGAGCCCTTGACGGCCCGTTGGGACTGCACCATCCATGAGTTCACAACCCCCGCAGAGGTGATTGAGCGGCTCCAAGGCTATCAGGCAGTTATTCTGAACAAGGTGGTGCTCGATAAATCGACGCTTGACTCAACCGCGGTCAAGGAGCTCAAGCTGATCGCCGTCGCCGCCACAGGCATCGACAACGTAGATCTAGAAGGTGCGCGGGCCCACGGCATATGGGTATGCAACGTTCCAGGATACGCCACTCAATCCGTTGCGCAGTTTACCATAGCCCTTATCCTGGAACTGGCAACCCGGGTCGGCCGATATGCGGAATTGGTGCGTGCAGGGGCGTGGCAGAAGAGCCCCATATACACTCTGCATGACTTTTCCACTCTGGAGCTTGCCGGTAAAAAATTAGGCATTGTCGGTTACGGCAACATCGGTCGGGTAGTGGCAGAGATGGCTCGGGGCTTCGGTATGGAGGTGTTGATCTCTGTCCGCCCGGGTGCACCAGGCTCGATACCCCCTGGCCGCCTTGCTCTGAACGATCTCCTCACCCGCTCGGATATCGTCACGCTTCACTGCCCCCTTACACCGCAGACAAGGAATTTAATCGATCATCGGGCCTTGGCCCTTATGAAACCCACCTCCTTTCTCATCAACACGGCGCGCGGGGCACTTGTCGATGCGGATGCGCTTATCGCTGCCTTGCGGGAAGGACGTCTGGCTGGCGCAGCCTTGGACGTCTTGCCGCAAGAACCGCCGCCAGCCAATCAGCCAGTCATCAATGCTGCGCAGGAGTTGAAGAACTTACTGGTGACGCCTCACTGCGCCTGGACCGCCCGTGAGGCGCGCCAACGCCTGCTCGACGAAGTGGCGGCAAATATCCTGGCCTTCACCAAAGGTGAGGACCGAAATCGCATTGTCTAAGTACAATTTCAGACGTACTGGACAAAATTGTCGGAGACCTGCCCACTGCTTCTAGCTCCCTCTAATTCTATCTTCTTGAAAAACAAAGGACTTTTTGGCGGTTAAGCTGGCGCAGTTTTTGCGATTCCTTTGGCGTCTCGAAAGTGCTGAGACCTTCTGTAAAGGCTAAGCATGGCAGCATTTAGGCAAAGGAAATGAGCCTATCCTCAAAGCGCACACTTTTAATCATCTCTTCGCTTTTCATGATTCTTATAGGGGTCGGTTTGGTAAGTTTGTTGGTCTTCAAAAGAGGAAGTGAACACCATCAAGGTAAAAGAACCAAACACGAACACCCGGCGGCAACAACCGGTTCAGAGGTAAAATTTCAAGCCCCTCAAGGCTATGACCTAAATTCAATTTATCAAACAATAGCGGCTGATTGCTCGAAGAACCCTTCGTGCTTCCATAAAACCTTGATTCGTATCACCGAAACATACGGTCCCGCCGCCTCTCTCGAGAGCTTGCGCAGGCTTCAGGAAAACGGGCAGATAAGCCTTGCCACAGACGATCATCATCTTGCCCATGAAATCGGAATCAAAACTGCGGAACGTTTCGGAATAAACGGTCAGGCATTTCTTCTCTGCCCAACATCATTTAATTATGGTTGTCAGCATGGATTTTTTCAGTATGCTCTTGGGAAAGCTGGGTCAACGGAAAAAGCAGCCCGGGCGATTTGCAGCTCCTTAGATCATTCCTATTCCGGGAAATTCAAATTTTATTGCTATCATGGCTTGGGGCACGGCGTCATGATGGCACGAGATTACGATCTTAGAGAAGCCCTCGCTACCTGCGACACGATCGGTAGCGCATTCGGACAGGAGGGCTGCTGGCAGGGTGTTTTTATGGAGAATGTCAACGCTGCCATGAGAGGCGATCAACGAGCAAGCACTTTCTCCAAAAGCGATCCCTTAGCCCCATGCAATGGCGTTCAAGAAAAATACCGCCATGAATGTTTTATTAATCACGCCGGCTGGCTTATGAACTTTTTCAGAAATGACTTAACAAAGGCCACGTCTGCATGCCTACAGGCTCCAAACTCCCATACTTCCTCCTGTCTTCAAAGCATCGGCCTCATGGTCACTAACCCAGCTTGGCAGCCATCCCTTTCAAAGAGCAGCGGGAAGAAAAAGTTCGAAGAGGTTGCTTGGAACCTTTGCATCAAATTTCCGAAGGATCATCAGGGGCAATGTGTCATTGGCGCGGTTGATAATATTTTGAATTTTGGCGAGCTAGTAGTACTTAGGGCGCGTAACTTTTGCAATACAGTCAACCCTGCCTACAAGAATCTGTGCTACCGCCGAATCGGGATATCTTTAAGGACCCAGACAACAGACCCAAAGGTAGTTCGGGAAAAGTGCGCAACATTTGAAGATCCTTTCAAAGAAGAATGTCTCCGAGGCGCAAGCTTGTGAAATACAAGGCCAAACATATCTTTTATGGGGGAATTCTTATTGCAAACGGAATGATGCTTTTATTGCTCAACCGTTGGCCTTATCACCACCCTAAATCTTTATCAACGCATCACCATTCCCATGTAAACGAAGTAGGGAACAAGAAGCTCTACCAGTTCATCCAAAAGGATTCAAAAGATATATTCCGAAATGAGGACGCGTTATTTTCTTACGTTAAAAAATTTGGTCTCAATCAAACCATAGCTCGCCTACACGAACTAGCACCTCTCTATGGAGACTGCCATCAGCCAGCGCATCAAGCCGGACGCCTTGCTTACAAGGTTCATTCCACTGAAGCATTTCGCTCGGTCACAAGCGAATGTCATGCCGGGGGCTTTCATGGCGCGATCGAGGCCTACTTCAGTGAACATGGAACGAAAAACCTCTCGAAGGACGTGAAGGTTATATGCCGCTCTGAATTAAATAAGTTTTACACTCACCAATGCATACACGGTATTGGACACGGCCTCATGGCGGCGGCCAACTATGAACTTTTTGTTGCATTAAAAAATTGTGACCTCCTCGGCGAGAGGCAAGGTTCCTGCTGGTCAGGGGTTTTTATGGAAAATATCGTTGGGGGTCTCGCCGGGCATGAAGGCCACGCCATGCGCTCCACGAAATATTTGAGTGACGACCCGCACTATCCCTGCACGGTTGTCGATGAGAAATACAAATCGTCTTGTTACTTGCTCCAGACGTCCCGGATGATGCAATTATTCAGCAGCGATTTTTCGAAAGTAGCGTCTGCTTGCTCTGAAGCCCCAAGGAATTACCGGCGCGTTTGCTTTGAGAGTATGGGGCGCGATGTTGGGGGGGTGCACCGAGGCAATCCTGCTGCCGCTATCGAGTCGTGTTCAGGTGCGCCTCGAGGAGAGCTTCGAATCGGCTGTCTAGCCGGAGCGGTTCAAGATGAATTTTGGGACCCGGCCGGACAGGATAATGCTCTTAATTTTTGTAAACATCTGGAACATAAGGCAGAGAAAGACGCCTGTTATAGTACTATCTTTTCACGCGCACCCCAAATTCTCCCTTCAAAAGAGGATTTGAGGAGCTTTTGCTCAAAGGCTGAAGCCCTGTATCGAGGGTCCTGCGACAGAATAGCCAGTTAGCTCTGGAAGTGAAAACCTTAAGGTTGGGACACCTCTGCTCTGCTGGGCAACGATCAAAACGGGATATCGTCGTCGAAAGGTGGAGTCTGTGCACCAGGAGAGGGTTCTCCAGGGGGTTCGCCTTCACCTTCTGGTGCTACCCGTGTTCCGCCACCTCCTCCTAGAAACCTGACCCTCTGAGCGACGATTTCAGTCATATAGCGTTTGTTGCCGTTTTTATCGTCAAAGGAGCGGGTGCGGATGCTGCCCTCGACAAAGACCTGCCTTCCTTTGGCCAGATACTGGGCGCAGGTTTCGCCCTGTTTGCCCCAGACTATGATGTTATGCCACTCCGTCCTCTCCTGGCGGTTGCCATCGGTGTCATTCCACACTTCAGAGGTGGCGATTGGAAAGCGCGCCATCGCCCGGCCATTGGCTGTATAACGCACTTCAGGATCTTTGCCGAGATTGCCGATGAGGATTACCTTGTTAACCGACATGAGAACCTCCGTTAGGGGAGCCAATGATTTAGTGAATTAGTGATCGAGTGAGTTAAGGTTCAATCCTAAATCACTAGTCCGTAGGTCACTAATCTCTAGACGGACCTTATCGCTACCAGAATCTTTAGTCAATAAAAATTGCGGGCTGCTTCAGTTAATGGGACGGCGGAGAGAAAGTACGGCAAAACTCTGTCAAACTGGATAGACGGGGACCATGTCAGGACGGTAAGTCCACTGCTTTAGTGATTGCCCTTCCGCCAGCGCGCGTATCTCCCGCTCCCAGATCTTGCGTAACAAAAAAACACCTGTGTCGCTCCGGCCTAGATGCTCCCGGCTGCGATCAGCGATGGCGCCCTGGCCCGACTGGGCAAGCTCATCCTCGATAATGACGTAATCCGTACGATTCGGGTCGATATCGTCGAGCCTGAGCTTGCCTTGAAGAACAGCCTGCACCAGCTCAGCACGGTTTGAAGCTTCCTTTGCCCTCTCAGCCCGCCGGTGCTCCAACCATCGACGCCCCTCATTGCCTTCAAGCGGGATCAACCTAGCCTCAAAATGCGCATGATGATCGTCATCTACCGGCACCTTAAAGATAAGAGCATCAGCCCGCTTGACCTCTGGATCTACCACCTGTCCGTTCACGTAATTGATGTTAGGCATGCCAAAATAGGCGACTACCTCGGCGCCATTGGGATACTTGACGTACCTTCTAACTCCCCAATCACTTTCCTCAACCGAAATCACTGGATCACCAAGAACCGCCTTGTCACTGACATTGTCGCGATGCCTGCTGTGCACGAAAGTCACATGCGCACTATCTAAAGAGTTGTCGATGTTATTAAAATAGTTGCAAAGGCGGTCATACCGTAAAACATCAACGACCCCATGAGGGACTTCAAACTTTGGATACCGGTTAAACGGTGGTGGTTCGCCATCGCCAAGATAGGCAAAGATTAGACCTACGTACTCTTTCACAGGATAAATCGGGATGCGTATCCTCTCAGCGAAGGGCTTTGGCTCCGCCGGTTGTTCAACACACTGCCCTGAGCCATCATATTTCCAGCCATGATAGAAGCAGCGGATAGCATCCTCTTCGATCCAGCCCAGCGAAAGCTGCGTCCCGCGATGAGCACAGCGAAATCCAACCAGATGAGGAGCACCGCCCTCGCCGCGATAGAGAGTAAAGTCCTCGCCCAATATCCGGATGGGCACGGCACGTCCTGGAGGTAGTTCATGCGAGCAGTACACGGGCTGCCAGAACATTCTGAGATACCTTCCGGCAAGTGTGCCAGGTCCAGTGTGAACGAACTCGTCGTAGCTAATCGTTTCAGCCATAATCTCACCGCCTGAGAAAACTGGGCTCGATGGGGTATTCCAATTGCAGTTTGGCAAGCATGCTAACGTGCTCCTTATCATTTACTGCTTCATTTTTCATCTATCCCTAAAGCGCGAGCTAAAAGCTGTTGGGTAAGCGCTGCGCCGGGAAGGGAGAGGCCGAGATCGCGAGCCAAATCTAGTGCAGGGGAAAGGCTCTTGGAGAAAACCTCTACACGCTGGCGCTTGACATTGAGTGGCTCATCTTCGATCTTAAATCGCTCAAACCACTTATCCGCCACAAAGCTCTGCCCCGCGCTAACGTGGATGACTTGCTGTAGCGAGTCAAAATTTAGACCCGTCTTTTCAGCCAAGAAGAAGGCCTCAGACGCTGCCAGCATGTTGATACAAACGATGACTTGCTGGACGATCTTGGTCGTGGCCCCCATTCCAAGCTCACCCATGTGAAAGATATTTGCTGCCGACGTGGAAAACACTGGACGGCATGTCTCCACTACGTCCTTATCCCCTCCAACCATGTAACACAATACCCTTTCTCTGGCGCCTTGTTCACCCCCGCTCACCTGCGCGTCTAGAACTTTAATACCTTTCGCCTCGGCCATCTCAGAAACTTTTTTTGCCGTCTTGGGAAGGATCGTACTGTGAATCGCGATGATCGTACCAGGCGCCGCAACCTCCAGAAGCCCTCCATCACCAGATACTACCTCTTCTACCTGAGAGTCATCTACTACAGCTACCTCCACGATCTCGCCGTGTCTGCCCGCCTCTTTTAGAGAACGCGCTACCTTTGCTCCCAAACGAGCAGCCTCCTTAAGCGGTTCCTCCCGAACATCATAAACCATAAGATCGAATCCAGCCTTTGCTACATTGATGGCCATAGGCTTTCCAATCCTGCCGAGGCCAATGAAACCGACTCTTGTCGTCACTGCCCTCCTCCTCTCTTTACGGATGGAGCATCATCATACCCAATCTGCAAGAGAAATAGACCGCGAAATAACGGGAGTCAAGGCAAATTGCCTTCGCGCTAACTTTTATTGCTTTTTTAGGTCTGGTGAATTAGAATATGGCTCTTTCTCCTGATTTTTTAGTTAATTAGGTCTTGCTAAAAATAAGTTTTATTTTAATGGGCTATAGCCTTAAGCTCTTCCTCGTCGGTCTAATCACTCTTCCTTCAGGTCTGCTCATTCTCTCGCTGAGTTTCTTCGACCGCAAAGGAAAGCTTGCTTATGGAGTTTCCCGATTCTGGACTTGGGCGATTCTAAAGATTGGCGGTATCCGGCTAAAAGTTCGAGGTTTGGACCATCTCAATCCAGGTCGCCAATATATTTTTATGGCGAACCATCAGAGCAATATCGACATCCCAGTGCTGGTTCAGAGTCTCACCAAGTTCCAACTCCGGTGGGTGGCAAAGAAGGAACTGCTGCTCGTCCCTCTGTTCGGCTGGGCCCTATGGGCTTCAAAAAATATCATCGTGGACAGGTCCAATCGCTTGAAGGCTATGGCTAGTTTTAGAAAGGCAAAGGAGAAGATTGAAGGCGGTATTTCTGTGGTCCTTTTCCCCGAAGGGACTCGCAGTCCCAGCGGAGAGCTCCTACCATTCAAAAGGGGCGGCTTTGTGCTGGCTGTTAGGACGCAAACTCCAATTGTCCCTATCACGATCAACGGTAGCGGAGCGATTCTGCCAAAGGGAGATTGGCGTATCCGGGGAGGGGAAATAGAGGTCATTGTCAGTGAGCCCGTTCAGGTAGACCAATATCGTCCTGGGAATCTCCGGAGCCTTTTGAACCACGTGCGCGGCATTATGGAGTCTCACTTTCGGCACCGCGCTCGTCCCAATGGCAGGCAGGCCGCGGTTTCTGCAGAGGCCTTATCATAGGGGTGACCTAATGGAGCCACTAAGAGTAATCCCGCTGGGCGGATTGGGAGAATTCGGGTTGAACATGATGCTCTTAGAGTATGGCAAATCAGCAATCGCCATCGATTGCGGCTTGATGTTTCCTGGGGCAGACCTCTTAGGAATCGACTTGGTGATCCCTGATGTCGCCTATCTTCTGGAGAAGGAGAAAACACTCCATGGGATCGTTCTCACCCATGCCCATGAAGACCACATCGGAGCCCTCCCTTATATTTTAAGACAGCTTGCGGTCCCCGTTTTTGGCACCCGTCTCACTCTCGGGCTATTACGCAATAAACTCCGAGAGCACGGTCTTGATAGAACGGCAGATCTCAGAGAAATTACTGCCGGGCACGCCTGGAAGCTAGCGCCATTTAAGCTGGAAGGGATACGTGTGACTCATAGTCTGATGGACTGCCTGGCGCTAGCCGTGGAGACTCCTTTGGGAACGGTCATTCATACCGGTGACTTTAAGATCGACCACACTCCCATGGACGGCGAGTTATTCGATTTTCAGAGATTCGCCGCCTACGGGGAGAAAGGGGTTCTTTTGCTTCTCTCGGACTCGACCAATGTGGAGCGGGAAGGCTATACCCCTTCGGAGCGCGAAGTGGGTAGGAATCTGGAGGAGATCTTTCTGGCAAGCCGCGGTAGGGTATTTGTCGCCACTTTTTCTTCCAACGTCCCGCGGATTCAACAGGTCGCTGATCTATCGGAACGTTTTGGGCGAAGGCTTGTTCTAAGTGGCCGAAGCATGGTCAACAATACTCAGATCGCCTCTGATCTAGGCTATCTCCATCTAGCTAGGGGGGCCATGAACGAGAACGAACGATGGCAAGATCTCGCCCGCAACCAAGTCACCTTTCTCACCACTGGGAGCCAAGGAGAGCCGCTCTCGGCTCTCCACAGGGTCGCCTTGGACGACCACAAGTCGATAAAAATCGAGCGGGGAGATACGGTCGTCCTTTCCTCAAAGTTTATTCCCGGGAACGAAAAGACCATCACGAACCTGATCAACCACCTCTACCGTCGCGGCGCCGAAGTTCACTATGAGAAGGTCTCAGAGATCCATGTCTCGGGTCATGCCAGTCAAGAGGAATTGAAGACCATGCTTCAGCTAACCCGCCCACGCTATTTCGTCCCGATTCATGGGGAATACCGTCATCTGGTAAGACACATCCAACTGGCCCAAAAAGTAGGAATCCCGGCTGAGAACTGCTTTCTTTTGGAGGATGGTGAAGTCTTGGAGCTCAAGTCGAATAGCGCTAAAAAAGTGGATCCTGTCTCCGCTGGGAGGGTCTTTGTGGATGGTAGGGGCGTAGGGGATGTTGAAGATGTTGTGATTCGGGATCGCCGTCACCTCTCCGAAGATGGGATGGTCCTTGCCGTCATGGCGATCCATCAACAGACCGGCGAGCTAGTGGCAGGCCCCGATTTAATCTCGCGGGGTTTTATGCGCGCCGAGGAAGGTGAAGAGGTCTTGGAGCAGGCCAAGAAAGTCGTTTTGGAGACCTTAAGGAACATCAATCGAGAGACCCGGACCGACCCCGCAGAACTCCAAGAGGAAGTGCGCAAGGCGCTTCGGCGGTACTTTAAGAAGACCCTGGAGCGACACCCGGTTGTCCTCCCCTTTATCATGGAGACTTGACTTGGGCCTTATCGATGCC
>JBOHVJ010000323.1:0-18746 GCA_050735075.1 Binatia bacterium
GGCCTACCCGTTCTTTGCAAAGGGTAGCCAGGCGTAGAACCTCGTATTTTCGCTCTGGAAAGGGGCTAAGAACCGTTTCATCTTCGTGCATGAAAGACCAAACTAATCGCACTTCGTCCCTCTCTGCCATTATGAATATCTCCTGGCACGCCAAACCTTCCATCCTGATTCTTGTTTGTCGAGGGTCATCAAAACCCCTTTGGAAGCAGTTGTAGTCCAAGTAAACTAAATCCACGTCTAAACTTTAAACTCACTTCTTTGTTTCTCTCGCGATGGTAGGCGACGGTTATGCATGAAAGCTAAGATCCTTTATCACGAGTCTAGGAGACTTCCAACCCGCCTCGTCGTTTAAGAAGAGATCTTATTTTGGTGACCTAGCAATGACTAGTTTGCCAAGCCTGCCATCAGACGGCCGAAGTTGGTGATGGGCTCTTTGATGTGGATCAGTTTGAGGGCGTACCAGATGTAGGCCTGGCAGCTTGTGATGACGGGCTTGCCGATCTCGCGCTCCAGAAGTTCTACGTCACCGATAGTGGGCCAGCGGGGGCAGGGGATGAAGACACCGTCCGCTTGAGGGGCCTGCTCATAGAGTCTCTTGGCGATTTTGTAGGAAGCATGAACCGGCATTTCCGAAAGCTGGGAGTTCTTGCGGATGCCGTATCCTTCAATCTTGAGGACTTCAAAGCCAGACGCCTCAAGGAAGCGTTTCATCCTTTGGTTCAACTCATCCTCGTGCGGTGTGGCCACGACGACCTTTTTGATCCCCATGGTCTTTAGCGCTTCCATTTCACCCGCAATCCCCGCGGCTACGGGGACTCCTGCTTTCTCCGTCAGTTTCTTTCCCATGGCGATATCGCTGCCGTAGCCCATCTTGGTAAAGAGAGGGGAGCCGCCGATAATAATGACATCACAGTTGTTTTCAGCGAGATCCACTGTAGCTTCTTCGATCCGCTGTAACTGCCTGTCAAAATCGGCGTCCACGAGCTGCCGGATGGTTCCGGTGCTGTTGAGAAACATAAAGCCCTCCGGGAACATCTTATAAAATTCGTAAACGAGCGTATCTCCGCGAGACGGAGCAACGTGTCCGACCTTAGCGCGCCAACCGTACATGCTTCAGCCTCCTAAGCGAACGTAATTAAAAAGTTCGTTGAAATTCTGGATTCTTGTAACCCGCGGGTGAGAAAAGGACTGATTGTACAGACGATGGGGCATAACTACCCTGGCCTGAGTATTTTCTGCTACATCCTGGCAGTTCTCGTGCCGATCATCAACGAACAAGTTAACACCAAAGTTTTCCACCAGCTTTGATTTAGACTCCTGGGTGAAATGAACCACAGGGCTTCTGATCCCGTGTCTCTTTAGCCAGTCGCGTGTCACATCGTGGATACTGTAGGTATCGCGCTCAAAACGGTGGGTTAAAAAGACTAACTTGCCCTGGCTGCTTAACTGTTCCAATTCTTGCCACTCTTTCGGAGAGATAAGGGATCTGAGATCGCGCCAAAAGGCAGGATCGTAAGAGACCTCCTCCATGCAGCCCCATACTGCCTTCTCTGTTAAATAAGGATGCTCCTTGAAGCTTAGATCTGTAATGGATTCAACGTCTATCGGTCCATTGCAGATCTTTTTCTCCACAAAACGCAGAAAAGGGGAGAGGAAATCAGCCACCACCCCGTCGATATCCAGCCCAACGATCATAATACTTGAATGTAAAGTAAACATCTGCAGACGTCAACTAAAAGCAGATGCCCGACCGCTGACGCACGACGGGAGACGGTTCAAAGGCCGGTCGCCGGTCTTCGGTCGTCGGTCATCAGCGCAGGGTTGTCTGAAATAGATTAACCATGATATCTGATCACTGTATTTAACGGATGAAAGGAGAAGGCGATGCTCACAAAAGACGATATCAAAGGCCTAGCTGTGATGATCCCCACGCCCACCAAGGAAGGGGCTGAGGGGTGGGACGTCCCGGACTCAGTGGATCTCGATGAGACGGCACGGATGATCGAGAACTATATTCGAGCAGGTATAGGCGTTATCGCCGCGTGTGGCACGACGGGTGAATGCGCTGCCTTGCTGTGGGAAGAGAAGAGGGCCTTTATCGATACCATCGTTCAGGTTACCCGAAAGCGGATTCCTGTCTTCGCGGGGGCTACGGGGCTGGGCACAAAGGAGACTATCAGGCAGATGCGCGGCCTGAAGGACGTGGGCGCTGATGGGGCATTTGTCGGCCTTCCCCTCTGGCAGACGCCGACCATCGAGAACTCGGCTCAGTTCTATGCTGACCTGGGCGAGGCTGTGCCGGACATGCCTATACTGATTTATGCGAATGCCAGGTTTTTCAAATCCGATTTTCCCACGATCTTTTGGGAGAGAGTGGCAAATAAGGCGCGAACCGTTGTCGTCACCAAGATGTCTTACAGCCATGCTAATTTACTTGACGACCTGAGGGTTGCCGGACACAAGATCAACTTTATGCCTGGTGAAAGCTCGATTTACCCCGCCTATAAAATGGCCCGCCGCAGGGTAACCGCGATCTGGTCATCGGGGATGGCCGGCATAGGGCCTGAGCCGGTAGTTGCCTTGGCGGACGCTATCCTCAAGGATGACGAAAAGCGGGTCGACGAGATATGGGAGGATATTCGTTCGATTCCCGCGGGCGCGCCGCCCGGAGAGTTCGCTACAGGCTTTGCAAAATATAACGCCCAGATCAACAAATATCTAACCAACGCTGCCGGATACATCAAAGGAGGCCCGTGCCGGGCGCCTTACCGCATCAGTGACCTGCCTGAGAGTTGGAAGAAGCAGGCGGATCTCCGCGCCAAGGCGTGGACCGAGCTTAGGAAGAAATATGTGAGGGCCCCAGGACTCTAGCGACCGGCATGGTGAGCAGAGGCTTGGAGATGCCGAAGGTGAGGGAATAGTTTCATGGCCCGCTACCGGTTCGCTGCTATCATCTTCTTCTTACACCTAGCTGTTCCTACATTTGCCTTTACTCAGGGAAAGCCGGAGAAAGAGCGCATCCGGATTAGTTATTCTTCCCGCGCTATAGTGCATACGGTCCCTTATGTCACCACCGAGGCGGGTTTCTTCCGGGAAGAAGGGATTCAGGTGGAGATCGTGCAGACTACCGGTCCTTTGGCTCCCCTGGCCCTCATCTCCGGGGACGTGGATTTCGCCAATATGTCGGGCCTTCTCCTCATCTCGGCCTCTGTTCAGTATCCGGATCTGGTTATGCTCGGAGGATTCACTCGTTACATCGCCCAGTCCCTAATCTCCCGCCCCGAAATCCCTACTGTCAAAGAGCTGCGGGGAAAGATCGTCGGCGTTCAGCGTCCAGGTGATGGCATTGAGAGGAATGCCCGATTTGCGCTGCGCCACTTGGGTCTGAATCCAGACAAAGACGTTAAGCTCGTCTATCTCGGAAGTACCGAGGTGATGTGGCCAGCGCTTGAGTCTGGCAAAGTGGATGCGACCATGCTCTCCCCACCCACTTCCGTCCTTGCCCGCAGGGCAAGAATGAACGTGCTCGTGAACCTCTCCGACCTAAAGCTCGAGTATCAGGGTTCCGTAGTGGCCACCCGCCGTTCGTTTATAAGGGATCATCCTAATCTTACCCAGCGTGTAGTTCGCGCATTGGTCCGGGGGCTTCATTTTTTCAAGACCCGGCGGGAGGACACGCTCCTAATTCTCTCCAAATTCTTTGCCACCAAGGACCGGGAGGCCCTAGAAGAGACTTGGAAGTATAACTCGGACATGCCTGCCAAGCCATATGCAGTAGACACCGCTGTGCAGGCAGTCATAGACCATCTGGCAGAACGAGACCCGCGCTACGCCCAGCGCAAGCCGGCCGAGTTTATCGAGTCAAGGCCTCTCTTGGAACTCGACCGCAGCGGCGCCATCGACCGCCTTTACGGGAAAAACTAGCGTTCTCCACTTCTTTCTCGGCCCTGAGTCTTCTACCCCGATTACCCCACTCAGGAATAATTAATAGAGGCAAACCCCCAGCTCTGCTGGGAGACGCGCAGAGTTTGACATTAGCGGGACTGTTTTACTGCTGAGGTTTATGTATGTAACTGGGGATCTTTTGTGCTCTCTCCCCTGAGACTGTGTCGTAATTCACCGTCCGCCCTTCGACGCGCTCAGGACGAACGGCTAAGTGATTGAATTTTGGTGTGTCGCCGTCCGTTCGTGGTGAGCCTGTCGAACCATGAACGGCCTTATGACACAGTCTCTCGAGGGAGAGGGAGTAAAGCAGGTAGTGAAGTTAATGCCAGCGTAGGGTAGGGGTTAATAGACATCAGGGTCTTGACAGCCCCTCTGAATTTGTGTAAGTGTTACACTAACTTTGCGTAGGTTTTACGCAAACTGGAAGGGAGACAGAGCCATGGAACCTATTTTAGCTGGGCAAGAAAAAACCCCAGATCAGCTTTACCGACACCTTTCTCGTCTGGAAGATCCAGTTAGTTACACCCCGGAGAGCTGCGCGCGCTTCTATGAGCAGATTCAGGAAATCAAGAGCCTTAAAAGGGAACGCAACGCGGTCGTATTGGCCCACAACTATCAGAGGCCCGAGATCTTTGAGGTAGCGGATTTTATCGGAGACTCACTGGAACTGGCCCGCCAGGCCACCCAGGTGACAGCAGAGGTGATCGTCTTTTGTGGGGTTCACTTCATGGCAGAGACGGCCAAGATTCTTAACCCAGAAAAAACAGTCCTCTTGCCTGACCTTCGCGCCGGCTGTTCCCTTGCAGATAGCGTTGACGCAGAGTCCCTGGCCGATCGCAAAGAGGAGCTGCACGCGCTATATCCTGACCTCGCGGTCGTGACGTACGTCAACACCACAGCGGAAGTCAAAGCCGAGTCTGACGTTTGCTGTACCTCCTCCAATGCGGTTAAGATCGTCAATGCCCTGCCTAACCGGCACATCCTTTTTGTCCCCGACGAAAACCTCGCCCGCTATGTGCAGCAGGAGACGGATAAAGCGATTATTTCCTGGGATGGAAACTGTTATGTCCATCATCAAATCACGCCGGACCAAATCACTGCTGTCAAGAAAAACCTTCCCCACGTTAAGGTCCTGGCCCATCCGGAATGCCGGGCAGATGTTCTGGAGCTTGCCGATGCCGTCCTCAGCACCAGCGGCATGGTCCGATATGCCAAGGAGAGTGAGGCCTCGGAGTTTCTGATTGTGACGGAATGTGGGCTCTCTGATCGACTTCTCTTGGAGCTACCGGAAAAGAAATTCTACAAGGTCTGCAAGCTCTGTCAGTATATGAAGATGATCACCCTGAGGGATACCCTCGAATCGCTCCGCCTCATGCGCCATGGGATCACCCTTTCCGAAGAGGTCCGGCGCGGGGCGGAGAAGGCTTTGCGCAGAATGTTCGAACTCTCCTAGCTTCCCGCAGTTACGAGTTTAGGGTTACAAGTTTCGGGTTGACGCCAAACTTGAAACTCTTCGAACCATTCTTCTTAGCCTACTCGCCATTTTGAAGGGTTCCTCCTTTGTATTTTGGAGGGACGAAGGACTGAAATATTCTCCGCCTGCTCGATGTACCTGGCGAAGCGGTTGCGCTCCTCGTAGCTGCCCTGAGACCCGAGTTCTCCTTAATGATGGCGGAACGCATACCGCCGGTCCAAGCTCCCGCGCAGATACAGACCCCCTCTCCTTCGTGGGTGACAGGAACCACCTTGAAGTAAGGGTCCTTGGATATCCTTTCGTAGACCTCAAACATCCAACCATCAGGGAGTACCGTGATGAATCGGACTTCGTTTTTCTTCTGCGCCTCGGTGACCAGTCTTGCGGAACTTTGCCATTGTCGCTTTGAACGAAGGAATTATCGGTTGCCTTTTGCCGAGAAGTTAAGCCCATCTTCATTCCTCCCGCGCCATCATCGATGCCTGGAGGCCCTTTCCTTGGATCAAGGATTATCCCAAGGTTCATGCCTTAGATCCTGAGGATCGAGAGAGGATTCTGCAGAAATGGAGCCGCGTAATTTGCTCATGAGGTTGCACGATGTCTTCTCGGCGATTAAAGTTCTTCGCTTTGAGTCTCCTCCTTTTTGTAATTTCACTGCCCGGTCTCCTCTACGGACAAAAGATTAGCAGGCTTACCGTAGGCTTGACAGGTCCGGAAAAAGAGGCGATCATTCTGGGCATAGGGGATCAAACTTCTCGGTTTGGCCCTTGAGATCAGGCGCTGTGGATGCAACCGTGATCTCGCCTCCCTTAACCATAACGGCTAGACAACTGAAGTTTAATCTTATAACTAGTTTTCAGGAGGCTGGGATCAAGTGGGCCTATAATTCGGTCGACATTACGGGCGACTTTGGACGCAGCAATCGCGAGACGGTATTGAATTTCTTAAAAGGATTTATTGAGGGCATGGCCTTTATCCGCAAGAATAAGGAAGAGAGCCTAGGAGTGCTCAGCAAATGGATGCGGCTTAATGACCGCGAATCTTTGGAAGAGACCTATGATTTTCTCCTAAGGATTTTGCCCAAAAAGCCCTACAGTACTGATGAAGGAATTCAGGCGGTGTTGGATGCTGTCAGCATAAGGAATCCCAAGGCGAAAAAGTTTAAACCGCAAGACTTTGTCGATATGAACTATCTCCAGGAGTTGGATAGGAGCGGTTTTATCGATCGGATCTATCAATAAGGAGATCTTGCCGATGGCCAATGGAGCGCTGGATTTGGTGATTAAGGGTGGACAGGTTGTCACCAAGGAGGGGGTGACAAAGCTAGCGATAGGGGTCAAGGATGGCAGAATTGCAGTTCTTACTCCTGATGAAAGTTTGCTGACAGCCCGGCAAACCATTGATGCAAGTGGCAAATATGTCTTTCCAGGGATCGTGGACCCCGAAAATCACCTTGGTACCATGCGGCCTCTAAAAGATAGTCTGAGCAGCGAAACCCGGGGCGCAGCCGCTGGCGGGGTCACCACCTGGGGGCTTATGCAGGCAAGTCCGAAGCTGCGCAGAATCCACATTGACGAGCCTGAACCCAAGGACGTGGTCCCATTTTCTCAGGTAATGCCTGAATTCATTGAGCAGGTTGAGACCTATTCTTTGGTGGACATGTTCCTTACGGGATTTATTACCACAGATGAGCAGGCCCTGGATATTCCGACGGTGGCCAGGGAGTTCGGCGTTACATCTTTCAAGTACTATCTTCATATGATGCAAGGATCGCGGACTTACAGCGTCTGGCCTGGGCGGCAAAAGGGAGGCTGGCTCGGCTTCGATGATGGGACAATTTATTTGGGGATGGAAAAGGTGGCTGAGATTGGACCTCCGGGCATTGTCTGTATCCATCCAGAGAATTATGAGATCGTCCGAATTTTTGAGGGGCGTCTTAAACAGGCCGGACGGATCGATATGGCCGCCTGGGACGAACGCTCACCCCACTTTTGCGAAGCCGGTCATGTGAGGACCTATGCGTATTATGCGGGTGTTACCGGATGTCCTCTCTACATCGTCCACACGACGACAATGGAGTCGATTAACGAAATCATTAAGGCTAGAGCGGAGGGAGTGAAGGTCTACAGCCAGACCGGGCATCATTACCTTACGTTACCTCATGATGTGTGGAAGATTAATGTCCCCTTACGTGATGAGGCGACCATGGCCCAGCTATGGGAGGCTCTGAGAGCGGGCCACATTAATAGCATCGGCACGGACCATGTTGATTGGGGGATGTCCCGCGAAGTGATGGATAAGGGAAATGTCTGGCAGACGATCAGCGGCTTTCCTTCCCGGGTAGAGGCTTTGCTCCCGGTCATGTTAAGCGAAGGGGTACACAAGGGGCGGATTGGTCTTGAGAAACTGGTTGAGGTCTGTAGTGAAAACCCGGCAAGGATCTTTGGGATCTATCCTAAAAAAGGGACCATCGGTATTGGCTCCGATGCCGACATGGTGTTGGTCGATCTTAACCGGACGATGAAGGTTACGAGGGAAATGATCTACAGTTCAGCAGGATGGTCGATCTGGGAAGGCAAAGAGCTCAAAGGCTGGCCCGTGATGACAATCCTCCGAGGCAAAGTCATTATGGAATGGCCCGAGGGTGCGCCGCGCGCGAAGATCATGGTGGATAAGCCGTTCGGGCGATACATCCCGCGCAAGGTAGGCCACCCGCGCTATCCCATTTAATCGTTATTGGGTAATTGTGATTCGTCACTCGTCGAATAACGAATAAACAAGTCAACGATTATACCAATCATGGCGATCCTTCTTGAGAACGCGCTTTTGGTCACTCTGGAGAAGCAGAGACCGCTTCTCCGAGGGCAGCAGCTTGTTGTCGATCAGGGCGCTATCGCGGCGATTGGTGCCCGGGTCGATGTTGGTCGCTTTGAGATAAAGGAGTGCATCGACTGCTCCGGGATGATCGTTATGCCCGGATTAGTCAATGCCCACTCTCACCTCACTGAGATTCTGCAAAGGAGTCTGCGTGACAATGTCAGGATGGAGATTTGGCGGGGCTACAGAGCGCTCACGGAGGAGATGGCGGATTTGAAGGCGGAGGAGATTGGTGCCGCGGCTGAACTGGCATGTGCCGAGATGCTCAAAAACGGCGTGACGGCCGTGCTGGATCTTTTCTCAACCTCACCGGGGTTGAGCGTCACCAAGATGCAAGCGATCCTCAAGGCATTCGAAAAAACGGGCATCCGCGGCGTCTTGGCGCCGTCTCTGAGAGACCAGGATTTTGTTCAGCTCATATCCTCTCGTTCCCGCGCCCGGAGGGCTACAGCACAATCTTCCAAAGGCGAATGGCGCGATCAGGTTCTAGCTCTACTATCGGATATGAGAAGGTCATCCACGATTTCCGGTATTGTTCTGGGTCCCTCCTCTCCGTACAACTGTAGCGACGCTCTCCTGCGGGAGATCATTGAGATGGCGGAGAAGCATGACCTCGGCATCCACACCCACTTGTTAGAGACGAGGCTACAACGCTGGGGCTCCCGCAAGTTGTATAAGGAGGGCTTGGCTCGTCATCTTAAGAACCTTGGATTTCTCTCTCCTCGTCTCTCGGTAGCTCATGGGGTCTGGTTGGAGGAGAAGGAGATGGATCTCCTGGCCTCCACTGCCACGAGCGTCGTTCATAATCCAGCGAGCAATCTCAAGCTTGGAAGCGGCATTGCGCCAGTGATCGAATTGAACAAGCGTGGGGTCAATGTCGCTCTCGGGAGCGACGGAGGTGACACCAGCGATAGCTATTCAATCTTCGAGCAAATGCGCCTGGCGGCCTATTTATCTCGCGTCAGAGCGGAGAATTCTGATCACTGGATCACCGCCTTGGATGCCTTAAGAATGGGGACATGCAATGGGGCTCAGGCGATTCTCCCGTGGAGGGGCAAGATTGGGCGGATCAAGACCGGATACCGTGCGGATCTCGTAATCTTAAAACCCCACCTTAGACTTTATCCGTTGAACGACGTCATCCACCAACTAGTGTTTTGTGAAGGGGGGCAATCCGTCGATACGGTGCTCGTGGATGGAGCGATTGTGGTGAAAGGCGGACGTCTGACGCGGCTAGATGAAGATCGAGTTATCCAAAGAGCGCAAGATATCGGCGCGAAGATGTGCCACAATTATAGTCTCGCCAAAAGGCGCTCCGCTCAAGCGGATACCGCTCTTCGCGGGCTCTATCAGAGAGCGTTTAGGAGCGAGAGAAAAATGCCCAAGGAGTTCCTGAATAACGGCTAACTTTTTTACCTCTACTAGGGTGAGAAAGTCCAAAGTGGTGCAAGTTGAATCCTTCGACCCATCCTGTCACCCTGAGTAGAGCGAAGCGTCTCACTCTATCAGATCAAAGGCAACAAAGACATGAGATTCTTCGCGTGCGCTATGGCTCAGAATGACACAGACAAACGAGCTAGCTGATTCATTATTCACGAGAAAAGAAACTTGCCCCAGGAAGGAGGACAGAATGCTAAAGCGTTCCATGCTGTTCGTGGTTTTTTCAGCGTTGATGCTTGTTTCGTCTAGCGCTCACGCGCAGACGGTTCGAATCAGTTACGGAGGAACCTCGGGGTATAATGTTCCCCTTTGGGTTACCCATGAGGCGGGGCTGTTTAAGAAATATGGATTGGCAGCGGAGCTGATCTTCATCGCCGGGGCTGCACCTAGTATGCAGGCAATGCTCGCGAATGAGACTCAATTCGCAAATACATCGGGCTCGGCGCCGATTAATGTGTCGCTCCAAGGAGCGGATGCCGCCATCATAGCTACTTCTTACGACTTGATTCCTTACGGTTTTGTCGTTCATAAGGACATCCGCTCCCCCGCAGATCTAAAGGGAAAGAGGATAGCGATCTCGCGTTTCGGTGGCGTTACCGAGTTGGCCGTTAAGATTGCTCTCGAAAAATGGGGTCTCTCCTCCAAGGATATCAGCATGATCCAGGCGGGAGCGGATGCGCAGAGGATTCCAGCGGTTCAGACGGGCGCAGTCGCAGCCTCGGTCCTTGCCCCTCCGGGACTTTTCCGGGCAACGGCACTAGGGCTGAGAACGATTGCCGATATCAGCGAAATGGGGGGTAAATACCCCACTTCGACGATGTTTGTCATGCGCTCTTATCTGGCTCAGAATCGAGCCACCGTGAAGAGGTTTCTTATGGCCTTCATCGAAGGGCTGCACCTTTATGCCCAAAAGAGTGAATTTTCCGCATCGGTCATGCAAAAATATACCAAACTGCAAGACTCAGAGGTTTTGTCAAAGTCCCATGATTACTTCGTGAGGAAGACCCTCTTGGTTCCGCTTTCGGATCCAGCCGCCGTAAAGAATGCGTTTCCGCCGGAAAAGGCGAGCGGCCGAAGGCCAGAGGAATTCTATGACAATTCGATACTTCAGGAACTGATCAACGAGGGTTTTGTAGATAGCGTTGCAAAAAAACTGAGAGAGCTGAGGGAGTTACGCTAATGGCCCAGGCGGATGTTCTTTTTAAAAACGGGAAAATAGTGACGCAGGGAAAAGTCATTGATGGTTTTGTGGCCCTAGATGGGGAAAAAATCGTGGCGGTGGGACAGGGAGATACGGTCCCCCAGGCGCAAAAGATTATCGATCTCAATGGACGCATCTTAATGCCCGGGGTTGTTGATCCGGAAGTTCATTTTGGAAGCCATCGTTGGGTTGGGGATGAGTTCGACTCAGAAACAAAGGGCGCGGCGGCTTACGGCATAACCACTTGGGGATTTATGCAACCGAGCCCGAACATGGGGCAGCCCTATAAGGCAGAAAAGAGCGAGGAGGAGGTTGTCCCTTATGCCGACGTCTTTAACCTGTTTAAAGAATTAGGGGAATCACGATCAATGGTCGATTTCTTTCTAACCCCTAAGATTCTTAAAGATGAACATGCCTTGGAGATACCGCGTCTAGCGAAAGACTTTGGCATCACCTCTTTTAAGTATCAGCTACACCTGATGAGCCCGGAGCGTACGGCTACGTTTTGGCCCAATCGAAAGAGCCAAGGCTACTTCGGCTACGATGATGGAACTATCTATCTCGGACTAGAGGCTGTAGCTAAGCTGGGCCCACCGGCCATTGTCTGTATGCACTGTGAGAATTGGGAGATTGCTCGGCTCTTTGAGGAGCGCCTGATTAAAGCCGGACGGAAGGAATACCGGGTGTGGAATGAACGGTCACCGCATTTCTGTGAGGCAGGCCATGTTCACACCTACACCTACTATGCCCGGGTCACAAAGTGTCCACTTTATATTCAGCACACGACGACCCCGGAGACAATAGAGGAGATAACGCGAGCGCGGGCTGACGGTGCGACCGTTTATGCGCAGACCGGTCCCCACTATCTCGGTCTCACAGAAGATGCCTGGCGCATCAATGTCCCGCTAAGGAGTGCTGAGACTATTGAAATCCTCTGGCAGGCTTTGGCGGATGGTCGCATCGACGCAGTCGGGAGCGATCACACCAACGCCAATAAATCTCGAAAAGAGATGGAAGTTCCCGGCGACATCTGGGCTACAAAAACTGGTTTCCCATCGCGAGCTGAGGCAGCCCTTCCAGTCATGCTTAATGATGGGGTTAACCGAGGACGTATCTCTCTTATCCGCCTTGTTGAGGTGTGTTGTGAGAATCCAGCCCGGATTTTTGGCCTCCATCCGAAGAAGGGCGTTATCGCACCAGGATCTGACGCCGATCTGGTTGTGGTGGATTTAAACCGCAAAGTGACCGTTACCAATGACATGGTCCACAGTTCGGCTGGCTGGACCCTCTGGGAGGGGAAGGAAATGAAAGGATGGCCCATCATGACGATGCTTCGCGGTAAAGTCATTGCTGAGTTGTCTGACGGCGGAAAAAGACCTGAGATCGTCTCCAAGCCATTTGGCCGCTACCTGCCGCGCTCTCTGGGATAGTGGGAGGACTGAGCGATAAGTGGGTATTCTCAGTCCTCAGCACTCGTAGCTCAGTGCTAAGCGGAGCCCGTATTAGTTCTTTATGAGAATGCTTCTCAAAAGTGGCACTGTCGTTACGATGAATTCTAGAAGGGAGGTTCTGGAGAACGCCGGCCTGCTTGTGGAGAATGATCGCGTCGCGAAGGTTTCCCCTGGAGGATCGTCTGACGTGAGAGATACGGATGAAGTGATTGATTGTAGGGGGAAGATTATTATTCCAGGACTTGTGAGCGCCCACTCGCATCTCACCGGAATGTTTCAGAGAGGGCTATGGGACGAGGCTTCTTTTGAGTCGTGGTCCAGTCGATCCACAGCTACAGAAAATCTGTTCAATCCCTCAGCCGAGGACATCCGTACCATTCACAGCGCAGCCTGCACGGAGCTTATTCGCCATGGCGTTACAACCGTCCTCAATATGTTTACCCCTAGCCCCAATCGCTTATTGGAAAATGTGAACTCTGCCTGCCAGGGCCTTTTGGATACTGGGATCCGGGGCATCTTAGCGCTTTCGTTAAAGGATCAATCTCCAGACAACAACGCGATCGCAATCGAACCCATGGCCCCTGGCTCTTGGGGTCCCCTTGCCAGAGAAGCAGCCGAGCTAGTGCGCCATCTAAATTCAAGAGTTACGTTCATGCTTGCCCCCTCGGCTCCCCAGCGATGCAGTGATCGACTCCTGGTTTCTTGCAGGGAGCTTGCCGAGGAACTCAAAGTTGGCATTCATACTCACCTTGCAGAGACAAAGAGGCATGCGGAAGTAGGCCAGAGGCTCTATGGAGAAGCTATAGTGAAGCATTTGGAGAAGATCGGTTTTCTCAATTCCAGCCTATCAATGGCCCATTCTATCTGGTTGGAGGATGAAGAGATCGCGCTCCTTAAGAAATACGATGTCAAGGTTGTCCACAACCCTGCAAGCAACATGAAACTGGGGAGCGGCGTTGCACGGGTGAAGAAAATGCTGAATCAGGGTCTCGCTGTGGGTTTGGGCGCGGATAGCGTAAACGCGGGGACCATTTACTCCGTCTTCGAGCAAATGAAGCTCTCCGTGCTACTGCCAAGAGCCCTATGGGAAGCCGAGAGCTGGATTCTTCCGCAGGAGGCCTTTGAAATGGGGAACCTTGGGGGCGCGAGGGCAGTTCTTTTGGACGGGTTCATCGGGTCCATTGAGGAAGGTAAAAAAGCAGATCTGGTTATATTGAACCCTTCAGTCTCGCTGCTTCCAATGAATGCTTTGATTGATCAACTTGTACTGTGTGAGAATGGCGAGTCGGTGGAGAGTGTCTTCGTGGATGGAAAACCCGTTATGCTGAACAAAAGGCTTACTACGGTAGATGAAGAAGCTATTCTTGCAAAGCTCGCTTCATTGAGGCCGAGAATTGCCAGGGCCAAAGCTGCCGTATTGGCCGGTCATTAACAGGGTGTTTGAAAAGCCTGATCCCAGGCCTGTCAATAAGTTTTGGGTTTCTGGTGGGAACTCGGAACTCCAAACTCTAAATCCGAAACTTCTTAGCAACGGTCGGTGACGAGACGCTTGCCAGCAGGGATGGGTCTATGTTACATAGCCTTTTGATTACGGGTTAACCCGAAAGTCCTGGAGGCTAAGAATGTGAACTCATAATTATTGCGGATCAGGAGTTAATCATACCAAGAGGTACCCAGTATGAAGGACGAAGTCCTCGAGCAGTTGGATAAAGGGCGCTTAATAGAGATCGCCAAAAGAGTGGCGGATATTGTCAGTATCACGGGAGAAGAAAAGGGGGTTGCTGAATATCTCGGAGGGGAATTCGAGCGCCTGGGGATGGAGGTCAAATATCAAGAGGTGGAAGAGGGGAGGCCCAATGTGATCGGGACGCTGAAAGGATCAGGTGGAGGGGCGGCATTGATGTTTTGCGCCCATATGGATCACTTCGATAATCCTCAACCGACGGAAGTGATCGGGGATCGGATCTACGGGCGCGGTCTCGTAAATATGAAGTGTGCCTTTCCCTGCTACATCGTGGCGGTCGAGATGTTGAAAAAGGCTGGGGTTGACCTCAAAGGGGATATCATTATTTCCGGTGTCGTAGGAGAGATTGAAAAAGCCGAAATCGGCCCATTTAAAGGCAAGATTTATCGTGGGGCCGGTGTCGGCGCTCGCTTCATGATGGACCACGGAATCACTGCGGATATGTGCATTATCGGCGAGCCGACAGGGTTGCACTTGCAGATCGGGAACGCGGGGCTGGTGTGGGCCCAAGTGACGGTTGAGGGAAGGGCGACGAGCTTTGTGCTCCAGGCCTTCAAAGTCGCACAGGCGATTCAGGACTGGGAGAAGGAATATCAGCAGAAATATAAGCATCCCTTCATGCTTCCTACTATTCAGATCGGCGCGGTCGAGGGAGGTAATCCCTTTAAGCCGGGAACGAAGCCTGTAACGGAGCTCTATGTGATCGTGAAGACGCTTCCTGGCACTCCACCCATGGCGATTAAGCGGGAGCTGGAGGCGGTTTGCGCCAAAGTTGTGGAGAAGGATAAGGACATGAAAACGAGAGTCGAGCTTTATCTCTCGACCGATGGGTACGAGATCTCTAAGGATGAATACGTGGTGCAAGCGATGGAAGAGGCGCACCGGGAAGTCTTCGGAAAAGAAGTGGGATACGCTGCGCCAAGGCGCTACGGCATAACGAGCGACGGGTCGCGGATCGCGCCGTATGGAGTTCCTACGATCACCTACGGGCCGGGCTTCGGCACACATCTGGTGGACCCAACGGAGACAAGAGCGCCAGCGGAGTGGGATACCCCGTCAGGGACGAGACGGGGAGTGGGGATTGAAAACATGATCAACTGCACCAAAGTCTACGCCTTGGCCGCCTTGGATATCTGCAGCAAAAGAAGAGAAGAGATTAAACAGACTTAAGGACAAATCCGTGCAGTTAACTTTTGCCCATTATCGCAATCGATTCTGCATGTTCCGTACCTACTACGCCCTGGCAAAGGGTTTGGTCAAGCCTGACGGTTTTGGCCTCACGGTCATAGAGCTTCCTGATCCTCCCAGCCATGCGCAGGAAGAGGCACTGATCAAGGGCGACGTCGAGGTTGCCAACCTTTATCTACCCAATTTCCTTCGGCGTAAGTTGGAAGGGGCGCCTATCGTGGGGATCTCCACAGAGTGGAAGTCGACCGCGAAGGGAAACGGCATCTTTGTCCTCGCACGCGGACCGATAAAAACCCCCAAAGATCTCACCGGCCGTCTTATTGCCACGCACCAGGGCGCCCACGCTGTCCACCGTTATCTCCTCAGGCATTGTTATGGCGTTGATGATAAAACGCTCCGCTGGGATTCCCATCCGCAGGAAGAGCTTCTTGGGGTGTTAAAGAAGGGGATGGCCGATGCGGTGGTGCTCATCGACCAATTCTTCTTTCACGGAGAACAGGACAGGGAGGTCCGCTGTCTTTACACGGATGGAGAGGCGTGGAAGAAGCTTCACGGATTCTCGGAGATTATCAAACACATGGTCGCTGTGCGTGAGCCATTATTGAAGGCGCAGCCGGAGCTGGGTGCGAAACTCCTCAGCGCCTTCAAGACATCCTTCGATTACAGCGAGGGACATCTCGAAGAGATCGCGACGGCTTTCATTGAGCGTTACGGCGGCGATCGGGCAGCCCTGCTTGCCTCAGCCCGCTACCCGAGAATCGAATTCACCTTTACCGACAAGGAGAGAAAAATCGCCGAGGCTGAAATGGAGATGCTTGTTGAGATGGGTGAGCTCTCCACGCGAGTTCCGATTTCATCCGTCTTTGTGGCTTGAGAACCGCTGTCACCCTCAGGTCGCTTCGCCTTTTTTTGGGGGTGTAACTGCTTTGAAGCGATAGTTAGAAGTAGGGAAATACCTGCCAAAGGCCTCCTCCCGAGAGGGGATATACAATACAAACCACATGCCTTTGAGCACCATTCCATCGAAGACTCCTGCGGATTCCCAATAGCTCCCAGGTGAGCCCACAAACCATTCCTCCGAGCCTTTTTTTCGAAGCGCATGATAGGTAAACGGACTCAACTCGAATCCCCATCTTTTCCAGAAAGATTTCTCGCTTCCCACAAGGAATTCCTCGAAGCCGACGACATGCGGTTGATTAATGCGCCGGTACTTTTTTATTGTTCCGATCTCGTACTCCCCCCAGGGAGTCGAATTGAAAAACGGACGCTGCTCGACAAACGCCCAATTCTTTTCGTCGGAGAAGTCCGGAACTTCGTTTGGCCCGGAACCCCAGCTTAGCCTGGCAACCAAGAGATAAGGAAGGAACACTATGAGCGAAATAGACGTTTTCACCATCTCTATGCATTATAGCACAAAAAACGGATTTTTGGGGGACCAAGTTAACCTGCGCTGTTAAAGGGCAATCTTTCTTGTCGTTCTACTCGCAGCTCGAAAGTCGTAACCCGAAGCTATTCTACTCAATCGGCCAGCGCGGCTTTAATTAATCGAAGGTAAACCCCCAGCTCTGCTGGGGGACTCGCAGAGTTTGACAGTTCCGGGAATGTGCATTTCTATCCGGGAGTAAAAAGACCGATGTTAGCATGACGTATTGGCTTAAGTTTTTGTTTTTTCCCGTTTGCGATCAGGCCCCTTTGAGGGGCCAGCAAACGGCAAGCCTCCGGCTCTGCCGGAGGTCTATGACTCTAAGGCGCAATATGATTTGTGAAACCGCACCGTGGGGGAGAGGACCAACTAACTCTTCTGGAGTATACACCAAAACGTCAACACCACCGGCACCGGGAGGAAGGAGTTTCAACATAAAAACGCACGGGCTGGTAAAGGCTATCTGAACGTTAATGTCCCTTCCAGCTACTGCCCCGACTGGACCGTGAAATTCCTGGTGCACGGTTAGCGGATTTAGGATGGCAAGTCCCGAGGGCTCGCCGGTTTCCAGAAAGTCGATTCCTTCCGAGCTTATGCGCGCGCTGAATCCTTCATCCGCGCGGAACCCTTTACTGTAACGTGTACGAAGCCTTTTTCTTCCAGGTATTTTGCGTTTCTGTCCAACTCGGGCCCTGCTGCCGTGATGCCAGCCCAAAGCGTCCCTTTCTGGACGAGGGCATGAGGATCTCCGTCATAAAATAGTTTGAGCCTGCGTAATATCTCTAACCTGCAAGCCTTATCATCCATCGGGTACCATCGTTCAGGTGCCTCACTGATAAAAGTGAGGGTGTAGATCCTGTTCAGGAATGAATCGGGTGGCCTGACGGATGATCGCTCGCAAAGTGCCTGGATCAAGTTCCGAGTGTGCAGGAACCGTTAGGGTTTGTTTGCTTCCCGCGACAATCCGTTGAAGCTTCATGTGGCTACCCCGCTGTGAAACCACCGTAAATCCAAACCGCCCAAGGATGGTAACAACTTCCCTACCCGAAAGCCTACGGAGCTTGGGCATAAGCCGGCTCAACTTCCATCGTTACAACAAGAGCAGGTCGGTCCTCTAGGCCGAACTCTGCGGGGTTCTCACCTTCGAGGTGCAGAGCCACAGCCTCCTTGAGGTTGTTGATGGTTTCGTCGATTGTATTACCTTGGGTAACAACCGCGATCTCCACACATTCTGCGACAAACCCTCTCTCCTCCCCCGGCCGGATAACTGCCTTAATGGTCTTCTGTAGATGTTTCACTCAAATTCCTCCCCTTTGGACTCGTGACCGATCTCCTCATTCTTCAGCGATTTTATGCGATAAGGCGTGACCTGACAAGCACTTTTTAAGGGGATTAAAAGGACCTGTAGTGCAATAGGCCAGGTGGCGGGTTACAGTGGAAAACGAAATGGACGGCCCCTATCCGGCCTGTCGATCCCTGTAAACCTGAACGGGGGCTAAGACAGTTCTGCAATTCGATTGATTTCTCCTTCAATAGAATTTCAGGCTGGCCTAGCACTTTCCTCAGAAATGGAGAACCAATCTCTGGGCTATTCAATCGACCAGCGCGGTTTAATCTTGTAGGGGGGGCGAGCCACGATCTTCGCGGCGGCCTCCTGGGCTTGGATTAATCTTTTGTCGCCCTTTTCCGCTTCTCGTATTCCGGCGGATTGATGATGAAATCGGCCACCTCGCCAGCGAGGCTTTGAAGATTGCGCTGGATCATGCCCTCATTCGATTCCGCGCACCACCCAATAGGGCACATCGTGCTGTGGAATATTTCGGCGTTGGCAAGCTCCTTGCCGGCTCGGTCGAGAACGGATACCTTTACAACCGACCGCGCCGCACCCGCACTAAATCCAATCATGAACCTTGCCCCAGCACTACCACCGTCAACCTCAAGGATTTCTGCGTTAGCTACGAGATCGCTCTCCGCGATGGTCTCTCCTTCTCGTAGGTCAATTC
>JBOHVJ010000324.1:0-25451 GCA_050735075.1 Binatia bacterium
GGATTCTACCGTTTCAACGTTCAAGGGGCAACTTAGAGAGTTTCGATGTTTCTTGTCAAGCCTTAGGAAATAACTTTTGTTGTCCATTTTTGTAAGTCGAAATGGCCCAATACGTCCTATCAAGGAAAAAAACACTGCAAACACGGGACGGCCTATTTAATATATGCAAGAGGGCACAGCTTTTGCATCTTCCAAGTTGCATATTTGTATTGACATTTTTCTCAAATTTTTAGTAGGCTTCAAACTTTGTTCTTATGATGATTTTTTTGATTTTTTTGGCGTGGCTTCTATCCGGCTGTGTGGTCGCTGTTCCTCCCCAACCAGCAACTGTCTATAATGAAAAACCACAGCAGGGTATCGACATGGATCTTCTCCGTTCGCTTCTGGAGAAATATACTGACGAGGAAGAACTCTTTGCCCTCTACCCCCTAAGAGAGCCGGAAAAGAAAGAGATTGCACAAGTCGAAGAGAAAAAGGAGATTCAAAAAGGGTTGGCAAGTGCCCCCGAGGAACCTCCGACAGCCCTCCAGGAGGCCCCTGGCCCCACGGCAGACGATCGGTTGCTGGATCTATGGAAGAAAGACATTGACAGAGCGATGCAGAATCCTCCAGGACAGCGCAAAATCGAGTTCTCCATCCCTCTAGTGGAGAACAATCGAGTGCTCTACTTCGTCAATTTTTTTAGCGGAAGATTAAGAGGTTTTTTCGAACGTGCCTTGGCTCGCTCCGGCAGGTACGTCCCCATGATGACAACGATCCTACGGGAGGAAGGTCTTCCGGAAGAACTTGTCTATCTCTCCCTGATCGAAAGCGGATTTTCTCCTTACGCCTATTCCAAGGCCAAGGCCATGGGTCCATGGCAGTTCATCCGCGGCACGGGGCTTCGCTATGGCTTAAAGATCAATGGGTGGGTCGATGAGCGGAAGGATCCCATCAAATCCACGCGCGCGGCGGCAGCCTATCTCAAAGACCTCCACCTCCAGTTTGGCGAGTGGTTTTTAGCCGCAGCAGCTTATAATGCGGGTGAGCGGAAAGTGGAAAAGGCGATCTCGCGTTCGCGGACAAATGACTTCTGGCACTTGAGTCAAAAGACACACTTGAAGAGCGAGACACGCAACTATGTCCCCAAGTTCATTGCCGCCACCCTCATTGCCAGCACACCCGAGAAATACGGCTTCGGAGATGTCATTTATGAACCACCCATGGAGTACGACGAGGTGAGCATCAAAAAGCCTTTAAGGCTGCAGACCATCGCAGAGCTAGCCAGTACTACGGTAGCGGCCATCAAGGAATTGAACCCTGCTCTTCTGCGAAATTCCACTCCGCCCAGCGAGAACGGTTTTATGCTCCGCGTCCCTGCCGGAAGAGGGGAGACTTTTTCTCAGGCCTACGAGCTTCTTCCTGATTCAGCCGCAGTAAAAGTGATAACCCACACGGTTAGAAAAGGCGAGACGCTAGTAACGATTGCCAAGAAATATCGCCAACAGGTTAGCCAATTGATGGAGCTGAACAACCTCAAGAGTCGGCGGATCCAGGTCGGCCAGGATTTGATCATTATGCCCGATGGAGCCCCAAAGAAGAGGTGAGACAGCCTCTCTTCACTTTCTCCTATCTATAGGCACGTAGTCGCGCTTATCCGCTCCTTTGTAGATTTGCCTTGGACGAGCAATCTTCTGTTCCGGGTCGAGCAACATCTCCTCCCATTGTGAAATCCAACCCGAGGTGCGAGGGATGGCAAAGAGGACAGGGAACATATCCATAGGAAGCCCCATCGATTGGTAGATGAGCCCGGAGTAAAAATCGACATTGGGATAAAGCTTGCGTTTAACGAAGTAATCATCTTCTAAAGCGATCCGCTCCAATTCGAGGGCGATATCTAAAAGCGGATTGTGACCCTTTACCTCAAACACGCTGTCGGCGACCTGCTTAACGATCTTGGCCCTGGGATCGTAGTTCTTATAAACCCGGTGCCCGAAGCCCATCAACATCACCTTCCCCTTCCCCTCCTTAACCTTCTTGATGAATTCGGGAACCTTGTTCTTGGAACCGATCTCCATCAGCATCCTGAGCACGGCCTCGTTGGCGCCGCCATGCAGGGGTCCATAAAGCGCCGCGGCGGCGGCGGCAACTGCACAATAGGGATCTGCATGAGAGCTACCAACTCCCCGCATGGCATTCGTGCTGCAGTTTTGCTCGTGGTCCGCATGAAGGATGAAAAGAGCGTCCAAAGCCTTTTCTAAAACCGGATTTGGTTTGTACTTGAGCTCGGTCATCTTGAACAGCATGTTGAGCAAATTTCCAGTATAACTGAGGTCGTTGTCAGGATAGGCATAGGGCATCCCAATACTGTGGCGATAGGCAAACGCAGCCAGGGTCGGCATCTTGCCGATAAGCCGATAGGTCTGCTTCTTGCGCGACTCCGGATCGAATATATTTTTCGCATCCACATAGAACGCCGATAGGGCCCCTACGGCGCTCACCAGTATTCCCATGGGGTGGGCATCGTGGTGAAACCCGTCAATAAATTTTTTTACATTTTCATGGAGGATGGTGTGGTGAGTAATGTTATAGCTCCACTCCTCCAACTGAAGCTTGGCGGGAAGCTCGCCATGCAGGATCAGATAGGCAGTCTCTAAATAGTTGCTCTTCTCTGCTAATTGCTCAATCGGATAGCCGCGGTAGCGCAGGATCCCTTTATCTCCGTCGATATAAGTGATCTTGCTCTGGCAGGAAGCGGTGTTCATGAAGGCCGGGTCATAGCTCACCAATCCGAAATCGCCCTCCGACACCCTGATCTGGCGCAGATCGGAGGCATTGATCGCCCCGTTATTGACAGGAATTTCGTATTTCTTACCCGTCCGGTTATCGATTATAGTCAGCGTGTTTGATGCCATAGTGGTTACCCTCTGCCCGCTCCCCAAACCATTTAGGATACTTCCTTTTTAGAACATCCTCGCTCAGCGGTCAACTCCGCTCACACCCTTACGGAGTAAGGGTCCACCTCGCTTGCCACACCCCTTCCGCGTGGGACAAGCAGACAATCGCCGCGGGAGGAAAATCAATGATCTCATTCTCGGGATCACCCTTGATCAACAGGGAGGCGAGGCGGCCAAGATGGGGGAGGTGACCTACCAACATCAGGGGCTCTTGAGCCGCTTCTAGCTCAGCCCTGGCCACCCAGGGGTCATCCTCAGGGGACAACCCCTTGATCTCGCCAACCCCACCCCGAGGAGAAAGAAACTGAGCTAGAATCTCTGCTGTCTCCCTCGCTCTTAATTTGTCGGAATGAAGGATCTTAGAAACCCCAATCTCCTTTGCGGCTGCGGCACGGGCGACCTTCTCTACTTCTCTTCGCCCCTTATCGCTTAAGGCGCGCTTCGGATCTTCGTGATCGGGCTTTGCTTCACCGTGCCGGACCAAATAGAAATCCATAAACTACCTTCGAGTGATCTTCAAATTCGAACCTAGTCATCATGCCGCAAGAACGGCTCTCCGTCAAAAAGTGTGGTTCCTCGGGGGAGAAACCTTCCGGCCTGAGCCAATATGTCAGTGCCTCGAGGGTCGCCCTCCCGTCCCCTTCGGGTGGGCTCTCCAACAGCCTGGGCCTGCCTTTAACCTCCTCGTCCCTGTGTCTCAGCCCTCCAGGTTTCCCCCCCTCAGAACGATGCAGCTCAGGACTGCGGAGGGGGCCTGCACCGAAGCAGGGGAGACGTCCGACACTGAAGTTCGTTGAGGAGAAGGAAAGCAGGGATTAAGTGTTTAGGAGCAGAGAGACAGAGGTCCATCGGCTCCCGCTGAGGGGTAGGCCCCCTCCGCTTCTCTTGAACATCAACTTTTCGCAACTGAGCCCGCAAGAACTTGCAAATTACCTTTGATGATATAATATGCCGTTCGGCAATTTGCAAATCTATGATTTCGACGAGCCTAAGCTCTAGTGGTCGAGTTTCAGCACGTAAATAAGTGGTACGGGCCGCTTCATGTCTTGAGGGACATTAGCCTGCAAATTGAGCGGGGAGAGGTGGTGGTGGTCTGCGGTCCAAGCGGTAGCGGGAAAAGTACCCTCATCCGCTGCATCAACCGTCTGGAACCCATCCAGTCGGGGGAGATCCTTGTGGATGGAAAGCATCTCTCAGATCCATCCCTAGATCTCAGGGCCCTTAGGGCGGAGATCGGCTTTGTCTTTCAGCAGTTCAATCTCTACCCTCACAGGACGGCGCTCGATAACATCATGCTTGCGCCGCTCAAGGTCAAAGGGCTTTCGCGCCCCGAGGCCGAGAAGATCGCCATGGGGCTCTTGGAGCGGGTGGGAATCCCCGACAAGGCAGGCGCTTATCCTGCGAACCTCTCCGGCGGCCAGCAACAGCGTGTGGCGATCGCTCGCGCGTTGGCTATGCAACCCAAGATCATGCTCTTCGACGAGCCCACTTCGGCGCTCGACCCAGAGATGATCAACGAGGTCCTAGAGGTGATGACCGACCTTGCCAAGGAGGGAATGACCATGGTGGTGGTCACCCACGAAATGGGCTTCGCCCGGCGCGTGGCCCAGCGGGTGGTCTTCATGGACGAAGGACAGGTGATCGAGGAGGGGAGCCCTGAGACCTTCTTTGCGGCCCCCAGATCATCTCGGACGAAACAGTTTCTGAGCAAAATTCTTTCCCACTAAAGTAATGCAAATGTTTTACAGACCGTTGAAAAAGACCTATCTGCCATCAGCCGGCCTGGGAGCACCTCTCCGGCCCTATGCAATACATCCCCTTCAACGGCTTGAACCTTTTGAACTTCTTCAACGATTTGAACGAATCATATCCTTTAGGAGGGACACATGAAGCGACTGATTTTTCTAACGGCCCTGGCTGTGGTGCTGGGGGACTTGGCCACGGCCCTGGCCGAGACTACCCTTGAGAAGACCGCCCGAACTGGTACTCTCACTATTGGCACACGAACCGGCTCTCCTCCCTTCGCCTACATCAACAAAGAGAACGAGTGGGTCGGGTTTTCCATCGACCTCGTCGAGCAGCTTATTCTTCCCGCCGTGTCGAGGAAGGTCGGAAAACCTGTAAAGCTGGAGAAGAAGGAGTCCACTCCGCCGACCCGAATCCCGCTGCTCAGCTCAAACGCCGTGGATCTCATCGCAGGTACGATGACCGATACCAGGAGCCGGCGCGACAGCGTGGATTTTAGCATCACTTTCTTCGTGACCGGCGCCCAGTTTCTCGTGAGGAAAGGAAGCCCCATCAAAGGGATCAAAGAGATCGCCGGCAAGCGCGTGGCGGCTCAGCAGGGCTCCACCAATGCCAGGATCATCCGGGAGCGGGTGCCCACGGCTCAGCTCCGCGAGTTCCCGGATCAGCCCGCCGCCTTCCAAGCTCTAGCGCAAAAACAAGTAGACACCTACACGAACGACGGCATCCAGCTCGCCGGGCTCAAGGCGAAGGCCCCGAATCCCCGAGAGTGGGACATCGTCGGCGACTTTTACTCCTACGAGCCGTTCGCGATGGCGCTCAGAAAAGGTGATTCTGATTTTCGAGCGGCCGTCAACAACGGCTTAATGGAAGGCATCGATTCCGGCAAGTATTTTGAAATCTATGAGAAGTGGTTCGGGCCCAAGGGTGAGCTGCCGTATCCCATGACCCCTGAGATTAAGAAATTCATGATCTATCAGGCCGTGCCGAAATAGAAAAAGTGAGAGAGCGGGCCTGCCCCTCAGAGCGGAAGGCAATATGACTGTACTTATCTGCTGCTTCGTTCTTAACCTCAATGAAGATCTTCTCTGAGACCTCTCGTGACGAGTGCCTTCCTTGCTTCGGGACAGACCCGCTCTCTCTAAAGAGGACAGAGTGACTCTCTGAGCGACGGTAGGCTGCTCCGAGGGGGGCGAGGCTGCAGACCGCAGACGTAGGAGCAGAAAGATCCCCTACAGGCCCTGACTGTGGGAGTAAGCACCCTCGGGTGGACGGGGTGGCGGCTCTCAAGGCACTGGCCCATCGGCTGCGGTCGAAAGACTTGCCCCCGAGGAGCGGGGTCTTTCAGAGACGTGCAGCCTCGTAGCCCCTAAGCTGGAACAAAACCATGAACTACAAATTCGATTGGTCGGTTCTATGGACAGGCCAGTCTGGTCAGTGGTTGCTTCAGGGAATCATCACAACACTTGAAATCTCAGCGCTGGCCTGGCTACTCGCAGTCGTACTAGGGATCCTCTCGGGTGCGCTTCGCACAGCGCCTCTTGCGCCGCTGCGCGCGCTCGCGGCCTTCTACGTTGAGTTCTTCAGGAACGTGCCGCTGTTGGTCTGGATGTTCTTCTGGTACTTTGCCGTCCCACCGCTCCTCCCTAGACCTTTCCAAGACTGGCTCTTCGCCCATGGCGCCGAGTTCTGGGCTGGCATGTTTGCCCTTGGGGTCTATCATGGCGCTCGCTTCTCCGAGGTGATCCGCTCTGGAATTCAGTCGATTCCCAAGAACCAATTTGAGGCGGCCGTCTCCACCGGGCTCACGACAGCCCAGGCCTATCGCCTGGTCATCATTCCGATCGCGCTCCGGTTGATCGTCCCGCCGGCTACCAATGAATTGCTGAATCTCCTCAAGAACTCCTCGGTGGCGCTGACGATCAGCGTGGCTGAACTGACCTTCCAGACGCGCCAGATCGAGACCTACACCGCTAAGGCGTTCGAAGCCCTCACGGCAGGAACCGTGATCTATTTGGCCCTCTGCCTCGGTATCGCCTCACTCATGGCTCGCGTGGAGCGACGCTTCGCCATCCCAGGCATGATCGCCAGGGTCAGTCGTGCGGAGCACTGAGCATGGACTTCGGCGTCATCGTTAAGAACTTTACCTTCCTGATGGTCCAAGGGTTTCTAGGCTTTGGGAACTTCGTGGGTGGAACGCTCCGACTGGCGATTCCCGCTATTGTCCTTGGATTTGTCTTGGGGATATTCATCGGCTTGGGCCGGCTCGCCCGCTCCGCTTGGATCCGCGCTCCCGCGACAGTGTACGTGGAGCTCTTTCGTGGCGTGCCCCTTGTGATGGTGATCTTTTGGTTCTGGTTTATCATCCCCGTCATCCTCCGCGTCCCGATTCCGGAGTATGGCGTAGCGCTCACAGCCTTCGTGGTCTTTGAGGCGGCTTACCTGGGAGAGATTGTCCGGGCAGGAATTCAGTCGGTACCGCGGGGGCAGGCGGAGGCGGCGACCGCTACCGGCCTCACCTCGGCTCAAACCATGCGCACCGTGATCCTGCCTCAGGCACTTAGAAATATGATCCCTGCGCTGGTTACCCAGTTCATTGTACTCTTTAAGGACACGTCCTTAGCTTCAATCATCGGTTACGTGGATTTGACTAAGGCCGCACAGATCGTGAATAACCGCGAGATCCGTCCCTTCGAGCTCTACCTCTTCATCGCCGTCGTCTACTGGCTCTGCGCTTACGGGATGTCCCGCTACGCCCGCTATCTGGAGCAACGCCTCACGCCCGCCTAAATTCAATCCCCAAACTACTCCTTCAAGAGTTTCTTGATAGCGGCGCCTAACTCATGGTGGGTAAAGGGCTTGGCAATATAATCGTCGCAGCCAGCCTCGAGACATTTTGCCTTATCCCCAGGCAAGGCCTTTGCCGTTGCAGCGAGGATCGGGATCGACCCAGTCTTTGGGTTCTTACGGATAAGAACGGCAGCCTCAAGCCCGTCCAGCTTAGGTAAAGAAATATCCATAATGATTAGGTCCGGTAGAGAGGAGGTGGCCATGTCAACTGCCTCCTGGCCGTCCTTCGCAATGATCGATTCATAACCGAGAAATTCAAGTTCCTTTTGCATGACATCAACCGTCGCTATATTATCTTCCGCTAAGAGAATTTTCTTCTTCATCGCACAATCCTCGCCTCCGTTTTATTACCTCAAGACTATGCTACCACTGACTTCCTTCTCAATGCAAAATGAAAAACGCAAAAATAGAGAGCCGAATGCCATTTCTGGATTCCGACCCTCATCTTGACTTTCGAAATTTACAATCTTCATTTTGCAATGAACTCCTATAAATCAACCCGGGGCTTGCGATACATCTCCTCTATGATTTCCTTATAACGCTCCCTAACCACCTGCCTCCTCAGTTTGAGAGTCGGCGTCAACTCTTCTTTCTCCACCGTAAAATCGTGGGGGAGAATGCAGAAGTTCCTCACCGTCTCGTAGGGGGCAAGCTCCCTGTTCTTATGCCGAATCCTCTCCTTGATCAGGGAGACCACCCAGGGGTGCGAGGCCATCTCTTCAGGACTACGAAATTCCAGCCCTTCACGCTTGCCCCGCTCTCTGATGAGCTCGTGGTTAAGGGTGAGTAGGGCCAGAAGATGCTTCTGCCGGTCACCCATAATCATAACTTGGCTGATTAAAGAGTCGCTCTTCAGAAAATTCTCAATCATCTGCGGGGCCACCTTCGTGCCCCCCGAGGTTACAATGAGATCCTTTTTTCGATCCGTGATGCGGAGAAATCCCTCTCTATCAATCTCCCCGATGTCGCCCGTGTGAAACCAACCCTTCGCATCCATCGCCTCTCGCGTCGCCTCTGGGTCCCGATAATAACCCTTAAAAATGTTGGGTCCCCGCACGAGAATCTCCCCGTCCGGCCCAATCCAGCACTCCACGCCTTTAAGCGGCAATCCCACGGTGCCAAAATGGTATTGCTCCAAGCGGTTGACGTGGCATACCGTCGAAGTCTCTGTCAACCCGTAGCCCTCGAGGACGAGGATGCCGAGGGCGTGAAAAAACTCCGCGATCTCCGGCGGCAAAGGGGCCCCTCCAGAGATGGCCAGCCGCAGCCTTCCTCCAAAGGCCGAGTGGATCTTAGAAAAGACCACTCGGTGAGCCAGATTGCGAGCTAGGCGAAGACCCCAGGGAACTTTTTTCCCTTCCCTTTGATAGCGGCTGACCTCTTTTCCAACGGATATCCCCCAATGAAAAAAGAATCTGGAAAGTGCGTTACCTACTGCGATCCTGGATCGGATGCGGCCGTGAGCATTCTCATAGATTCTCGGAACGGAAAAGAGAATCGTGGGCCGAATAACCGAGAGATCCTTCGCCACAGTCTCCAGAGAGCGGGCAAAACCACAAGTGTACCCTTTAGCCACAACCATAAGATGCTCCAGGCGTCCGAAGGAATGGGCAAGGGGCAGAAACTGGAGGTTGATGTCCTGATCCGTAGAGGGGATAGCTGAATCCACGGCATCAATCATGAATAGATAGTGACCGTGAGTGGTGAGGACCCCTTTCGGTTCTCCGGTTGTCCCGGAGGTATAAATGATCGTGAGGTCATCTTCTGGGCGAAGGGAATAAGCCAGACGATGAAACGCCTCTTGATTCTCCTCGCTGTATCGGCGCCCCATCTCCTGCAATTCATCCAAAGAGAGAATCCTCTTTCCCTCTCTCGCAGAGGGGAGGGGCTGTTGCGCTGGCTCGATCAAGACAATAGTTCTCACCAGAGACAGCGAGGGATGCTCCGGGTCTAACCTCCTAAGCTTTTCCGCCGATTCCACAAAAAGAACCGTTGATTCGGAATGGCTGACAAGACGTAAAACCTGAGCCGGGGTGCTGGAGGAATAGACGGGGACGGTCAATGCCCCGATGCAGATGTTGGACCAATCAATTAAACTCCACTCCACTCGATTGGCTGAAAAGATGGCTGCCCGGTCTCGTTTCTTGACCCCCAAGGAAACCAGTCCCAGGCCGATTTCCCGAACCCGCTGCGACGCTTCATGCCAGGTATAAGACTGCCAGTTCCCATTTCTGGCAAACCGGTAGAGGACTCGGTCCTCATATCGTTTGACCTGTGAGAGAAACATCTCGGCAAGACTCTGATATGGCATAGGATTTATTATAGGCCAACACCCGGATCGAGTAAAAGGGTTTCTTGAATCACCCGCCCTTTTCTGCCATTACTGAGCCGTGAAATTCATAGGCTTAACTGGCGGGATCGCCACAGGCAAGAGCACCGTGGCATCCATCCTTCGTCAACTGGGGGCAAAGATCATCGATGCCGACGAGCTCGCCCGAGAGATCGTGCAACCAGGCCAAGAGGCGTGGCAAGAGATCGTAGATGCTTTCGGCAAGGAAATCCTCCGCGCTGACAAGACCCTCGATCGAGAAAAACTGAGAAAGACAGTTTTCCAAGATGAGAAGGCGAGAAAACGGCTCGAAGCGATCACCCATCCGCGCATTAGAGCTTTGGCCCAACAGAGAATGCATCAATTGGCCGCCGAAGGTGCAGAGATCATCATTTACGAGGCCCCTTTGTTCTTTGAGAATGAGGTGCACCTCTGGCTCCGCCCCGTGATCCTGGTGGCCTGCGATTCAGCAACACAAAGACAAAGGCTCCAAGAAAGAGACCGCCTGAACGAGAAGGAAATCCACCAACATCTAAAGGCTCAAATGGCTTTGGAAGAAAAGAGAAAGCTCGCCGACTTTATCATCGAAAACCATGGGAGCCTAGAAGAACTAAAGCGGCAAGTTCTGCAACTCTGGGAGAAGATCCAACAATCGTCGTAATCGTGCTCGTGGCTCGTGCTCGTCCACGATCACGAAACACGAATACGAGCCACGCATTGCAACGCTACCTGACCCGCTCCAGATATTTCCCCTCCAGGGGATCCACGCGGACTCGATCCCCAACCTGAATGAAAGGCGGAACCTGAATCGTAACTCCGGTCTCGAGTTTCGCGGGCTTGTATGACGCGCTTGCCGTTGCCCCCTTGAGCGTGGGCTCTGTATCGACAACCTCAAGGTCCACGGTCGATGGCGGGCTAATTCCAACGGGCTTGCCCTCAAATAACTCAATCTCTACTACCTGATTGGGAAGAAGATAAGACAGAAGATCGCCAATCTCCTCACCCCCTAACGATATCTGCTCGTAGCTTTCGGTATCCATAAAGGTGTGGAGACCTCCATCCCCATAGAGATATTGCATCGTTCGAGTTTCCAACGAAGCCTGTTCAAGGCGATCCTCAGACCGGAATTTGCGCTCCGTCCCCAGTCCTGTCTTAAGATTCTTCAACTTGGTTTGCATGAACCCCCGCTTGTTGCCAGGAGTGAGATGCTTGACCGAGGTTACTCGGTATAAATCCCCCTCATGGAGGATAATCATGCCTGTCCTGAGCTGTGTTGCGTTGATCATACTGTCAACCCTCTAAACAATCCTTTACCCACGAGAGTTTTGCCGGCCCGAGGAACGAGCATAACGGGGCGCGAGCCTTGAAGGGCCAATGCACCGGACGAGGAGCTTCAAGCGTACCTCAGTGTTACTCTCACTGATTTGGCGAGCGTAAGACGACTGTATTCCATTGGACCGGAAAGATACTCCCAGCCAGGCGTATGGCAGATGGGCCTTTTTCAGCAGCCGACTAGGCATACAGTCCGCGCCACAGCATAGCCCGCTCAACGCGGTTAACAGCTATCATCAGTGCCGCCAGCCTCATATCCACCTTCTCCTTTTGACTCATACCCAGAACCTCATGGAAGCCGCGTGTCAATATCTCCCTGAGTTTCTTATTCACTTCGTCTTCGGTCCAGAAGAAGTTTTGCGTGTCCTGCACCCACTCAAAATAGGAAACGATAACCCCGCCTGCATTAGCCAGGATATCAGGGATGACGAAGATATCTTTTTGTCTCAAAATCTCGTCAGCCTCCGGTGTGGTAGGGCCGTTTGCCCCTTCCGCCAAGATCTTGCACTTTAGTCTTGCCGCATTCTCACGGGTGATCTGCATGCCCACGGCGGCGGGAACAAGGATATCGCATCTTAACTCTAGAAGCTCCTTATTGCTGACCCGCTCGCCAAACGGACATTTCTCCAAGCCGGGATTCTTGGTGGTATGTTGGAGGAGGGCCTCGACCGGAAGGCCCTTCTTCTCATAAAAACCTCCTGTCCGATCGGAAACCGCAACGACCTTTACACCGAGGCTTGTTAGCTCTCTCGCTACGACAGACCCTACATTGCCAAAACCTTGGATGGCCGCTGTGCAGCGGCTGAGATCTACTCCCAGATGTTTTGCAGCCTCCATAACGGTGTAGACCACCCCTCGTCCCGTGGCATCCCTCCTCCCTACCGTGCCCCCGATTTCCACCGGCTTCCCGGTAACGACCTCGGGGACCGCATAACCCTTATGCTGACTGTAGGTATCCATCACCCAGGCCATGACCTGCTCGTTGGTCCCCATATCAGGACCCGGCACGTCCGCCTCAGGTCCAATAAAGTTTAGAATCTCAGCCGTATAGCGTCGGGTCATCCCCTGAAGCTCATTACGCGAAAGCGTTGCAGGATCACACGCAATCCCTCCCTTTGCCCCGCCTAAAGGCAACCCCACGAGCGAGCATTTCCATGTCATCCACATCGCCAGCGCAGAGACCTCCCCAAGGTTGACGTCAGGGTGGTAGCGTATGCCTCCCTTGAAGGGCCCTAAGACATCATTATGCTGAACCCGGTAGCCGGTAAAAACGTGGACTTGCCCATCATCCATTCGTGTTGGGACACTTACAATCAAGGATCGATCCGGTCTCCTGAGCCTACCTGCCACATTGCGGTCAATGTTCAGTCTTTCAGCAGCGATCTCGAATTGCCGCACCGCCATTTCACTAGCTGGGCTACGCCACTCAATCGTTGCCATGAAATCTCCCTTACGCTCCCTCTATCCCTTCAACCCTTAATCCCTTGATCCTTTTACCCAGGAGGCCAGGTAAAGGGCCGGCCCCCCAAAAGATGAAAGTGGATATGATACACGCTTTGTCCTGCTCCCGGTCCGCAATTAACCACCACGCGGAAGCCATCCTTGGAGATCCCCTGATTCCTTGCCAACTGAGCGGCCACATAAAAAATATCGCCGATAAGCCCCTTATCTCCCTTCTCCACCTCGAGCAGAGTGGATATGTGCTTGCGCGGGACAATCAAGAGATGGACCGGAGCCTTAGGGTTGATGTCCCTAAAGGCCACAACCGTGTCGTCTTGATACACGATGTCTCCCTTGATCTCGCCTTTAATGATGCTGCAAAAAAGACACGCACTCACCTTACCTCCGTCTCTCCCCCCTTATCTTCCTCTTCGGGACAAAAGGCAAGAATTTTTCCGGCGCTAATCTCTAGCGGTATGCCCTGGAGGAAAGCCCCGAAGCAGGGACCCCAAATACATTCTCCGGTAGCCGGCTCATAAGTGGCGCCGTGGTTGGCACAGATGAGATAACGCTTGTTCTCCGTAAAGAAATGGTTATCCACCCAATCCATCGACAACGCAATGTGACAACAGCGATTGACATAGGCATAGATGTTCCCTTCGTAGTTAAGCAATAGTGCCTCAATGTCATTCCCCCGGCATCTTAGATGAAACTTCTTGGTCATCCCGTGCGAAAGCTCACCGGCTCGAGCCACGACCTTGCCCCTGCGTTGTTTCCTGTTCATGCCCCGTCCGCCCATCCTCACCTCAATCGGCTAAGAAGGAAAGGTCTCCCGAGGGACAAGCGACCAACACCTCTCCCTGATCTACAAGAACTGGAAGTCGATAAAGCGAGAGTCCCTTACAAGGCCCGTCCACGCAGAGCCCTGAGTCCGGCGCGTAGATGGCGCCATGGGTCATGCAAATGAGGTGCCGGCCATCTTCGGTAAAAAACTGATAGCGGACGAAATCCAGTGGAGTGGTCATGTGACGGCAGCGATTGATATAGGCGTGAAACTTCCCTTGGTAATTGATCAGGAACCCATCGACCCGATATTTCTGGCAGATCAGCCAAAATTTCCTGACCGAGCCCGGCTGCATCTCATCGACCCGGGCGATGACCTTTCCACCTAATCTACTCTCCCGCTCCATTCTTGCCTTATCGCGGAGAAAGAAAACCCTGCGCAGGATCAGCGCTAAAAGGTAAAGAGAGAGAAAAAAGAGTGAAAGGTAGATGATTAACTTCATAAGCCACTCAGCGGTCAGCAATCCGCGAGACTCTTAGCCGAGAGCTGAAGGCTGATAGCTGGGAGTTAGGACTACTTGGAGTCTTTCGAGCTTAGTTCCCGGATTCGCTTTACTTCCTGGGGCGTCTGGCTTCCTTTTAGCCCCATGACCTTCATCAGCTCGCTGGCCATCTCTGCCGTTACCTGGTCTTGGATACTTCCCTTGCCATCTGGATCCGCCTTGAGGAAAACCATGATCTTCTCCTTGGATACACCGCTCCTCTCGAGCTCATCCAGAAACTCTCCATATCCCACCTGACCCCGCAGCTCATGAAACCGAGCCAGAAGCTTCTTGCAATCCTTGCAAATCCTCGACCAAAAGCCTCCTCGCTCTCTGCAGTAAGCACACCGGGCCATTGCCGCACCAATGATGCACGATAACCGAGTTAAGAAAAAAAATCACCTTTTACCATTCAGAACTTCTGCCAACATTCCCTGCATCGTTCGAGTCAGGACTTCGTTGGAGGCGACGATTCCTCGGTACGTGACATCTCGTTGATTAAAGACTAGTCCCTTCCCACTCCCATCCACGACCACGCCTCCTGCCTCCTCCACGATCACCACACCGGCGCAGACGTCCCACTCGTGGAGCGACCGAAATGTCAAAGTTCCATCCCCCTCCCCCGCAGCTACCCGAGCCAAGCGGTACGCAATGCTTCCCACCGGCTCTAAGCGAAAGAGATCGGCGAATGATTGAAACTTGCGCCGCGGTTCAGAACGGCTGACCAACAGGGAAGCCCCTTGCATCTCTTCACGCAAAGAGACACGAATCGGACTGCCATTAAGCAGAGCCCCATAACCTTTGACAGCCCGGTAGAGCTTCTCTTCCGCCGGGTTGTAAACCACCCCCACTATGGGCTGTCCCCCCATGACCAAACCTATGGAAACGGCGAACTGCGGAACACCTGCAATAAACTCTTTGGTCCCGTCCATAGGGTCGACTACCCACACGCGCGAGGCCTCAAGCCTCTGCAGATTGTCTTTATCCTCTTCGGAGAGCCATCCATCCTCAGGATAACTTCCCAGAATGATCTCCCGGATCTTACGATTGGCCTCCAAGTCCGCTGTGGTCACGGGATTGCCCTTCCCCTTTTCTTCTACACGATAGTCTTTGCCGTATAGCGCCATGATAATCCATCCCGCCTCCCTGGCCGCTTTTTCTGCAATCTCAACTTCTTCAGAAAAATGATTCTGAACGCTCACGATTCTCCTCTCTAATTCTCTTTTTTATCGGCTTCGGGCCGCCCCCCTTTTAGCGCCGACTCCTCGCCGCTTGGATACGGTCTCTGCCAAAAAAAGGCGCCGCTCTCCCTTGAGCCGCCCGCGCATGGGGAACGATACGGAGCACTGGAGGGACGAAAGGCAGAAGCGTCCGGATCGAAGCGGCGACGAGCTGCAGCACCCTTTCCTTCCCCTTATTCCACGTTAGCCCATACTCCCGGCGCAGCTTCGGCGGCAGCAGCCCAACCGTGATCAACGCTGACAAGGGACCCCCCAGTTTAAGAAGTAACGGCCGGGGGGTGAGAATTTCTTTGGCGATGGCGCGTGCTGCGGAACCGACAGAAATGGCATCGGAGCCGATCATTTCACTCATATAGTCATTGAAGGCTTCGAGCGAGGCCGGAGTCTTAGCCTCCGGCACTTCAAACAGAAGGGCGAGCTTTTTGGTTTCATCGTAGTATTGGCGCTTGTCTTGAACGGATAATGGCCCGACAAAAAGCTCGTACGTCACCATGGCGGAATCGACTAATGTGGCATGCACCCACAGGAGAAGATCCGGGTCTTGTGCATCATAAGGAATCCCTGCTCGTAGAACGTCACCTTGTTTAATCACCCCTTGGACCCGCCGGTGAATCTGTTTTATCCGCTGCAAAGAAGCTTCTGCCTCTGGAATCTCGTCAAAGACAATCGACCACATCGTATTCATGGTCTCATACAAACGGCCGATAGGATCTTTCCTGAATCGACTGTGGTCAGCCACCCCTTCAGCAATCTTGGGATGGGCAATCTGCATCAACAAGGCCCGGCCTCCCCCTAGGAGCAGAATCATCTCGCGATCCACCCGCCAGAGCGCGCTCTCGGGCTCGAAAAATCGATCGATCAGAGATTTATCTTTTCCGGTTTTAAAAGCGCTTGTCAACTTTAGGTGTAGCGAGCAAAAAGACCGGGCAAAAGAACGTACAGTAAAACTTTCCGCGAGCGCCTGGCTACCCAGCTATGGGCCAAAGATCCCTGCCTTTCTCGGCCCCTGCACGGATCATTTCTGCGATAGCTCGTTCAGAATCCTCCGGCTGGAGATTCACGCCACGGATCGCATCCTCGAGTAAAACGACTCTAAATCCCTCTTTAATCCCATCGAGGACCGTATGCTTGACGCAATAATCCGTTGCCAAGCCACCCACAAAGATCCTCTCCACACCGCGCTGGCGCAAAAGATCGGCCAGTCCCCTCCTCTCATCGTCCCGTGCCTCAAACCCTGAATAGCCATGCTCATCAGGATCTGTACCCCCTGAAACGATCACAGCATCTTCCGGCAGTGCCAGGTCCACATGAAACTCCGCACCTTTTGTCTTCTGGATGCAATGAGGGGGCCAAGGGCCACCGCAGGTATTAAAATGGATGGTCTTTTCAGGGTGCCAATCGCGCGTGGCAAAGATCGGCAGATGGGCTTTTTTGAATTTCTCAATATAACGGTTCAGCACGGGCACAACTCTATCCCCCTCGGCAACTGGAAGGGCTCCGCCAGGACAGAAATCGTTCTGAACGTCGATCACCAAAAGAGCATCTTTGCCTTGCATCAAATTTCATTATAATGGAAGATAGAACAATTTCAACAAAGGTGCTGGGCAACAGGCACGATAGAAATTTTTTTATGCTGCCTCAGGCCTTCCGCCTTATTTACTAATTGCTGAACGCTACAAGCTGATAGCGCTACAATGGCATTCAAAGCGATTTTTTTTGACGCCGCCGGGACGCTTATTAAAACCGTCCGACCAGTTGGTGAAAGTTATGCCCTACTGGCAAAAAGCTACGGCATGGAAGTCCCACCTGAAGAGATCCGTGAGAGGTTTCGGATCTGCTTTTCCTCGGCCCCACCCCTTGCCTTTCCCGGCGCGCCGCCCAAGCAGCTCAAAGATCTTGAGCGTCAATGGTGGAAGGAGCTGGTGCGAAGGATCTTCGAGCCTCACGGACGGTTTGCCCATTTCGACGACTACTTCTCTGACCTCTTCAGTTACTTTAGTAAACCCTCTTCTTGGGCTCTCTATCCCGAGGCCGAGGAGACACTGCTGGCTTTGGGAGAGCGCGGATTTATTCTCGATGTGATTTCAAACTTTGACTCCCGCCTCTTCGGTATCCTTGAGGGCCTTGGCATAGCCTCCCAGTTTGACGCCATCATCATATCGAGTCAAGTTGGCTACGCTAAGCCCGCAGCGGAGATATTCCACAAAGCTTTGAGGCTGCATCACCTCAAGGCGGAAGAGGCCCTGCATATAGGAGACAGCCCGAACAAAGATGCCGGAGGGGCGAGAAATGCTGGTTTGACAGGGGTGCTGCTGGACCGTAATGGCAGAGCCACATCAGACTCTTTCGCGCGAGTCCGGAGCCTAAAAGAGATGGTGCCCCTTATCGATCGCCAGTCTTAGACACAGTCTTGAAAACCCTTTTTCATTTGGTCATTCTAGCGTCCTGTTCCCGAAATCCGTTGAATAATTGGGCCTTGACATCCCGACTAGCAGCGATGTACATGGCAGTTACCTGAATACATCCCAGGTTTATGTCACAGCCTGGGAAGGGATCCTAATTTTGGAGGTTAATGTATGGCACCACCATGGGAGCAGATAAAGGTAGATAACAACCCAATGAAGCTCTACGTGAGTGGCCCCGACGGACCGGGGCGTTTTCCTGGTATGGTAGTCATCCAACACCAAGGGGGTGTTGACGAATTCGTCCAGGAGATGACCAGAAGGATTGCTAGTGCAGGGTATGTCGGTGTGGCGCCCGATCTTTATCATCGCGACGGCCCCGATTGTCGGGATGACGGCCCTACGCGCAGGGCCCGGCTTCGCGATGTGAGCGTCATCAAGGATGTGAACGCCACAGTTGAGTTTCTAAAGGGGCACAAGTCGGTTAAGGGTGAAGGGCTAGGGATCATCGGCTTCTGCATGGGTGGGCGTGTCGTCTACCTCATGGCTGCGGCAAATCCCGACATGAGCGCCGCCGTCGCCTACTACGGGGGAAACATCCTTGTGCCTTGGGGGGATGGTCCCTCACCTTTCGACCGCACAAGTGAGATCCGCTGCCCGATCATGGGACACTTCGGAGAGGATGATAAAAACCCTTCGCCAGAGGACATGCGGAAACTTGACGCTGAGCTCACTAAGTATGGCAAGGTTCACGAGTTCCATTCTTACTCTGGGACGGGTCATGGCTTCATGAACAAGCGATCCGAGAGCTACCGGTCCCACGCCGACGAAGCCTCATGGCCTCGGACCTTGGATTTTCTTGGGAGATGTTTGGTTAAATCCGCGCCAAAGATGGCGGCAGCTTCGCGCTAATGGCCAAAGAAAAGCCACGCATCAAGCTCGCGCTACCCAATGATTACCGGTTCCGCGGGCTTATTGATGGAGAGGTTGGTATTGAGGGCTACGATCTCGATATCAATCACCATATCGCCTCTCCTGGGGAACGGCACTACCGTTTCGCCCAGGAGGAATTCGATGTCGGGGAATTTTCTGCCGCCACCTTCTTAAGGACCAAGGAAAAAGGGCGCCGCTTTATTGCCCTACCTGTTTTCCATGACCGCGGTCCACGCCAGCGCAATATCTTCTACTGCGAAGGTAGACTCACCCACCCCAGTGAGCTTAAAGGAAAAAAGGTCGGCTGCTTCCGCTACGGAGCTACCGCAGTCGTCTGGATGCGCGGCTTTCTTCTCGATGCGTACAGTCTCAGGACCAAGGAGATGGGCTGGTATGTCTCCGGACGCGAGGTCTATATTGGTCAGGACCTTCCCGTGAAGGTGGAGAGGCTGGAACCACCGACGCCATTCGGCCAGGAGAAGCCACATCTTGCCAAGCTCTTGAGCGAAGGGATAATCCACGCCGCTCTTGTCGCGGGGGATGTGGGATATGTGGGGATCTTCGGTGGCGGCTCCCTGCCCAAAGTCATGGGTGAGTTTCCAGGAGTCAAGCCATTATTCGAGGACGCCGACGAGATCGTCCGCACCACCCGGAAGACGCGCATCTATCCCATCATCCACACCATCGCCATGAAAGAGGAGATCGCCGAGAAATACCCTGACCTCCCGGCAAAGCTCATCGGCGCCTTTCGCGAGGCGATAAGGCTCGGAGTGAAGTACATGAGTCCCGAGCAGATCAAAGGGCATGAAAGGGAAAGGGCGGTCTTGGAAGAAGATCCCTATGCCTATGCTCTGGGCGAAACCGAGAAGAGGACTATTCAAGCCTTGAACCGGTATCAAATCGAGCAGGGACTCATGCAAAAAGAACTGCCTCTCGAAAGCCTCTTCGTCCGCGAAGCCTTCGCCTAATCGAATGCGGCAACTGGAGTCCAGTTCGCCTCACGCCTAGCCTTGCGCTCCGCTTCGGTCTCTCCCTCGTATGTTACTATAAGAGGTTCTTGTGTGATTTTCTCAGCATGATCAAATGTCCTGGTGTTTACCGTTGCATAGGTCTCTTCACCTGCTTTCATCACGGCGCCCAGATAAACTCCGCATCGTCCGCAGACTAAAAAGTCGGCGGTCTTCAAGCCGAATCGGTAGCGGATCAGTTGACTAGAATCGTGAACAGTTATCTTAACCTTGCCACTCGGATCAGAGGTCGTGCGGGCCCCATGACTTCTGCAAAAGGAACAGGAACATGCCCTGATTCGAAGCTCTTCCACTCTCAGCTTTGTCTCAAAAGTGACTTCAACGTTCCCGCAATGGCACTGGCCGTGGAACGATGTGGGTTCAGGGCTCATGCCGTACTCTGCCTCCTAATCCAAGAGAGAATCAAAGCATTCGTTTCCTCAGGAACTTGCCAAAAGAAGCCATGCGATTGCCCTTGAAGAATCTTTAGCTCCGCGCCTGGGATCCGCTTTGCCAGAACCTCAGCCTGCGCCAGATGGTTGCTTCGTCCGGCATCCCCATCTCCAATGACCACGAGAGTTGGGACTCCGACATCGCCGAGGCGGTGCGTCCCTTCCCAGTTGTGGCGCGCGATGATGAGATGGATGTACTCCGACAGCTTCGCGTGCGTCGCCCATGCCAGCTTGAAGAACTCCTCAACCTTTTCCGGATAGCGGTCGCGAAAATTTTTCGTGAAAAAAGTGTCCGAATCACAGATCTCGTGACGGATGCACTTCTCAAAGCCCATCTCGACCAATTCTACAACGGTGCGATGGGGCAAGCCGGGAATGCAATCCGAGCCTGGTCGCGCAGCGGGACCTGACCCACTCGCTGCCAGGATCAGGCTCTTGACGCGACCTGGAAAGTTCAGCGTCATGGAGAGAGCAATACGACCGCCCATCGAATGGCCCAGGACGTGGGCCGAACCGATACCCAGATGATCCATTAATGCGACGACGTCATTAGCCATCTGGTCGATGGTATAAACTCCCTGAACATAAGTAGAGCGTCCACAGCCCCTTGGATCATGGATGACGACATTCAATGACCTGGATAGCCCCGGCACCTGGGAAGGCTTCCAGACCTCTCCTGAGAATGCCGTGGAAGGTATCAAAACCAGCGCTTCACCCTGGCCATGCGACTCATAATAAAGATCTACACCCGTAGGCAAACTGGCAACTGGCATATTTTCTCTCCTTTCTCCAATGGACAACCATTCTCGTTAACTTTTCCATAATCCTGAGCATGCAAACCCTCTTCTCGCATGTTCTTCTTGCATTCACCGCCTGAACCGATTTCGGACCAGCCAGCCGGTAAGAAATGTCACTGCGGAAGGCAACCACACCCATAACAGCTCGGTTTTTAGGATGAACCACCCCTCGTGAGAAAAAAACCACCCTATCCCGATGGGGGAGACTGGAATCGGGCGCAACGGAAAGAAAAATCGGTCGGAGCTAAGGGGAATAAAAAATCCGACACCGAGCCCTCCATCTGTGAACGCGTCTATAAACCCATGAGATGCGATCGCTGCAAAGAAATAGACCCCAATCCTTGGCGGAACTTCTCGGGAAAATTGGCCTGCCAGGACAAACAACAGCCATGCGAACGCCGCAGCGAAGAAAAGCGAGTGCGTGATTCCTCGATGGCCGGAAGGTGATTCATACGGAATACCAAAAATAAAAGCGAGAATGTCCAGATCGGGAACCATCGCTGCAGCGGCGCCTATAATCCACCAATAACGGCTGTCCGTTTGCTTGAGGAAAAACGACGCGAGCGCTATTCCCGAGACCGCGTGAGTCGGAATGGTTGCCATGAAAAATGATATTGCCTGTCCCCCTTTTCTCCTCCAAGAACTATCTTCTTTTATCGCTCCGAGCTCGTTTGCGGACCAGAAACCCTAGATGCCACCTGATTGTTTCTTGCGTCTATCCCGCACATATATTGATATCCCTGGGGAATCGGCAGAACGTCGTTCATCTACATCGAAAAGCTGGGTCGCTCGAACTAGGTCGCCGAGTTTCTTGTAACCATAGTTGCGAGGGTCAAACTCAGGAGCCTGATTCGCAATGTGCTGACCTATCTGACCTAAATAGGCCCATCCGTCTTCACTCGCGGAGTATTCAACAGCGTTTCTTAATAGATTAACCAGCGTGGTATCCTGGTTCAGGTCAGTAGTGGTTTTCCTTCCTCGGGAGCCAGTCGGTTCATCCTCGCGAAGTATCTCCGTGTAGACGAACTTATCGCAGGCGCCCACAAATGCTTTGGGAGTCTTTTTTTCGCCAAAGCCATACACGACAAGGCCAGCCTCTCGAATCCTCGATGCCAAACGCGTAAAATCACTGTCACTCGAAACGATGCAGAAGCCATCAAGCTTCTCCGTATAGAGCAAATCCATCGCATCAATGATCAGCGCGCTATCACTGGCGTTCTTTCCGACTGTATATCGGAATTGTTGAATCGGCTGGATAGCGTGTTCTAACAGAACATCTTTCCAACCTCTCAATAAAGTCGTGGTCCAGTCGCCGTAGATGCGTCTGACACTTGCAATACCGTACTTTGCAATTTCTGCTAGTAATGCATCAATGATTGCAGCCTGAGTATTTTCTGCGTCGATTAGTACAGCCAACTTTTTCTGACTATTCTCTTGCTGCATGCTCATCTCTCCTATAGAGCGGTGGGGTGAGACCTCGCTTTATTCACGTATTCAAGCCGAACCCCCATCCTTGTCCGCTGGAAACTCAGACACCCTTAGCGAGTATTCGTCCTTCCCGTGCTTTTCCAGCAAATAGGTCGTCAGAGAATCACATAGAGCAAGGGGTCGGGCCTGACAAGTGATATTCTGAAGACCCTAACTAGCTACCGGTTTTACCTCCTGCTCTAAACGTTTTTCTAGATTGTCAGAAGTCACATCAAGGTCATAATCCATTTGCAGCCCCAGCCAGAATTGCGGAGACATCTTAAATTAACGTGCCAACCGCAACGCGGTATCAGCAGTAATGCTGCGTTTACCTAAAACAATTTCATTGATGCGCCGGGGTGGTACACCTATACCCAGAGCCAAACGATTCTGGCTTAAGCCCATTGGCTTCAAAAATTCTTCAAGTAAAACTTCTCCCGGATGAACAGGCTTTAGTTTTTTCATAGTTAGACGATTATACTCCCGTCACGAGATCAGGCAAGGAAGCTATCTGAATGAGATGTCGGATGGTCCTGGGAAAAATTATTTCTCTTTCTCCTTCAACGCTCTCCAGACGCGCTCGGGGGTGAGGGGGAGGTCGCGGATGCGGACGCCGGTGGCGCGGGCCAGGGCGTTGGTGATTGCGGGGGCCACGGAAACAAGCCCCCCTTCCCCCATCCCTCGTGCCCCGTAGGGACCTGGACCATCGCGGTTTTCGACCAGAACCGTCTCGAACTCTTTAGGAACGTCTCTAAAGGTAGGAACCTTGTAATCCACGAGATTGGAATTGATAAGCTGCCCTCCATCATAGATCATCTGTTCAAACATCGTGTGGCCGATCCCCATCATCGCCGCGCCCTCTTCCTGGCCGATGCATTGTTCGGGGTGGATCGCCTTGCCTACATCCGCTACCGAGACATAGCGCTTGATAGTCATCTCTCCCGTCTCCTCGTCCACATCCAACTCTGCGCTCCCCATCCCGATCTCCCAGAAAACTGGAAGAACAGAATCTGTAATCTCCGGGCCGACATCGCCTCGGCCGATCAACTCCCCTCCGGGTCCGCCAAAACGGCGGGCCATCGCCTCTCGATAAGAGAGCTTTGCTTCGCCGCAAACGAGAGCGCCATCCTCTACTCGTACCTGACCTGGTTTTGCGCCAAAGACCTCAGCGCCTATTCTGATAAGCTGCTTTTTAAGATCCCTCGCCGCCCCCTGGACCGCAAGACCCATAAGCGTGGTCGAGCGGCTCGAACCTGTCGAGCTATCGTAGGGGGTGACCATAGTGTCCGCGCCACCTATACGGATCGACTCAAGCGAAAGGCTCAGCTCCTCGGCAACGATCTGCGAAAGCACTGTTCTCACCCCCTGCCCCATCTCCGTGCTACCCGCCAGAATATTCACTGTCCCATCTGACTGTAAACGAACCATCGCCACGGAAATTGGGGTGGCGCCGGCATTGGTTGCCCCCAAGGCAAGCCCAACGGCTGCATCTTTTTTCTTCGAGCGCCTTTTCCATTGGCTAGCTGACACAAGCTTCTTCAGGCTTGAGGCAAGGTCTGCATCGATTCCTCTTAGTTTGGGACGAAGCTCCTCTCCTCTTTCAAGAAGATTCTTTAGTCTTAATTCCGCCGGGTCGATCCCCAGTTTGGAGGTGATCATATCTATCTGGGACTCGGAGGCGAAGATGCTCTGCGGCGCGCCGATAGCGCGGAAAGAGCCGGCCCCCCCGACATTGGTATAGACTGCGTAGGCGTCGCTGCGGATATGGGGAATCCGATAAGGACCCAAGACTCTGGTGGCTGCGCGAATCGCGACCTGTGGTCCATTGTCAGCATAGCCCCCTGTGTCGAGATAGATCTCGGCCTCACGGGCAACAAAAGTCCCATCCTTCTTCACCCCGGTTTTTAATCTGACTCGGGCCCCATGCCTGCGGACCGTGAGCATAGATTCGGTAACGGAGTTGCAAATCCTGACCGGCTTCTTCGCCTTGCGCGACAAGGCAACCACTAAGGGCTCAAATTTCGTATAGGACTTGCTGCCAAACCCACCGCCCAGGTAAGGAATAATCATTCTCACCTTCCCAAGCGGCACACCAAAGATCTTTGCAATATCTCCCCGGACTTGGAAAGGATGTTGGGCCGAAGACCAGACCGTAATCCCGTCATCATTAAAATCCGCGATCACGGAGTGCGGCTCCATGGCATAGTGATAGACCATGGGAAAGGTGAAGGTCTCTTCAAAGATCTCGTCAGACTCAGCAAAGCCCTGTTCGATGTTACCCTTCTCCACCCGTTCGTGACTGCAGATATTATTGCTTGAGTTTTCATGGATCTGAGGGGCACCCTTCCGCAGTGCCGCTTCTAAGCCGACAGCGGCTGGAAGCTCCTCGTAGTCGATTGCAATCAGAGAGAGAGCCTCGTGAGCAGTCTCCTCATCCACTGCTGCGACTGCGGCTACAGGCTCCCCGACATAGCGAACTTTATGGATGGCAATCACCGGACGTCCGTTGTAGTAGGGATCAATATCGGAAATATCGGCTGCGGTGAGCACCGCGACCACACCAGGAAGGGCCTCTGCCTCCTTCGTATTTATACTGATGATGCGCGCGTGAGGGTAAGGGCTGCGGAGGATTTTGCCGTGGAGCATGCCCGGAATGACGAGATCCCCGGTGAACTTGGCTTTTCCCGTTACCTTCTCAATCCCATCAACCCTGGGAACATTCTGGCCGATGAACTTAAGCTGTTTCTTTGGCATGTGGCCCCTACAAGAAAAGATTGAACCAAACTTAACAAACCGAAAACCAATGCGCAATTGATAGAGCTTCGATCAAGATTTTTCGGGACCGTTGTCCCAGTATGCCCAGAAGGCGAGAAATGAAGCTATCATGGTCGTAAAGCGTGCGAAGCCAATGGATTAAGTCTAAATTGTTGGAATCGTGGGATGATCGTCTGACCAGGACGTGCTAAAATAACAGGCAATTGGAGTTGCCAGGAACTACGCCCTCACGAACGTGCCCAGCCCGTTCGGTATCTCCGACGTGCAACAACTCTGCCGCAACGTGAGCCGGGACATGATCAGAGTTATTATGAATCGTTGGTGGAAAGAAGGGAAGTTGGTCAAATTCGCAAAGGTGTGAACGGGTGGCTGGGTCGTATTTAAATTTCATCGCTAGGATTTTGGGCTCGGCATCTAAG
>JBOHVJ010000325.1:0-8423 GCA_050735075.1 Binatia bacterium
AGCATACTCAGGTCGTACCGCTCTATTTTCTTTTGCCCGAGCCCAAGATTCCGATCTTGCCCATCTACGTGAATACCTGGGTGGACCCGATTCCTACGCCGCGCCGTTGCTACCATGTAGGGGAATTGATCCGAGAGGTCGCGGACGCCGAAAAGGAACGTGTAGCTATTCTCGCAACAGGTGGGCTTTCCCATTTTCCCGGCTCTCCGAGAATCGGTGAGATCGACACTCAATTCGATCATAAGCTCTTGGAGGTCATGCGTGAAGGCAAAGGCAGGACTCTGGCAGATTATTCTTTGGAGGAACTGCACCAGGCGGGGGATTCAGAATTCCTGAACTGGATGGTGGTCGTAGGGGCCGTGGGTGAGGCCAAGGCATCAGCTACCTTTTACATGCCTGATCACGTAGCGACCGGATGGGGGTTTGTAAGCTGGAAGCTTGTTTAGCGCTGGAGGTGAGGATGAGCAGTTACCATCTCAATCGGTTTCTCTTTGATCTAAAGATGAACGAGAAGATTTACCAGCAAGCGCTGTCTAATCTAAAGGACGCGATCAACCAATACGATCTTAGCGCTGAGGAGAAGGAGGCGTTGAATGCAGGGGACCCGAGACAGCTGCGCCGGCTCGGCGCTCACGGCATGCTCTCCCTCTACGTCATGCGATTGAATCCTGAATTCCGTAGCAATATTTACTGGAGTCAGAAGTGAGTCCACACAACGATGATCGAAGATCGAGGATAGAAGATAGCGATCCTCAATCCTCTATTCTCGCTCCTCGGATCCGATGTCTGGGGGCTTAGAAGATGGATCTAGGTCTACGTGGAAAGGTAGCGCTGGTGGCTGGGGCGAGTCAGGGAATTGGAAGGGCCACAGCTTTGGGTTTCGCGCGTGAGGGAGCCAGGGTGAGCCTCTGCGCCCGCGGAGAAGCGCAACTCAAAGAGGCGGCGGAGATGATCCGGCGTGAGACTGGCGGTGAGGTCTTGGCGCTTGTGGCTGATATGACCCGATCGGAAGATATTCAGAGGTTTGTCGCAAAGACTGTGGAGCAGTTTGGTCGTCTAGATATCGTAGTCACCAATGCAGGAGGTCCTCCGCCAGGCGAATTTATGAAATTCACGGATGAGGATTGGGAAGCTGCGCTTCGTCTCAATTTTCTTAGCGCGATCAGGCTCACGCGCGAAGCGGTCCCACACATGCGCAAGGCAGGTGGTGGTCGTGTGATCAATATCTCGTCATATGCGGTCAAAGAGCCCATCACCGGCCTCGTCCTTTCGAATGCAGTGCGGAGCGGTGTTATCGGTTTAGCCAAGAGCCTTTCCCGCGAGTTAGCCAAGGACAATATTCTCATCAACAACGTGTGCCCTGGGAGGATTGATACGGAGCGCGCGCGTAAGCTAAACCAGGCGCGCGCCGAACGTTTGAAGCGACCGGTAGAAGAGATCAATGAAGAGATGGCAGCAGAAATCCCGTTGGGTCGGTACGGAACAGCCGAGGAAACAGCGAATCTCATCGTTTTCCTCGGCTCTGACCGCGCGAGTTATATTACTGGAACCACCATCCAGATCGACGGTGGTTTGGTGAGGGCGATTCAATAATGGTTCTCTTTATGATTCAGTGGGACCTTCCCGACCAAAAGGCGAATCTCACAATTTACGCGAACAAGGCAAAAAACGATTGGTTGCCGACGACCCTTTCCCACCCAGGTGTTCTAGAGATTCGCAATTACCGCAACCCCCTTGAAGTTACGCCACAGGTGGCCATCACCATCGATTTTGAATCCTTGGAGTCATGGCGCGCCTTTGTTGACTCCCAGGATTACATCCGTATCATGCGTGAGCTGCGCATCCTTGGCTGCTGCAACTTTACCGCCCACGTCTGGGCCCCTTCCCGTTACTTCCCCGACTCGCTTAGACCGGTAGGGAAGTAAACACAGAATCGAGTTTCCAATTAAGGTTCCTCGATGCTCTACTCAGTTGCTATAGGGCCAGACATCCTTAAGGCGCAGGATGTAGATCCCCTGATTTTTCTGGCTGATGTAGATGTAGCCGCGCCGGTCGACCAGGACGTCCTCGGTCTGCGCCACCAGCCGGCTCGGCTTGGTCCCAATCCTCACTTTCGGATCAGGCGGGATAAAGTAGGCGATCTCTTTGGGGGTTCGTGGATCCCGGATGTCGAAGATCCTTAGGCCGGCATTGAAGTAGGTGAGATAGGCGATGTCGTCTCTGTCCTCGAGGCAAGGCTGGTGGTTGGGATGGTGTTGGTTGTGCGGACCGAAGCGGCCTCCCTTCTCAAAGAAATTTTTGAGTCCAGTTTCAGCGGGGGGAAGTGGTTGGGGAAAAAGTGATAGCAATCGTGGCGCTTTTTCGTCTCTAAGATCCACAATCCCCGCCAGGTTCAAATCTTCTTCCCCGTTCTCATTGATGGCCTCATCGTTGACCAGGGCAAGTTTGCGCCGTGGCAAGGGCAGGAAGGTGTGGATCCCGTGATGGTTAGAGATGCCTTGAAAGACAAGCTGGCTTACAAGTCGCGGGCGCAATCGGTCGGAGATATCGAGGATGATCGCCCCGCCTGCGCCATAGGAGAGATAGGCCCGGTCGCCCTCCACATGCGGGGGACCGTGGCACGATAGGCGGGCACCGGTCTTAGGTGCTCCCTCCGCTTGCTCTGGAAGCCAGAAGCGCGAAATCTCCCTCGGCTTTTCTGGATCCGCGATATCCACGATCTGGTAGATCTTCATGTCAAAGCCAGGGGCACCTCCCGCTGCATGGACGAGCGAGCCACCATCATAGAAGTTCCTGTGCGTGCCGGTGCTGTAGGTCTGGTAGTGGCCCAACTGGCGGGGCCTTCTAGGGTTTGAAACATCCCAGATCAGAAAGCCTTCGGAGTATCCTCTCCCCTCTGTGCCACCCCAGCCTGGGGCGATGCGTTCGAGAGCAGTAATCATCTTTCCTTCCGCCACCTGGATCTGAATCGTCCAAGTGTTTTCTGGACCGGGAAGGAAGGCGACGTGCTCTGGGCAGGTTGGGTCGGTGACGTCAAGGATGGTCCAACCTCGGTGCCACAGGTTACCCATGTAGAGATACCAACGGCCAGAAACCTCCTGCATGGCCAGCTTGAAGGCTGGCCTTCCCTCGAGGTCATGGTAGCCCAGAACCTCGACGTTGTTTGCGAAATAAGGTGTCGGTATTTCAGCCATATGTTGCAACGATAGGTATCAGTGTCCCTTTATCTGCTTATTGCGACGCCGACTCTATCACAGTACCTTTCCACCGGACACTGGCTGCACATGGGCGAGATCGGGCGGCATAGGTGTTGGCCGAAGGTGACCAGTAAGTCGTTGTATTCGATCCAATATTGCTTGGGCAATTTCTCTCTTAGGGTGAACTCGGTCTCCTTAGGATTCTTGGTTCTAACGTATCCCCAACGGTTGGAGATCCGATGGACGTGGGTGTCGACGCAGATCCCGGGCTTGCGATAACCTAAGGTGACTACGAGATTAGCGGTTTTGCGCCCGACTCCCTTTAGCTTCATGAGTTCGTCTATTTCATCAGGGACTTTCCCGGAATACTTTTTAATGAGTGTGCGACAGATGTCGCGGATATTTTTTGCCTTGGTGCGGTAGAAACCGACCGGAAAGATCGCCTTTTCGATCTTCTTCGTCGAAAGCTGTACCATCTCTACCGGTGTGTCTGCAAGGTTGAATAGCCGGTGCGACGCTTGTTCCGTAGTGGCATCTTGGGTACGCAGGCTCAAAATACAGGAGATGAGGATCTTAAACGGGTCCTGCGATGTTTCCGCCACTACGCCGACGATCGGCGTCTCCCATTTCGGCACCTCTCGGCGCAAGATGCGAATCGCGGAGTGGATCTCCCTTTGGTTCATCAGTCCTGGCTTTTTTGGGGTGGATTAGCTAAATTAAAAAGGTTATTTATCACAGATTGCCGACCAGAAAAACTTTTTCTCAACGATGCCTGCCGAAAAGATTGCAAATATACTCCGCTCGAGGCTGCCGCAAACCTTAAGCGGAGATCACTTTAAGCCGGCCGCGGTATTGGTGCCGATTCAGGAAGGGGCCGATGGCGACTATCTGGTGCTGACCCAAAGGTCTGAGAGCGTTGATTCTCACCGGGGCCAGATTGCTTTTCCGGGCGGCGGAATCGATCCCAAGGACTCAGGGGCACTGGCAGCGGCTCTCCGCGAAAGCCACGAGGAGGTCGGAATCGAGCCCCGCCATGTACGGATCTTGGGACAGCTCGACCAGGTCACCGCCGCTTCCAACTATCTGATAACTCCTTTCATCGGTCTTATCCCTTCTCCCTACGAGTTTCGTCTGAATCCGGCAGAGACCGTAGCCGTTTTTTCCGTCCCCATCTCTGCCCTTCTGGAGCCTGGCTGTTTTAGAATAGAGCCCCGTCCTTTAGATCCACTGAGGAGGGGACCGATTTACCACTTCTATTATAAGGAGTGGGACATCTGGGGTGCGACGGCGCGTATTATCAAGCAACTGCTGGAGCTTGCCTATGGTTTTGAGGTCCAAGAGCGTTTGGATTAGCGCCCCGTTTTTCGTTCTTGCCTTTATCGTCCTATCGTGTGCGCCAACGCCACGTTTTTATCTCCAGTATGGAACGCAACTCACCCAGTCCGATCTTGAAAGGATCTTGGCCGAGAATCCCCTTTCTGCCGGGGAGAATATTAAGGTTGTCACGCTCGGTAAAGGGCAGTCGGTAAGCCACCATGTCGTACAGATCCGTGACCGCGAGCTTCCCCACGTTCACAAGACCCACGACCTCACCGTAGTAGTCGTTAGAGGCAAGGGCTATCTCGTGTTGGAGCAGAGAAGATTTGACCTTGCCGCAGGCGATGTCCTTTTCATTCCGCGCGACGTCGTCCATTACTTTGTCAATGCGTTCAGCGAACCGTCGGTTGCCCTGGCTATTTTCTCTCCGCCGTTCGACGGGAAGGACACAATCCCGGTGGGGAAACCATAACCTGCCCAAGAGGGGTGTTGTGCTTTGCCCTTCATCGCACCACGTTGGCATCCTCATTGCCTGGCCAGTGGTCATCCGGATAGGTTGAGTATCTTCTCCGCCGTCCTTTCTAAGAGAGCCTAAAGAGATTGACAGACTCTGCCAATTGTGAAATAAGAGGCAACATTTGGGCGTTCCGGAGGATTATTTTCTAAGGAGTTCTTAAGCTAGGCGTCCAAAAGAAATTGAATAAGGGGGTTAGCTATGGCAGTGGACGTTACACCAGGCCTCAACGAAAAAATGCCAGAGGTTCAGGGACTAATAGAAATCTTGAACGATCATATTCTGCCAGAGATGGAGAAAGCGTCAGGTCAAACTGTCGTTTTAGTTACCTGCCGTCTCAATTCGACGTCTTTAGAATCACCTTCTCCTGTTTGGGCTGGATGGGCCGAGTCTCAAGCCTTGCAGCAGCGGACCGGAAGCAAGGGAAGTCCCCCTGAGGGTTTGATCGGCAAGGATCACGCTTCCCCAATATACATAAGATGCCTCACTGTGGTACCCCAGAAGGATGCGGTCCATTCATTAAATTTTTCTGATCCAGAGGTTAAAGCCAGAGAAAAAACCCCAGGCTCTCTTCATCATGATACGAACCGCCGCCTCAATCATCGGAGGTATGCTTGTATTATAGCAAGGGTTCGGGACCAGGACCGTGGTGTTGGGACGCTAACAGTTGGAATCCCAGGGAGAATTACTTCAAAAGAAAAGGAGTCTGCTGTTCAACGGGTATTGATATCTTGGGCCCAGACCAGATCCAACCTAGTTAGATATCTCACAAGGTCTTTTAACTTGGGAGGCCCGGTGATCAAAGCACCAGCCAAGTGAAATGCGAAAGAAGGGTTGTATCATTGCATACGATTTTGACTTCGCCTCGAAGGGCGCACGTTGTCCCTACGCCAGATGCGTGAAGTCTTGCTAAGATGTATCCTAAAAGATACGCTCGCCCCAGTTTTCCCGATCTGATTTAATTAAATTCTCTAAAATTATTCTCGTCGAGATTAGTAGGTTGCGCTGAGCAAGCTTAGATCTTCAAAGCTGGTACGGAAATTGCCAGAAGAGGTTGATGGCTCTGCGGGAATAAGGTTTTAGAGAGCCTTGAGGGACTTGACAGGGTAGGTTTGGTCGTGGGATAAAAAAACCGGATTGCCCGGCCGACTCTGCTCAGGCAACATCTTTGACTCTTCATTCTGTGGGCTGGCCGGTTTGTTGCCGACCGGGCTCTTTTTTGGGGGATTTATATCGAGTTTGGGAAGTTAAAAAGGAATGGATTTTTATGCCCAAGAAGATTCCCGGAGAGATCACGGCGAAAGATTTTGATGACATAAAAGAACTTCTTAAGCGCGTGCTAGCGGACTTAAAGCAAGTAGCTGGTGCAGCTTGGGTCAGCTGTCGCCTCAATGATTCAGATACCGATGGAATAAGTCCAGTTTTCATTGGCTGGGTTGAGGACGATAGGGCGACCATTGAGAGATTTATTAGGAATGATCCTGATCCGGGATTATCTCGGTTTGGGGACAATTACTATTCTGAAATATATGAGCGCTGCATCCAAAATCCCCATCGCGTTATAGGAATCGATGAAACGGAGCAAAAGATAGAGGGTGACCAAAGGAAAATGTTATGGTTATCTGGAGCAAGATTTCTCAGCGTGAAAGCAGGGGCGAAGCATCGACGATCTATCGCTATAAAGGTCACCAATCGTTGTGTAGGCACACTAAATGCAGGATTTAGAGATAATCCCGGTGCAAAAGTTGACAATATCTTGAGGGATTGGGCCGAAAGAGCTGACAAAGATCTAATTGCATATCTTATTAAATTTGATCTTAGGGGGCCTATCTGTCAGTAGAATTAATGCCGCGACTCAAACGCCAAAAAGCGGATGAAGAGGGTTCCTCCGCGGGGACTCGGCATGGAAAACGACCATTACGGACCAGGGACTTATCGGCTCTCCTCAGAATTGCAGAAACCGCGACTCAATCTCTAGATACCGAGAAGATCTTAAACGACACCCTAGATCAGTCGTTGGCGTACCTTGGGTTTGATGTAGGCTTTATCAGAACTTTAGACCGTGAAAAGAGAGGTTTGATCGTTCGCGTCGTTAGAGGTCTCCGTTCCCCTGAATTTCTTTCAGGTATAATTCGTATAGATTCTCCTCAGGTTAGCCCTTCCAAAATCGTCTACGATACCAAAGAACCTTACGTATCTTCTGATATTCGGAAAGATCCAATCTATAAGAACCGCGCCATGGAGCGAGAAGGGGTTACTTCTACCGCCGCGGCTCCTGTTATGTCCAAGAAGCGTGTCATAGGCGTTATTGTGGTGGGCAGCCGTCGTTTTCATAAATTCTCCAAGAGAGAGATTGATCTTCTCAAAGCCTTTGGCTCGCAGCTTGGAGTGGCGCTGGAAAATGCCCATCTCTACGATGAAGTAACTAAAGGCAAGGTCTATATAGAGAACCTCGTCGAGAATGCTGGTGACGCGATCATCTCCACGGACATGGAGGATCGAATACTCACCTGGAACCGTGGGGCTGAGGTGATATTTGGCTACAGCAAGGAGGAAGCCATAGACCAGGAGCTGACCATGCTTCTCCCTCCGGGTCATTCAAAGGAGCTGGAAGACATTCGGAATAAGGTTCAGCTTACAGGTGTTATTCGTAATTTAGAGGTTCGTCGTAAAAGGAAAGATGGGACCGTTATCGACGCGGCGCTTGCCGTTTCGCCAATCAAAGACACGGATGAGAACGTCATTGGCTCTCTCCATTTAGCCAAGGACATCACGGAGAAAAAGCGCTACGAACAGAGGCTTAAAGAACTTGATAAGATGAAGTCAGATTTCGTTTCAAACGTCTCCCACGAGCTAAGAACCCCTCTTGCCGCAATCAAGGCGTCCGTGGATAACATGATGGATGGCCTTACGGGCCTATTGAACGAAAAACAGATCCGTTATCTCACGCGGATCAAGTCCAATGGGGATCGTCTCTCAAGGCTCATCAACGATCTCCTGGATCTTTCAAGCATCGAAGCGGGGCGCGTCGAATTTAAGCGGACAAAGCTTTCTGTTGTCACTTTGATCGAAGAGGTTGCAGAAACGCTAAGGCCAGTGGCAGAGGAGAAGCTGATCAGGCTCGAGGTTGGCTCTCAGGACTCTAGCGTGACCGCCTGGGCGGATCGAGATAAGGTCGCGCAGGTGCTGATGAACCTTATCGGCAATGCGGTTAGGTTCACCCCGGCAGGTGGCAGAGTGACCGTGGCAGTCGAGAGCAACGGGGATGAATGGGTGCAGATCTCTGTTGCAGACACGGGTCCAGGTGTTCCTCCTGAAGAAGCAAATAAGATCTTCGATAAGTTCTATCAAATCGCTCAGGTGGACCAGCAGAAAACAAAAGGCACCGGGCTTGG
>JBOHVJ010000326.1:0-8864 GCA_050735075.1 Binatia bacterium
TTATATTACCAAGCCATTTCAGCCCGAGGCCATCCGGTTTGTCAGCGAAAAGCTAATTGAGAGAAGACGGCTTCGGGAAGAAGTTCGCGAATTGCGACAGATGGTCAAAGAGGAGTACATTCTTGAAAATATCGTGAGCAAGAGCCCCCAGATGCAAAAGGTTTTCGACCTGATTAAGGCTTTGGCAGAAACCGACTCTGGGGTTATGATCACGGGAGAAACCGGAACGGGAAAAGAGTTGGTTGCGCGTGCCATCCATAATTTGAGTAAGAGGAAAAGCAGCCAGTTCGTCGCTATCAACTGCGGGGCTTTCCCCGACACTCTTTTAGAGAGCGAGCTATTCGGTTATGAAAGAGGGGCCTTCACCGGAGCAGTCCAGAGTCGCTCGGGCAAGATCGAGCTCGCGGATAAGGGAACGTTCTTCCTAGATGAAATTGAGAGCATTGCCCTCCCCATGCAAGTCAAGCTGCTACGGGTTCTTCAGGAGCGAGAGGTCGAGCGGCTGGGAGGGAACCGGAAAGTCAAAATTGATATGCGCGTGATTGCAGCCACAAATGTCGAGCCTTCGCTCTGCCTGGCCCGTGGGACCCTGCGGGAGGATTTCTATTACCGCATCAACATCATCCCTGTCCTTCTCCCTCCTCTGCGGGAGCGACTGGAGGATCTCCCTCTTCTCATAAGCCATCTCCTCTGCCGTCATTCCATCGCTTTGGAGAAAAAGATTCAAAAGGTTTCCCCCGAGGTTTTCGATCGTATGATGGCCTATCACTGGCCTGGGAACATTCGTGAACTGGAAAATATCCTGGAGCGCGCCATTGTTAAATCTCAGGGAGAAATTATAGAGGAGGTGGACCTGCCGGCGCCCCCGCACCGCATCGTCGGCGTCCCCTTTTCGGGGGACGGGGAAGTTAGCGCGTCACTGAAACACTGGCTACTGAAGAGCGAAAAGGACTATCTGCGGAGACTCTTAGTTAAGCACAAGGGAAGTATTACCACTACTGCAAAAGAGGCCAGGGTAGACAATAAAACACTTTACAGAAAGATGAGGAGACATGGGTTAGATAAAGAATCCTTCAAGAAATATAGCTAACCGGTTTCTGTCATTTGTTCTAGTTTTTGCCGTTCCAAATCCCAGCATCTAAGTTGCCAGTTATATCCTTCGGCAGCCAGAGCGGCTACGTATCCAGGCCCAGGGACTAATTCCCGTAGCGACCAACGGGAGGCTTCTTGAGGATCGTCCTTGGTGTCAAGGAGGGCCGCCGGCTCTCCTGGTGCCAGTGACACAGCAAACTGGTCGAGACGAAGTGTGAGACCTTCGCCCCTGGCCTTTATATAGGCCTCCTTACGAGTCCAACAGTTGAAAAATGCTTCCTTCTGCATATGGGTGGGGAGTGCGCGGAGCATCGCTATCTCTCGAGGCGAGAAGAAATGTTCGGCGATTTCGTCAACTGCCAAATCTGGCTGGATACGTTCGAGATCGACGCCAACCTCCCGACGACGAGTTATCGCGTAGAGAGCGAGTCCGTCGGAGTGAGACAAGTTAAAACAGATCCCGTCTCTTCCAGGTTCCCTAGCCAACGCGGGCTTCCCTTGGGGGTTGTAGCAAAATCGCAAGTTCTCTGGTTTTGTATCCAGGTAACGTCCGAGGATGATCCTCAGCAATCCACGACCAACGATGAAGCGCTCTCGGTCTTTCTGGAAGTGAAACTGCTCGGCCCTCGCACGTTCGTCTGCTGAGAGAGTCTGCCACAGGTCTTGGACGTCTGACGCATTTAGGTCCAGAGTGGCACGCCAGATATGAACTTCGTCGCTCCCCAATATGAGAGTTTTGGGCGGAGCAACCCGAGAAGAAACAGGAGCTAACTTGTGTGCTTCATGAAACTGGCTTGTTGTGAGCTGACTATCCATTTATCTCGCTGAATGCTGAAATCTGCGGTGTAGAAATCTAGAGGACAAGAAGAGGCTCAAGTCTGTTTGTCTGACACTACTGCTTGCGCCTTTTGGAGTAAAGCCCTCAGCTGTTCTGCCCAGACCTGGATATGGGGCTCATTGATTACCTCGGTATGATTACCAGGCACCTCATGGGTCTCAGATCCCCCAGCGGCCAGTCTTTCCCAGGGAAATCGGTGGTCACGGAATTTCTCCCCTACGAAGAGCGTTACGCGGCTCGCGAGGACCTGGGGCACGTAGCATCGTGTGGCCTGGTCATAAACATCTAAGATGTAGAAACTTTGAAGGGTGGAGGGTAAGGGACACCCGATACTCAGGTAAAACCTACAAGCAACCTTCTTAATCTTTACTTTAACTACCTCGATGTTCCATCTCACTAACCCACTTACTTTCTCAAAAACGTAGTTCAGCTTCTCTCGAGGTCCGAGTAGTACAAGATTACACAAATGGCGATGGACCTTATCGCGGAATAGGGTGGTATTTGGCAATGAGTGGGGAGAACTTGGAGTACCAGGAGGCAATATTTTCCAATTACTTGGACGGGTTGGATCAAGCAAGGCTAGAAACGCTACCTTCTGACCCTGCTTTTTCAGTTGCTGAGCCATCTCAAAGGCCACCATGCCTCCGAAACAATAGCCTCCTAGAAAATAAGGGCCCTCTGCTTGAACGGTGCGTATTTCTTTGAGGTAATGAGCCGCTATCTCTTCAACTCGCGTGTAGAGTGCGCGCTTTCCGTCCTGACTCTGGTGTACCAACCCATACAATGGCTGATCCGGACCCAGATAACGTGGTAGGAAAACGTCGCTAGAATCCCCATGAACCCAGAAAAAGGGTGGCTTAGAACCACCTGGTTGAATTGGAACCAAGGATGACCAAGGTGCTGACCATCCTTCCTGGCGGAGAATATTGGCCAGTTGCTCAACCGTCGGCGCCTGGAAAAGGGTCGCTAGGGGAAGGTGTTTGCCGAAAATTGTCTCAATTTGGGTGAAGAGACGAACACCGAGCAACGAGTGTCCCCCCAGGTCAAAGAAATTGTCTCTTACGCCGACAGGATGGATGCCTAAAATCTTTTCCCATATCTTCGCGAGTTCGAATTCCAGCGTGTCTCGCGGCGCTGCATAGGTCGTTTCTGATTCTGGACGTGTCTGCTCAGGCACTGGCAGGGCAGCTCGGTCTATCTTCCCATTGGGTGTTCGAGGTATGGTATCCAGGTACACTAAGGCGGAAGGTATCATGTATTCAGGCAATTTCTGCTTCAGAAAGTTCTGCAGTTCACTAACTTCTGCTACCTGTCCCGGATGGAGGACAACATAGGCCACCAAACGTTTGCCTGTCCTGAGCGAGCCCGAAGGGTCACCCAACCCATCCTCCCTGGCCATGACAACGGTCTCTCGCACAGCCGGGTGTTGGTCCAGCGCTGCTTCAATCTCGCCGATCTCGATGCGAAAGCCTCGTAGCTTGACCTGGTTGTCGAGACGGCCGAGAAACTTGATGTTCCCGTTCGGAAGGTAACAGGCTAGATCGCCAGTCTTGAACAACCGTGCTCCCGGTTCCTTGCTGAAGGGGTTGGGAATGAATTTCTCGGCGGTCAGCTCCGGTCGGTTGAGATAGCCCCGGGCCAACCCCACGCCGCCGATGTGCAATTCACCTGGAACCCCGATGGGGACAGGCTGCAGGTTCGAGTCCAGCAGATAAATCTGCGTGTTAGCGATCGGCCGTCCCATAGAGACCGGCCCTTCCCCAACCTTCCACGAGGTCGACCAAATCGTTGTCTCCGTAGGGCCGTACAGGTTCCACATCGAGACACCCCTCAAAAGCAAGGCCTCGGCCAAGTCAGGCGACAGAGCCTCGCCCCCGCACAGGATCTTCAGCTTCGGAGTCCCCGCCCAGCCGGCTTGCAGTAACAAGTGCCAAGTCGCCGGAGTTGCCTGCATCACTGTTATACCGCTGTTCTCAAGGAGCTCAATCAGACGCGTGCCATCCGCCGCCACTTTACGGCTAACAAGGACTACCCGTCCTCCCACTATCATCGGTAAGTATAGCTCCAGCCCGGCAATGTCGAATGAAATCGTCGTTACCGACAGCAGAACGTCTTGATCCGTTAGCCCAGGCTCTTGTCGCATCGACTCAAGAAAGTTCACGAGCGACTTGTGGGTTATCTGTACCCCTTTGGGCTTTCCAGTCGAGCCTGAGGTATAGATGACATAGGCCAGGTTGTGGGGTTCTGCCAGCGGCGGGGGGTTCTCCTGGCTCTCACGGGCGATGGCCTTCCAATCTCGGTCCATGCGCACTACGTGTAGGCCGTGGTCAGGCAAGAAGTTGGCGAGCTGCGTCTGGGTGAGTAAAACCGTTGCCTTGCTGTCCTCGAGCATGAACTCAATCCGCTGCGACGGGTAATCGGGGTCTAGCGGCGCGTATGCCCCGCCGGCCTTCATGATCCCCAAAAGGCCAACAACCATCTCCAGTGACCGTTCCATGCGAACCCCGACTAGCACCTCCGGCCCCACGCCTAATGTCCGCAAGTAGTGTGCCATCTGATTGGACCGAGCGTTGAGCTCCCGATAGGTCAATTGTTGGTCCTCAAAGACCACCGCAACGGCATCTGGTGTTCTCTCCACCTGAGCTTCAAAGAGCTGATGCAGACATGTATCTTTAGGATAATCTCTCTCGGTATCATTCCACTCTACTAGCAATTGGTGCCTCTCGGCCTCCGTTAACAGCTCCAACTGGGAGATTCGAACCTCCGGCGCAATCGCCTTGAGCAGTCTCAGGTATTGCCCCAACATCCGCGCCATTGTTGCAGCTTCATAAAGGTCGCTGTTGTAGATCAGCATCATCTTTTGTGTGATCTCGGTGTCAATCGAGAGGCTGATATCGAACTGCGAAGCCCATGGATCGATCTCGAAAGGAGTCCACGAGAGACCCAGGAGATTAACTTCACGGATAGGGGCGTTTTGAAGATTGAAGAACACCTGAACGAGCGGCGAGCGGCTCAAATCACGCTCGGGTTGAAGTTCTTCGACCAATTTATCAAAGGGCGTTTCCTGGTGAGCGTAGGCTCCAAGCGCTATCTCACGCACGCGCCCAAGAAGCTCCCGGAAAGTTGGGTTGCCTGAAAGATCGGTGCGCAGCACCAAAGTATTAACAAAAGTCCCAATGATCCCCTCGATGGCGAGCCAGTTGCGGTTTGCAATCGGCGATCCGATAGCAATATCTTCCTGGCCCGTGTATCGGTACAGAAGCGTTTTGAAACATGCGAGAAGGGTCATGTATGGAGTTACACCCTCCTGCACACTCAGTTTCTGGAGTCCTTCGATAAGAGATTTTGGGAGATCCAAGGTAACATGGGCACCGTGAAAGGTCTGAACCGAAGGACGCGGGTGATCGGTTGGCATCTTCAACGCTTCCAGCCCAGCAAGCTGCTTTTTCCAGTAGGAGAGCTGAGCCTCCAGGGTCTCACCACGCAGCCGTTGTCCTTGCCAAGCTACGAAATCCGCATACTGAATAGGCGATTGGTTCATTGAGGCGGGCAGTATGCCGCAGAAGGAATTGTAGAGGGAGGCTGTCTCACGCCCGATAACGCCTAAAGACCATTGGTCCGAGATGACATGGTGCATGGATAACTGCAACACGTGATCTTCCTCACCGAGCTGAACTAGAAGAAGCCGGAATAGCGGACCTCGGTCAAGGTCGAATGGGCGGCGCGCCTCTTCGGTCAACAAGCGCCTTGCCTCCTTCAGACGCTTGGCTTCGGGCACCATCCGCAGATCAAGCTCTGGCATCTTCACATTCTCAGCCGGAGTGATGACCTGAACGGGTCTGCCGCCGACATTTGGGAAGATCGTTCGGAGCGACTCATGGCGCCGGATCATTTCGTTCAGGCTGCGCTCCAAAGCGACCTTATTCATTGTACCGGTCAGGCGTAAGGGAGCGGCCATGTTGTAAGCGCCGCTCTCGGGCGCAAGCTGATGCAAGAACCACATGCGTCCTTGGGAGAATGAGAGCGGTATTTCCACTTCGCGGCTGATAGAAGCAATGGGAGCAGCTTCCATAGCCCTTCGGCCATTGCTCAATTCCCCTTGAATCCGATCTGCTAGCCCGGCAATCGTCGGAGCCTCAAAGAGCACGCGGAGAGGAATGTCGATCTGAAATGCCTCGCGCAGCCGGGAGATCACCTGAGTCGCCAGGAGAGAGTGTCCACCCAGTTCAAAGAAGTTGTCGTAGATGCCGACTTGCTTGAGGTCAAGCACATCGCACCAGATCCCGGCCAGTGTCTTTTCGACAGGGTTGCGAGGAGCCACGAAGGTCTCCTCCAATTCGGGCCTGCTGTGGTCGGGGGGTGGAAGGGCGCGGCGGTCCAACTTTCCACTAGGTGTCAGAGGCAAAGTATCAATTGGGACAAAAGCGGAGGGTATCATGTGCTCTGGCAACTTTTCATTAAGAAAGCCACGCAGTTCACTAGCCGTCGGGACACGCTCCTGGTTAGCAACCATATAGGCTACCAGCCGCTTTTCGCCAGGCTCACTCTCTCGGGACACTACCACAGCTTCGCGAACTGCCGGGTGCTCCATCAGAGCCATTTCAATCTCTCCCAGTTCGACACGGAACCCTCGGATCTTCACTTGGTGATCAAGTCGCCCCAGAAATTCGATATTACCGTCTGGTAGATAACGGGCCAAATCTCCGGTTTTGTAAAGGCGATCCCCTGGCTTGTCACCGAAGGGGTTGGGAATAAACTTCTCAGCGGTCAACTCCGGCTGGTTCAGGTAGCCGCGAGCCAGCCCAACACCACCGATGTGCAATTCGCCGGCGACTCCGATTGGCACAGGCTTTAAATGTTGATCCAACACGTACGTCTGGACATTGGAGATCGGACGCCCAATCGGAACTTCCTGCGGCGAGGCGCTTGTTTGAGTCGTCCTGACTAACTCGCACATTGTAGCGACCACAGTCACTTCCGTCGGGCCGTAGGTATTCAAGAGCCGGACACGCTTGCTTACGCACTGCTGCCATTGCGCCAGTCGTTCCGGGAGTGCCCTCTCGCCACCAATAATGACCAAACGTAACTGCTCGGGTAATGCTAGGCGTTCTGATGCCAGCTTATCTGTCAGTTCGTGCCAATATACAGTTGGGAGATCGAGTACGGTGATTTCCCAATCTCGACACTTTTTGAGGAACCCTGAAACTGAGTCGAGGAGGGAATCTGTGCGCAGCACCAATGTAGCCCCGCGCAAGAGGCATGGGAAGATTTCCTCCACAGCCGTATCGAAGCTGATCGAGGCAAATTGCAGGAGGCGATCTTGAGGCCCAAGTGCAAATGCAGTACAGGCGGAGGTAGAAAAATTAACTAAGGCCTTGTGCGTTATCTCCACTCCCTTAGGCTTTCCGGTTGATCCCGACGTATAAATCACATAAGCCAGATTTTCCCCATTCGTCCTGCCAATCAAATCCTTTCTGCTTTTTCGAGAGATTGTCTTCCAACGGGAGTCTAGACAAATGACTTTGGCTCGACGCCTGGGAAGATTCTTGACCAAGCTCTCTTGCGTCAGCAGAACTGGGCTCTTAGTATCCTCTAATATGAAGGCCAGCCATTCCTTCGGATAGCTTGGGTCCAGAGGGAGGTAGGCGCCACCGGCTTTGAGGATGCCCAGCAATGCCACCACCATCTCAGGTGAACGCTCTACGTAGATGCCAACTAACGTTTCTGGCCCAACTCCCAGGCTTCGAAGATAACGCGCCAGTTGATTTGCACGGCCATTGAGCTCCCGATAGCTTAACTGCTTATCTTCGAAGACCACAGCGGTGGCATCCGGGGTTTGCTCGACTTGTTCTTCAAAAAGCCAGTGAATACAATGGCCTTTTGGATAATCCGAGGCGGCACTGTTCCACTCTATCAGGATGCGTTGTTCCTCCTCCGGTGAGAGGAAGCTAACCTGGTGTAGGGGTTGTGTGGAGTCAGCCACAAAGGCATCTAAGACCCGGAGGAAATGGCTTATGGCCTGCTCAGATTGTTCCTGGGTGAAAACATCGCAGTGAAAATCAAAGTCGAGCATTAGGCTTTCGGACGACCCGAACTCGTGAATCTGGAGCGCTAAGCTATCGTCTCCGTGTCCGCTATGGATCCATTCGGCTGTGGCGGGCATGCCGCTAAAGTGACGGAACGAAGCTCGGTGATAGTTCAAAACAACCTCATAGACTTTCTTTCGATGAGGGTTGGCAAGTGCATACGGCCCATGGCGAACCGTTTCAAAGATTTCCGATCTGACTTTGTTGCTCAGTGAGAGAAAAGTTTCGCCTTCGGCAATCGAAATTTGTAGCGGGAGGACATCCGAGAAGAGTCCGATTGTATCCTTGAACGCCTTCAAGCGTCTATTGTGAAACGGGATGCCTATGCTCAGGCTTTGGTTTCCGCTAAGGCGGTAGAGGTAGGCCGCTAAAAGGACGCAAAAGACATTAAACATAGAGGCTTCTTCTGTACCCGCGGCAAAGCCTTCACTAGACGCAAAGGCTTTAAGCTTTTTCGTGCGTTCGATACCCAGTTCACGAGATATCCTTCGGACTTTCGTTGTTCGCTTTACGGGAGCCTTGCTGTAGAAGGTAATCGACTCGTCGGCCTCGGCTAGTTTATTTGTCCAGTAAGCCTCGATTTTGCGATAACGGGCTGAATCCCGGTATTTGCGCTCGTCACTTAGGTAGTCTTGGAAGCGAGAAAGGGGTATCGATTCTGCCAGCCGCCCCTCAAGGGAAAGCTGATATAACTGGCCCATAAAGCGGCAGATTAATTCAAATGACCAACCGTCGCTGATGAAGTGGTGGACGTTTAAGTACCAGACGAATTCCTTGGCGGAGATCTTAATTAAAACGGAATCAAATAGCCTCTGCTGCAGATTGAAGGGAAGTTGACAGCGTTGATG
>JBOHVJ010000327.1:0-3088 GCA_050735075.1 Binatia bacterium
AAATCGGGGACGTGTAGGCACTGTAGGCAGCGTATGCATAACTGCTCGCGGTGTCAAATCCCCGCGGCCCGTTGCTGAAAGTTAACTAGCCTCGTGCCACTGGACGAATGGACCATTAGTTAAGCTAACGTAGTACAATTAAGTCATAAGAAAACCAAGGGAGGGCTTAGTGGGCGAGAGCAATCGTTTGCGCCGATTCCTCGATAGGCGAGGGACCGGTCGCCACCTCTATACCGCCACATTCATCTGCTTGTTCCCGACGGTGCTGGCGGGCTGTGCTGTCCATTACCTCGACCCGGACACCGGCGCGGAGCATGTGTGGGGCTTCGGGCATCTTGTTATGAAGGTGCAGCCGTCCCGCCGCGAATCCAATCTTGGCTTGGATTTGGATACCAAACCGCCCACCATGGAATTATCCATCTCGCGGCGGGAAGTGGTATTTGCCCCCACCTATCCAGGCGGGAAAACGCCGCCGTTCTATGCCGATTTCAGCAGCCGAAGTGGGGCGATCAAGAAATTCCTGTTCGGTCTGTCGAGCACGTTCGCCGGTGGCGAGGCAGCAGTCGAAGTCAGCAAAAAGTCCGCCGAGCGAATCGAATCGGAAAGCAGATAGCCTAAATGATAATACGAAGGCTGATTCATGTAATATAGATAAGAATTGTCTGTGTATCAATGCGGGAAAAGACCAAGATCTCTATTACGATTTCCTTTGGTTCAAAAATAGAAAGCCTTCTCCTCCCAACGAAATCCGTCCCTTTTTCTTTGGCACCGACACTATTCTGGGGATCAAGGCGCTGTGGAGCGGCACCACCGCCCAATACCCCGATGCGGTAAAGGTCGGGTATAACCGCAAGGAATTCGCGGTCTCCCCTATCTTCGTCGAACCTACAACATCCGCCTGTCTGACGGACAAGGGTTTGGCAGGCACGCATGAAGTCCATATGCCATCATTTTTTGCCTGGATTTACAACTACAACGATTTGACAGACGTCGGAAACGCTGACAACCGCTTTGTCCAAGTCTTCGCCACCGGCAAAGCCGCAAGCCAGGCCGCCGAATGGATGAGGGATACTGTACAAACGCACGTTCTGAGCATGGTCAAGAGCGAGGAAAAAACTACCCAAGCTGTAAAACCTGGTACGGGTAATGACACAAACAATAATCAAAAAAAGGAATGACGAACCAGAAAAGCCTGAGCTTATTTTTGCAGCCACCTGCAAGTAAACCGTAACACGGGACCTCGGTTGGATCTTTGTCCGCATCGAATGATAGAAAGACCGGTACCTCTCATAGCTCTCCCGGAATCTAACGGACCTTATTGCACCCGTTACGTGCCGTTGCGACGAATTGTGACGTACATGCTCTGCCAATACGACCTTTACCATACGTTTATTGCTTCATAGTGTAACTGTCACTCATGAATCAACGGATGAGGGGATAAACTGTCGGCCTGGGGCGATCGAAAGGTTAAGGGAGGGTGTAATGTTGTTTAATGAGCTTGTAAATGAGCGGCTAAGGCTATTTGTTATTTGGTTGGCTGGCGCGTTAGCAGCGTGCAGTTCGACCGTACCGACTTCACCGATAGAACGCGAAGTACCTCAGCAACCTGCATCTTCAGTGGATGAAGTGCAGATCAGTCGCAAGGTCCTTCTGCTCGGTGACACGCAATTACACGATTTTTATGGTGCACCAATATTTTTGGCGGGAGAGGTTGCCCAGGACATAAGCGGTGTGGCAATTCGGCCGGCCCAGAAGCGGCTATTTGGATCTGAGCTACTGAAACGCGTGATAAAATGGAATAAGAAAAGCGAGAATCTCCCGATCATCCATATGGGAGACGCGATTGACGTTTCATGTAGAACCGAGTGGGGACGATTCATTAAACTTATGGAACCTCCGGGTATCCGCACAGAATGGGTTCTAGTACCTGGGAACCATGACGGATATTTTGAAGGCATCATCTACCCTGAAGAGGATGAGAACCCGTCCAAAGATCGACCGTACGACGATCGCAGGTACGGCAACAAAGGTTGGGATCTGCGGTGTACGGATAGAAAAAACAACCTCCGAAAACCTGATTTTATTTCCACTTACCTTGAAGCTAAGCACCTTTGTAGTAAGAACAATGCGACCAATACACCCGTTTTTTGCAAGGGTCGACAGCAAGAAGATCTCGTAGAGACAGTAGTCTATCGCATAGCCCAGAAGCCGTGGCAATCCTTTCTGCTTCAGGTAATTAGACTGACACCCAATAATCGAGGTTGTGGGAACGACAAAAGCTGCCCCCCGGTCTTCGGTATTCATTTAGACACGAGTCAGTACGAAACGTCTAGAAAACTATTCTCTGTTCCGCCAAGAGACGCCGGCAGACATGGCGAGATACGGCAGGATCAGGCCGACGCTGCTCGGGCCGAAATCGAGAGGCTGCGCAAGAGAACCCCAGCGCGCGGATTATTCTATTCGGGCACCACAATCTGGACTCTCTTAATGCCGCCACACGTTGCCGACTTGCGAAAATGATAACAGCAGGTGCTCAAACCTTGTACGTATCAGCGCATACGCATCTGGGATTTTGGAAATTGCACCGCCTGCGTGGGGGCATGAACGTGATCGAGTTGAATGTCGGATCTTTGCTTGATTGGCCGATTCACTTTCGCGACTTTCAGCTTTTGGCGGGCTCCGCTCCAAATATCGTTCACTCCGATGCTTATCTTTTCAGTCCGAATTCCAATAATGGTGGCAATGGGGTCAGCAACCTAACGTGCGACAGCGCGTGGTATCCCGACAAAGACGTCAATATAGCCAGGGGTCAGGAGCGGATGTCACTGCGCAATGAGCTAATGCCGAACCGTGTAAAAGGTTTCTTTAGAAGTTTGGGACCGGTACGAACGAAAAAGGCGTCTAAGAAAAGGTGGCAATTTTTTCTTAAGAATCTAAGAGCGGAACTCTGGGAGTACCAAGCGCTTTTGGACACGTTTCCTTTGGCACAGCCAATTCAATACCGCCGTGAGATTGAGACAGAGCTTAAAAACCCGGGCGTAGATTCTGTTCTGAGTCTTTTGCGTACGCTCCGCGCCGATGAGACGAA
>JBOHVJ010000328.1:0-2506 GCA_050735075.1 Binatia bacterium
TGAGCTAAGAATCATCAAAAGCGCTCTTGAGATCTCAGCGATGCGAAAAGCCTGTGAGATCTCGATGAAGGCCTACGATCGCTGCCTCCCTCAACTCCGGCCGGGCATGACTCGGCGCGAGGTTGCAGAGCGTCTGTTCATAGCGATGATTGAAGAGGGAGCGAACCCCCGCACACCCGGCTTTCTCATGTTGAACGCCTCTACTGCTTATGATGATCGCCGCTACGAACGCGGCGACCGAATGATTGCGGACTTTGGGGCATGCTTCGAGGGCTACTTTGGCGACATTACAAGGATGGCTATTTTCGGCTCCCCTAGTGCCGAGCAGAGGAAGGAACATCAAGTGGCCTGGGACCTTATCAGACGCTGCGGCGAGGCGATGAAACCAGGTACGCCCATCGCCGAATTATCCCGCATCGCGAACCGCGAACTGGAAAAGAGAGGTTACCCTAAAGTCGAAAGTCCCAAGAGGATCGGCCATGGCATCGGCCTGGCCCGGGCTGAGCCTCCGTCCCTCAACGAGGTAGAGAAGGCCGTTCATAATCCTGGCATGATCTTGGCTCTTGAGCCCAAAGTTCGGACGGAAAAGGGGTCTGTCCACCTCGAAGAGGATATTCTCATTACCGAGGCCGGTGCCGAGTTTTTGACCTTTGGAGCAGGTGAGCTGCGGACGATTGAATAGAAAAATGAAGATTGCAAAAGGCAAATTGAAAATTTTTGTACCGATTTCGATAGTCCTTCATTTTGCGTTTTTCACTTTGCACTTTGCATTTTCCATTGAAACCGAACCATGAAGCAAAGGGGTATCATCTACCTGTCCAATGAGGAGGTGAAGGGCCTCTTGGACCTGGGGCGCGCCGTTGAAATCACCGAAGAGGCTTTGCGCGATCATGGCGAGGGTCGCGTCATTTGGTCAAAGCCTGAGGACCTTGCGATTAAACCGGATCATGGTTGGCAATCCTGGGTGACGGGTTGCGCCCTTACACCCCGTTCAGTCGCCGGGTTTCGCTTCCGATCCATCAAGGCCGAGGGGGGGAGCCGTGATCCGTCACGCGCCGCGCAGGGACCGCGCCGCATTCTCATTCTAACTGACCGCGAAGGCGGGGAGGTTCTTGCCATCATGGATGAAGACTGGTGTCACGCGGTGCGCAGCGGGGCCGCCGCGACCGTTGCCTGTCGCATCTTGGCCCGCAAAGGCTGTTCGATTCTAGCTATGTTAGGCGCCGGCGATACCGCCCGGGCCACTCTTCCAGTCATGGCCAAGACCTTCCAGTTGGCAGAGGTTCGCGTGGCCTCCCGTACCCCGGAGTCGCGCGAAGCCTATGCGAGAGAGCTCGGGGAACAACTCGGGCTTCGGATCCGACCTGTAGATACAGCCGAAGAGGCTCTCAAGGGAGCCGATATAGTCATCTCCGCCACAACTACCTCACAGCCTTTTGTTCGCGAAGAGTGGCTTGCAGATGGTGTCTTCGTTTACTCAATCGGTAAGCACCAGGAGATGGAGAACGCGGTCTACAAAAAAGTGGATAAGTTTGTCGTCGATAGCTGGGAGCATTGCAAGAAGAAGTCTGACCTGGATCGCATGCTCAAAGAAAAATTCCTGACTGCGAATGATCTTTACGCTGAGCTTCCTGATCTGATTGCTGGCCGTAAACCGGGGCGGGAGTCGGATCGGGAGCGCATCCTCATGCGTGCTATTGGCCTTGTCAACCAGGACATCGCCATAGCCGACTGGGTTTATCGCCGTGCGCTGGAGGAAGGTGTGGGAACACCTTTACCTTTCTGAGGAGTGAAATGATAATGATAGGAAATTCCTTTTGAAGGTCAGCCACCGAGACCTCAAAATTACCCCGACGACGGTGCCAGCCCGCGTTTGAGAGCCTCTAGCAGCCATCAGAGAAAAGCGAACTGGCCCCGTACCCCCATTTTCTGGCAGAGAGAGTATCCAATCAGGTGTTATGTCAACCAAACCCACCTCCGGTTAGATTTTCAAATGGCTTGACAGGCCTGAGGCTGATTTGCAGGTAGGGATGGACATCTGCTCCCAATTGGGGTAAATAGGCTTTCGACTAGCTGGCTATAGGAAGGATCGAAGGTAGTACCGCAGCCGTTGCAGGAGTTGCCGATACTTGCTATTGGCCGTGGTATTGTCCACGGGTGGCCGCCTAGCGTCAAGCCGGATTATTTTCTTGAAATTTGCTGCCGGAATCGACTACCTTCCGGTCATGCAGCACTACGAGACCTACCCGGGAACGATGCAATGCTGGCGACCAACGAGCTGCTTGAAGCTCGGCCGCTCCAGCAACGTCTCGGCGCGGGCGTTGATCATGCGCTGGCCTATGGAGCGGTCCTGCGACCAAGAGGGCACCAAACCCCACTGCATCTGCTTCGCTGTGCGAACGCCGTCCTCGTCCACCACGATCACTGGGACGTGCTGTGAAGGAGCGACGTCGTAACGTGGAGCAAAGTCGAAAGGGAGGTCGCGCTGGAGGTTCCATCCTTATCT
>JBOHVJ010000329.1:0-19335 GCA_050735075.1 Binatia bacterium
CGAACAACGACAGAGCTTTGTGGCGGACAGGGACGGGAGTCCGTACGACGGTGTGGCGTTGCAATACACGAATCCCTTTACGGGCGGCCCGGTCATGCCCACCATCGATTGCTGGATTCAGATGCTCCGGCCAGGCGAGAAAACCAGAGCCCATCGTCACACGGGGAGCGTGATCTATCATGGCGTGGAGGGAAATGGCTGGACGGTGATTAATGGAAAGCGTTTCGACTGGACGACGGGAGACATCTTTTGTATCCCGCCTTGGGCCTGGCACGATCACGCCAACGGTTCGAGTCACGATCGCGCGATCCTGTTTTCGTTTGCGGATACCCCGGTGTTGAAAGCGTTCGATCTCTATCGAGAGGAGGCGTACACGCGGAATCAAGGACGCCAGCAGGTCGAGGCGACGTTTTGAACGATTGGAACCGTTCAAGCGGTTTAAGTCGTTTGTAGTTCGCGCGGATTATAGAGGGGCGAAATTACCTTGGACAGGCGGCACCGGCTTGAAGTCCCTGACAGATATTCGCGAGCGGAGATGGATATCCCTCTGCACCCTGCGGCTGAACAGTTTTGGCGGAAAAGGGGTTATCTCCCCTGATCCATGAATGTCAAGATCGGGGTTAGGGAACGCCTGGTGGCTTGTTGTTCTTGTCGTAGTAGCTAGCGCTAAACTCTGGCTTGCGCTTCTCGGAGAAGGCAGCAGATCCCTCATCGTAGTCCTTGGCCTGGCGTAGGTGAGCGTAATATTCCCTGTGCGCTTTAAATCCTTCCTCCCACCCCTGGATCTCGTACAACATCTTGTAGATGTACTCTTTGGTGTGGGCTGCGACCAACCTCCCGTTCTTGTTGATAATCCCGCATAGCTCTAGACAGTTGTCGATGAGCTTATCCGGTTCTGAGATCTTCTGCACCAGTCCCAAGCGGAAAGCTGTGTCTGCGTCAATCATCTGGCCGGTGAATGCAAACCAAAAGGCCCAACCCAGGGGCAGGGTGCAGACGTACGAAGGCCAGGCGGCCATGTGTGACCAGCGGACCTCGGAACAACCAAACTTCGCCGTCGGGACGCAATAGCGGATGTCGCAGTTCAGGGCCAGACCGAAACCGCCTCCAACCGCATAGCCATTTATGGCGGCGATGATCGGCTTATTCATCTCCAGGTCGCGGAGATTCGAATAGTTCCGGGCTCCAAATCGAGGCCCCTGGAGCTCGCCACGAGCCGATGCCAGATTCTCCTTTAGGTCACCACCCGCGCAAAAGGAATCGCCGGAACCGGTGAGGATGATCGTCCAAACGTCCTCATCGGCCTTCGCCTTTTGCCACGCCTCGTCCAGCGCCCAGTGCAGGTCGCGACTGATCGAGTTCTTTTTCTCCGGGCGGTTGAGCCGAATAATGGCTGTATGAGGGTCTCGTTTCTCGTAGAGAATAATGGATTCTGCCATAGCTGATTCCCCTTTCAGTACAGAACTTTTTCCTCTTCTAACTTTTTTATTTCCTCGTGAGAAAGACCCAATAGATTCTTGGCTATCTCGTGGGTATGCTCGCCCATGAGCGGCGCCGGCCCCCGTATCTTTCCCGGCGTCTCCGACAGTCGCACAGGAATACCCTCCGTGACTACCTCCCCAGCCTCAGGCTCCTTGAGCTTCACGAGGAAGCCGCGCGCGGCATACTGTGGGTCGCGCTTAAATTGATCCTCCACATCCTGGACAACAGCAGCGCAAACGCCGATCCCTTGCAGCGTCTCCATCACTTCGTAGGGATCGCGTTGGCTGGTCCACGTTTCGACCCACCGATCCAACTCCTCCCTGTAACGCACGCGCTCCAGGTGGGTCGCGAACTTTCCGTTACGGTCCAAGCCCGATTTTTCCAGCAGTTTACAAAAGCGCTCCCATTCGTCTTGATTGTAAACGGCTATGGCGCACCATCGGTCCTCTCCCTTGCATCTGTAGGCGCCGTAAGGGGCCGCCACCCAACTCAGGTTGCCCTGAGGCTCAGGGTCTCGACCGTTGACGGAATACTCCAGGTACCTTGGCCCGAGGAGAGATGCGCCAATCTCGAGCTGGGAACTATCGATCCATTGGCCGCGGCCGGTGTTCTTCCGATGCATCAAGGCCAGCACCACTGCGAAGGCGCCGGTGACCCCGCCCATGAAATCGGGGTGCTGAGTCCTAGGCTCCGCTGTCGCCGTGGACGCTCCAGGGTAATTCCACAAGTACGTGCTGCCCATGACGTTTCCCACGTTGGGACCATAGGTCAGATCTGCAGCATGCGGGCCCGTGCAGCCCAAGCCCTTAACGCGGATAAGAATGCACGAGGGGTTCAGTTCCTTGAGTTGGGGATAGTCGAGCCCCCATTTTTCCAAAACGCCGAGTCCGTAGTTCTCAACCAAGACGTCGGATTTTTTGGCTAGCTCCTTGACGAGCTCGCGGCCTTTCTCCTTCTGCATGTTCACGGTGAAAGACTTCTTTCCTCTTTGAAGCTTGACGAAGTCCGGCTTCTGGTTCCATTTCGCTGGGTCCTCACCCCTGTGGCCATCTCCTCTGAGCCGGGTCTCTACCCGGATGACCTCAGCCCCAAACTCGCAGAGTACCCGCGCGACAGTAGGACCAGCCGCACCGGTCGTCAGCTCCAGGACTCGAATCCCCTCCAGTGGAAGCTGTGACATGGCAATGCCTCCATCGTCATTCCCGCGCAAGCGGGAATCCAGACTTCTTGTATTTCATGGATTCCGGCTCGCGCCCGCTACCGCTGGGCTTGGCCGGAATGACGTTTAAAATATGCACCGAGTTTTTGAGACACCACACTAGATCACCCCCGCGCCGAAAACCTCCGTTCACCCTTCGACAAAAGCTCAGGGCGAACGGAGCAGGTCTTGAAAAAAACAGATGATTTTCCGTTCATGCTGAGCCTGTCGAAGCATGGAAACCCTTCTCAGCAACTTAAATTACACCTGCTCCTCGTAATGCGAGCAGATCGTCTTTGGAAAAACCTAGCTCGCCACAATAGATCTCTTCGTTATGCTCCCCGATAAGCGGCGCCGCTCTGATCACCCGACCTGGCGCTTCGCTCAGCCTGGGAACCGGGCCGAAGTGCAGGTACTTGCCCACAACGGGGTGCTCCATCTCAACGAAAATCTCCCGGGCCTTCGTATGGGCGCTCTCCATGAACTCCCGCACCGTGTTGATGGGAGTTACGCTCATCCGGCGCTTTTGTCCCTCCTCGTAGAGTTCCTCCTTGGTGTGCCGCATGCAGAATTCTGCGACAGTGCCGTGAACAGCCTCGCCATGCTTCCGACGGTATTCCATTTTCTCAAATTCCGGACCTGCAATCGCTTCGGGACGGCCCATCCAGTCCACCAGCCGGCGCCACTGCTCTACCGGGATAATGAAGATCCGCACGTACCCATTCTTGGTTGGGTAGGGGTCGTAAAGATCCGTCTCTTCCCCTTTCCGTGACGCGCGGCCGGGCTTCGCCCCACTGTAGGAATAGTTGGGGATGAAGTAGCCGGCGATGTGCGCTCCACACTCGTGCATCGACACATCGATGTGCTGGCCCCTCCGGGTCTCCATGCGATGATAGATGGCGATAGCGACGCCGAACGCCCCGTAGGTCGAGGCCATGCCATACGCCAGTTCGCCTGGGGCCTGCAGCGGAGGCTCTCCGGGCTCGCCGGCCAGGAACATCAAGTTACTGAGCGCCAGACCGGCAATGTCCGTGGCCTTGTAGTCTCGCCACGGTCCTGTCTGTCCAAAAGGAGTGATGGATACCATGATCAGGCCAGGGTTCCCAGCACTCAACTCGCTATACCCCAGACCCAACTCTTCCATTCGCCCAGGACGGAAGGTTTCGACCACCACGTCGGCGGAGCGAGCAAGCTCCAAAACAATGGCCCCCCCGTCGCGTGAGTCCAGATTCAGCGTAATACCGCGCTTGTTGGTGTTGTAGTGGAGGAAGTAGAGGCTTTTCTCCGGATGGGGCAGATCATCCTTGAATGGCGGAATCCGACGGGCTTCATCACCGCCCGGCGGCTCGACCTTCACCACGTCCGCACCCATGTCAGCCAGGAGTTTCACGCAATGAAAAGCCAGCGGCCCGGCCAGGTCCAACACCCGGTACCCGGACAGCGGCGGCTTCTCCTCGGCCTTCACCATGATCAGTCCCTTCTCAGAATAATGCAGACTTGCTTTGGCCTGTACTGTTACTTGGATGCGCGCATTATGTCAAGCCGGTTCCAAGCCTCTAACTTTTCTTCCTTTATTGACGTGGCGGTTCCTCATCTGATACTCATTGCTACGATGGTGACCAGACTTATTTGTTCCAGCATCGCGGCGTTCTTCGAAGTCGTGACCTAAAAATTTTGCTCGTCCAATGCAGGGCAAAGAGAGGATTAGTCATGTTTTCTTCATATTAAAGGTGAACAGATTGTTGAAAACCTCTTCGTTCACCCTTCGACCAGGCTCAGGGCGGACGGAGGAAGTGATGAAATCATTGATAATTTTCCGTTCATGCTGAGCTTCGTCGAAGCATGCACGTCAACGAGCGAGGTGATCCATGAAGAAAAAATCCCGGTGGTTGAAGATTCCGACTTTGCTGCTTAGTGCCTTCATTGGCGTTCTAATTTTTTCTGATCAGGCTATTTCACAGACAACCGGTGCCGGCAAAAGCTTCGAAGAGATTGTGAAATTAGCTGCCAAAGAGGGGAGGGTACGCGTGGGTAGTGGGATGACACACAACGAAGCCGCGCTGGTCCTCAAGGGATTCAATCAAAAATACCCGACGATTAAAGTTGAGGTTACCCCCACGAGTGGTGTTGCGCGGGGGGAGCGAGTGTTTAATGAGGTGCTAGGCGGCGTGGTAGAATTTGACCTCTATGATGTCCCGGCCGCGCTGCAAAAGAGGTTTGTCAAAGCAGGAGTGACGGCTGGTCCTTTTGAATGGCGTAGACTCTTCCCTAACGTGCCCGAGATCCATATTAGTCCAGATGGTTATTTCAATGCGTCAGGCTTCAACTTGCGCATCATCGGCTATAATCCTTCGCTGGTTCCGGCGAACCGGATTCCAAAAGATTGGTCAGATTGTCTCGATCCCTATTGGAAGGGAAAGGTCGCTGTGGATACGCACCCTAGGTTTTTGAGTGGGCTATACAAATCTTGGGGGGAAGCAAAAATCCTGGAGTATGCAGCCCAGTTGAAGAATAACCAGCCCGTCTGGAAGAGAGGACAAACGGAAACTCTCGTACAAGTCGCCGCGGGCGAATATCCGATTATGTGCGGTGCCCACTATGCCAGCATCTACTCGGTGTTGAGGCTCGACCCTAAGGCCAAATTGGCGATGTCTTTACCGAAAGAGGTACCTGTCAGCTTGGGAGAGATAATGGCGGTTATGAAAGGCGCCCAAAATCCGAACGCAGCTCTGCTCCTGTCTGGCTGGTTGGCTTCTCCTGACGGGCAAAGGGCTTACGACCGAGTAGGGAGGGGCTCGCCCTTTGTCAAGGAAAGTGAGAAATGGAAGCTGATTGAGAAATGGGGTTCCAAGACTGTGTTCGAGGGATGGGATCGTCCGGAATACGAACCCGTATTGATAAAAAAGATCGTTGCCTCCTGGGGCTTTCCCACAGGGAAATAGGGCTCAGGTTTCTATTTGGCTTCGATCGGTTCCTGCCTTGCGTCATTCCCGCCCCCGATCGGAGTCGAGGGCAGGCTGCAGCGGGAATCCAGTCATTCATCCCCTCTTAATGCTGTAAGTATCAAAATCGAAAATTATTTGATGACTTTATCTGCCCGGAAAAGAACAGACTGAGGAATTGTCAGGCCGATCTTCTTCGCAGCTATCAGATTGACGACAAACTCGAACTTCATCGGCTGCTCCACCGGGAGGTCGGTGGGCATTCTGCCTTTCAGAATCTTGTCCACGTAAACGGCGGCGCGCCGGTCCAAGTCGATTCGGTTCACTCCGTAGCTTATGAGCCGCTTACGGTCGAAGCCTTTGCTCGAGTCACAGTTTTTCCGATCTTGTTTTCATCAGCTAAAAATTTCAAATATCTTTGGCTAGATTTTGGATGATTCGATCGACCCCTCGTTCTCCCAGTGAGTTTGAACCCTTCTTACCCCAAGACGGAGGAGATGGCAATCCTCGCTTTGGGGCCAGGCCCCGAGTTGACAGCTCTCTTTGGCCTCTGCTATAGGGCGAGCATCACCTGAAGTTCGAAAAGCACGAGATTCTTCAAAATGACAAGAGGGCTCGGTGCAAGTTGACCTGACGTTGTCTGATAGGTCGAATGTGGAGTTTTACATCTCAAAAACTCTCTTATAAGGAGAACGTATGTTAAACGGAAAGCTTAGGATTGCTCCCACCTGTTATCATGTGCTTCATCTCATCCCGGTGATGTCGGCCCACGAGATGAACTTCCTTTACGATGAGGGTCTTAAGGCCGGGGATGGATCGCCTGCTTATGAGATCCTGCGCGACGCCATGGTCCCCTTCGGGCTGGAGAAGCTGGGGATCTCCCAGGCGATGAAGGAGAAGTCGGTGGATATTGCCCTGGATGTCCAGTCCCGCACGGTCTTCTTCCAGCGCGCTCGGGGCGCGGACCTCTACATCATCGCGGGGTGGAGAAACCAGCATACCGCTGTCTGGGTCGGGCCCCCGCATATCAAGTCGTTGAAGGATCTCAAGGGGAGGCGCGTTGGCATCAGCGATTTCGGCAGCATCCGCCACTGGGGAATACAGATCCAGTTGCGCAAGGCCGGGTTGGATTTAGAGCGAGATGTGGAGTGGGTAAGGGTAGGGGTCTCCTCTCATCTCCATATCGAGGCCCTCAGGAGCGGTAAAGTGGAGTGCGCCCCAATGCCAGCCTGGGATGCGGAAGAACTCAAGAAGGAAGGCTGCAACGTGCTCGTCGCCCCCAAGGAGCAGTACCCGGATGGGCGCCCCGAGCGGATTATCGCCGCTACGGGACGGATTCTCGAGGAGCGGCCCGATTTGGTCAAGAGCTTTCTCAAGGGGTTGATCCGCTCTTATTGGTTTGTGCGCGATATGCCCAAGAATTTTGAGTATATCTATAATCTCGATAAGAGGCTCCGGCTCCAAACTCAAGACCCGGAAGAGCGGGTGTTTAATGCTTCGCGCTACACGTCACGTGGCTTGGAGGCAATGCCGTTTCCCATCGATGGGCGCGCAACCGGATTCGAGGATATGTTAGCGGAGGAGAAGTTGATTGGGGAGCTCAATTACGAGGTTCCGGCTATCAGGGACGTATGCGCGCAGGACTTGGTCGAGGAGGCCTTCAAGGAACTGAGGGAACGAAAAGAGTTAGAGCCGGAATTTCAGCGAGTTCGCAACATAGCAGAGAAGTGGGGTTACTAACGAAGAAAAGGAGATGAGAAATGGAGCCAAGTTCTAGGAAGGTCTTTTGTTCTCTAACGACTCTCGCGTTCGTCCTATGGTTTTTTCTTTCAGCCAGCGCACAGTCTGAGCAAGACTTCTTTAAGGGCAAAACCATCACTGTCATCGCGGGTTCTTCTGCAGGTGGAGGGACTGACAGCCTGGCGCGGCTCCTCGCCCGCCACTTCGGTAAGCACATCCCTGGAAATCCTAAGATAGTCGTTACCAACATGGCGGGCGCCGCAGGGCTGATCGCAGCCAACCACCTCTACAACCGGTCACCCAAGGACGGCACTGTGATAGGTACTATGGCCGCGGGATTAACTTTCCGAACGGCCAAGCGCGATTCAGCGCTCAAATTACAACTAGAAAAATTCACCTACCTTGGACAAATCGCGCTGGAAGGAAACATCGTGTACTTGAGGTCGGAGACACCGTTTACCAGCTTTGAGGCAATCAAAAGAGCCAACAAGGAGGGCAAGCGGCCCAAGATGGGCGCCCAGGCGAAAGAGCATAACTCCAATGTTGTCCCTAAGGCGCTCGGGGTTATCCTCGGCATCGAATTTGATGTCGTTTACGGCTATCCCGGAACGGCGGAGATTTTGCTCGATATTGAGCGGGGCGCCCTTGACGGACGCGCCCAAGCCGCTGGGTCTCTTTTTACAACCAGGAGCCATTGGTTAGAGAAGAACTTTGTCAAGCCTTTAGTCGTCACGACGGCCCGGCGCGATTCCCGCTTGCCAAACGTCCCGGCTCTTGAAGAGCTGACTCCAGCAGAAAAGAAGCCTCTGCTAGAGGCGTTGTACTCGGTGCAGGGACGGACATTCGCGATGCCACCGGGAGTTCTTCCCGAGCGGACTAAAATCCTGCGTGACGCTTTTGCCGCGATGCATAAAGATCCGGAGTTCCAGCAAGACGTGGACAAAATGGGTTGGAATGATGAGCTGATACGCGGGGAAGTGTTGGATAAGAAGGTGCAGGATCTCGTGCACAATGAGTTGGCGATGGGCTTTTTTCGAAAAATCTTGGAGTAGCGAGCCCAAGCAAAGGGGTGTGGTTTCTTGAGCGCGAATACGAGAACTAGGGGGATTACTGGGTGCTTGATGCCGTCACAACGGCAACGGAAGAGATCTTTACCGTAAGCCGCTTGGCGTGGCTTTTTGGCGGCGTCCTATTAGGGAGTGTGATCGGATTCATCCCGGGAATTGGCGGAAGGACTACGCTGGCGATTCTCCTTCCCTTCATAGTTAAGATGGATCCCGCCAGCGCTCTCGTGTTGATCGTCGGGATTCACGCAATCGGCAATACCGCTGACACCATTCCAGCCATTCTCTTCGGGATTCCCGGTTCCACCTCCGCCACCGCCACCGTAATGGATGGCTATCCCATGGCTAAAAAGGGAGAAGCCGAGCGCGCCTTTGGCGCATCCTTCCTCTCCTCCGGTATTGGAGGCTTGATAGGTGCCTTCACGGTTCTGGCAACTATTCCCATGATTCGACCCTTGGTCCTGACATTCGGCAATCCCGAATTCTTCATGACCGCTATCCTGGCCATTGTTATGATCGCCCTCCTGACAGGTGGCGCTCCGGTCAAGGGGTTAATAGCGGGATGTGTGGGGCTGCTCATCGGCATGATTGGAGACGCTCCCCAAACAGGCGTGCAAAGATGGACGTTCGGACAGCTTTATCTCTCGGATGGCATTCCGCTGATTCCCATAGCGCTCGGCGTATTCGCAATACCTGAGCTTATCGATATGACCCTCGGGGGAGGGGGAACAAAAATCGCTCGCGGTGCGCCGCTAACGAGCATCTCAACGAAATGGCGGGGAGTCAAAGATGTCGCCGAGCACTGGTGGTTGCTGGTTCGCTCCAGCTTGTTAGGCAGTTGGATTGGGATCTTGCCTGGCATAGGTAGCGGCACGGCCATCTGGCTGGCCTATGGCCATGCGGTTCAGACCAGCAAGGATAAGGATAACTTTGGTAAAGGCGACGTCAGGGGGGTGATCGCTCCTGAGGCGGCCAATAACGCAAGCGACGCGGGAGATTGGTGCCTTACTTTAGCCTTCGGCATACCCGGAAGCGCCACTATGTCGTTGGTCCTGGCCGCGATGCTCCTACTAGGCTTGCCGCCCGGCCCGAAGATGCTCACCGACCATCTCCATTTAACCTTAATCATTGTCTGGAGCTTGGTCCTGGCCAACTTAATGGCAACGGGTCTCTGCTTTGCCTTTGCCAGGCAGTTGGCCGGGATCACAAAGCTTCCAGTGCACTACCTATTTCCTGTGCTGGTGGTTCTTATTTTTCTGGCCGCTTTCCAATCGACGGCGGATTGGGGTGACCTTGTTACCCTGCTTGGATTTTCTCTCATCGGCATTTGTATGAAGAGGTTCGGTTGGCCCAGACCCCCGCTCATCGTGGGAATCGTCCTGCAGCGGCTCGCCGAGACCTATTTTTTTCTAACGACGAAGCTCTACGGCATCTCATGGCTTACGCGACCTATCGTGATCATACTCTTCGCTTTAACCGTCTGGACAATTGTTCATGCGGTCATGCGCCACGCTCGGGATAAGGCACGAGCATGAGCAAAAACTGCGGCGACAAGCTTGATCCTTCGTTTTGGCTTTCGCTCTTTTTCGTGGGAGTAATTGGCGTATGGGTCGTGACCGCGGCTGGCTTGGACTGGGATACGCGACTTTTCCCCTGGGCTATTGGAATACCCGCTTTGGCACTAGCGCTGCGCCAGCTTGTTGCGGATTGGAGGGGCTCCGGCGCTAAGGGTGAGCAAGGGGAAGAAGCGCGCTATAGCGGAATCCTGGATATTCCGGTTGATCGCAACATTCCCCCAGAGGTAATGATGCGGCATACCGTCAGGGCCGCAAGCTGGATCATGGCTTTCGCCTGCGGCATTTGGTTTTTGGGATTTCTGATTTCAATCCCGCTTTTTGTTTTTTTCTATTTGGTCTACGAAGCTCAAGCCGGTAGAGCTGTTGCACTCGTAATCGCTGGACTCACGTTCTCATTTATCTGGGCAGTGTTCGATGCGATGATGCACCTTGCCTGGCCAGAGGCGATGCTCTTCAGGCTACTTGGATACTAGGCCTTGATGAACTCTCTCGCGCTCCTCATCGATTTCGGCAGCACGTACACTAAAATCACCGCAGTGGACCTGCGCACTTGCGAGGTGGTGGGTAAAAGCCAGGCCCCCTCAACAGTGCTCACTGACGTGCGTGAAGGTCTCATTCAGGCTTTGGCCGCTTTGCACGAACGACATGTACTGTTTCACCATCAGCCCGATGATTTGGATATCCTAGAGGGTAAGCTGGTTTTCGCCTCGAGCAGCGCGGCCGGCGGTCTGAGAATGGCGGTCATCGGGCTGGTTCCCGGCCTGACCGTTGAGGCCGCGAACCTGGCGGCACTCGGCGCAGGGGCCAAGGTGGTCGGATCATGGGCCTTCAAGCTCGAAGAGAAGGCGATTCAAGAGATCGGACTTCTGCGCCCCGATATGCTCCTTCTCACCGGTGGGACAGACGGAGGGGACTCTGGGACGATCCTCCACAATGCTCGCTTACTGGCACGCTCTCCCCTTTCCGTACCCATCGTCGTAGCGGGAAATCGATTGGTAGCTGGAGAAGTTTGCGAGGTCTTAAGAGGCAGCGATAAAGAAGTCCGCTGTGCCGAGAATGTCATGCCTCGACCGGGAAAGCTCGCGGTGGAGTCCGCGCGGGAAGAGATCCGTAAGTTATTCATGGAGCGCATTACACACGCGAAGGGGCTCGATCGGATCAAAGAGGTGGTCCCGGTGGTGCAGCCCACCCCCATGGCGGTACTCCAGGCTGTCATCTTGTGCGCTGAGGGGGTCGAGACGGAGAAAGGTTGGGGAGAGATGCTCGTGGTTGATGTGGGTGGAGCGACGACGGATGTTCATTCAATTGGCTACGGGGAGCCCTCCGGTCCAAACACCATCGTTCAAAGCCTGCCAGAGCCCTTTGCCAAAAGGACAGTAGAGGGGGATCTAGGGATTCGCTATAACGCTGCTACCCTGCTGGGGCGGGTGGGCTTGGACAATCTCGAGAGGGAGTTTCGCACCGCCTTCCCTGAATTTGCGGTTTCCCGTGAGGAACTCAAGCGTTACATCGAGGAGATCAGCCAAGAGACCTCCCTCGTCCCGAGAGAAAAATGGCATTACGCGGCGGACGCACTTCTAGCCCGTGTGGCCGTGGACCTCGCAGTGGAGCGCCACGTGGGAAAGCGGGAAAGGATCTTTACCCGAGAGGGTGAGACGTGGGTGTACTACGGTAAAGACTTGCGCGAGACGCCCACGCTGATCGGAACGGGCGGGGTGTTTATTTATAATCCCTATACGTCGCATATCCTTTCTCCAGGCGCCAGAGGAAATGACCGTTTGCAGATCCTGCGACCGAAGAACCCGAAGACCTTTATAGACTCGTCCTATCTCCTCTACGCGGTCGGGCTTCTCTCGCAGAGCCACCCGGCTGTGGCCTTGCGGATTTTTCAGGCGCACATGAGGCCAGTAGGCCGCCGACAATCCGGTGGTTGAGAATGCCAACACAAACATGATGAACCCTCAGTTGTTGACATGCTTTGACACAACACCTCTTGTCGGATACTCTCCCAAAAAAACGAGGAGATCGGGCGAAATCCGAGACCTGCTGCGGCGGGCCGGGCTACCACCTTAATTAACGATCAGTCCAATATAATCGCTCATTCGTCACTGCACGTCAGGTTTCGTTCACCGGATCGTACAATTCCGTTCGCCTTCCTTCTTGTAAACCTCTGGGCGACAAGGACTGGATCGTCAGTTTCTTGTTGAGTATACAACCATATAGTTGTATGATTTAACTAGGGCGCCTGCGAAATGCCGAACTACACCTGTGAATACTTCCGAAACAGATAGAGGGGATAGGCCCGTAGAAGACTTTATTGATTCTTTGCAAGACAGTACCCAAAGGAAGTTCTTTTACAAGAAATCACTACTGGAGGAATTTGGACCTCGCTTGCCTTTCCCCCATGCTAGAAAGTTGGTGAACGACATATACGAGTTAAGATTCGAAGGTCCTAATGAAACTGCCAGGGTTTTGTATTTCTTCCTTTACGGAAACAGAATCATTTTCACCAATGGCTTCAAGAAAAAGAGCCAGAAAACACCAGAGAGGGAAATTAACCTTGCAGTTCAACGACGAGCGATATTCTCAAAAAGAAAGGGAAGGTAATTGAATATGCGTAAAACCAACGTAGACAGACATCTTGATCGAAAATTGAAGGATCCCCTCTTCAGGGAGCTCTACGAGTTTGAGATGCAGAAGGCCGAAATCGCCAAGCTCCTCATTGCAGAGCGATTAAAGAGGAATCTCACTCAAGGACAACTGGCTCGGAAGCTGGGCATTACACAACAGCAAATCTCTAAAATAGAAAACGGCAATTTCACCGATTTGAAGGTCGTGCAGAAGGCGCTGCTCACGCTCGGCCACAGCATCCGGGTTGTTGCTGTCCCTCTACGTCCAAAGAGTAGAAAAGACTTAAAAGCAGCTTAGGTTTTTGCTCTTATCAAATCCACTCGATCACAAAACGAACAAGGAGAGGAGCACCCGCCGGCCACCAATACTTGTCCATTCGCGAGCAGCGTCACTGTGTGATCGAAGCGCGGCAATTCCGGAGGAGTGTGTGCGTGTCAAGGAGCAGCCGCATCTCGCTCGCCCCAGCCCTTGAGCTCCGCCGGCGGCAGCGGCTCGAAGAAGGCGCGCGTGACCTTGGCGCGACGGCGAAAATTTTTTTTCTGAGTCCCAGACCTCCTAGGTCGGTTTGCAGGTAGGGATGGACATTGCCTCTGCCTTAGGGTAATAAGGTTTCAACGCAACGGTTCGACTGAGCTTATTGGAGCTTAGAAGTAAAAGACAAGATGAACCCCGTCCTGAAAGGACAAGCTTAGGGAGGGATTGATGAGGAATCTCTTCGCCTTCGTTGTGGGATGGTTTTTCTTTTCCCTCATGGGCGGGACCTCGGCAGCCGAAAGGATCCGAGTTACCTTCGTCTCTCCAAGCCCCTCGTTATCGGTTCCCTGGATCGCAAAAGAAACTGGCCTCTTCGCCAAGCACGGCCTGGACGCTGAGGTCATTCTCCTGACGGGAAGCCCGAGAGCGGTCCAGTCGCTCATTGCCGGCGACGTGCATTACACTGTCGCGGGAGCGACCGCGACGATGCGGGCTCGCATGCGGGGAGCAGACGTGATGATTATCGCCGCGACGACGAACGTTTCCAGCCAAAAGCTCCTCGTAACCCGCAAATCCGGGATTCGTCAGCTTGAGGATTTAAAAGGCAGGGCTATCGGGGTGTCCCAATACGGCTCGGAGGCGGACGCCTTTGCTCGCATTGTCATCAGCAAAGCTGGCCTCAGGCCCGATAAAGACGTCACCATCCTCCAGGTGGGAGGGCACCCGCAAGTGGCCGCGGCCCTGGTGGCTGGAAAGATCGAGGCCGGGGTTCTCGGAGGATTGGCCTTCCTGACAGCACAGCAATCCGGAGCCATCGTTCTTACAAGCGCCGTCGAGCTCAAGACTGTCTCCCTTGGCCCAGCCCTCGTTACTACCGGCGTCTACCTTCAACGCAACCGTGATTCCGTTATGAGGTTTATGCGCGCCTTCGTCGAGGCGTTCCATTACTTCAGGACAAACCGTGAGGGGACCATCTCCCTTTTGCAAAAGTATATGGGCGGGATCAATAGCGAGCAGGCGCGCTTTCTCTATGACGAAAACGTGGAACTCTTCGAGGAACTCCCCGTTCCTGGAGAAAAAGGTCTTCAGGCAGCGCTCGATCGCGAGAGCGATCCGAAAGCCAAGAGTTTTAAGCCAGCGGACTTCGTAGACCTGAGTTTTCTAAAAGAAATAGATCGGGGCGGTCTGGTAGATAAATTATACCAGAAGTAAACCCCGTACCACGGAATGGGCGGCAGCATCGTTATTCGTGTTCGAGCTTCGAAACTCGGAACTCGAAACGGTGAGCGCTTGAAACCCGAGCACGACAAGGGAGACTCGTATGGCCGGCAAGAAATATCTAATCGGTTTGTGGTTTGTATATGCGTGGATCGCCTTCGTGTCCGCTGGCCTCGCTGCGACTCGGTTCGCATGATTATCGATCCATCGTTTGTGAGACGGATCGACCAGAGCGGATTTATCGGAGCGCTTTATAGGAAATAAAATTTGGGCTTCGCTTCTTTGCAACCGGCTGAAGTGCAGCAGCTGCGGAAGTCCCCTGGATAGGTTCTCGTAGGAGAGCCATTGGATTTTGAAAAAAAGGGGGGGGTGAGATGAGCCAGGAAGTCAAACTGGGGAGCTTGGTGGTGTCGGATCAAAGCGGCAAGTCGAGTGAGCTATTGCTCACGAATCTACGGGTTTACCAGCGCCAGGAGAGCAAGATTTTTGGGAGACAGGAAACAATTATTCCACACCAGGCGATTACGACCGTTCGAATAGGGTGGCAGCGGCTCTGGTGGGTTCTGGCACTGGGGATCATCGGAGTAGGCGTTTACATAGCAACATACATCTACGACGTTGATGCCGCTATTCAGTATAGTTCCCTGGTTGTTGGGATCGGGATGTTGTTGCTGTTCTGGTTCTACAAGCCGAGCGAATTTCTAATCATGGCCCCGACTGCAAGCGTCGGAGGGACACCAAGGAATCATGACGATGTGCGAAAGTTCTGTGATCTCCTTCTCTCGGTAATGGAAGGGTATGCAGAAGGAAGTAAGATGGAAGAGCAGACAGCAGCAAACAAGAAAGAGGCATCAGAAACCGAGTGGCGATTGTAAATCTATCTTTTGCAGTTTTATGGCAGATACGTCTTCAAGGCTGGCGCGAGCTGTCACAGGGAAGACATGAATCTCCCATTCATCATGGCCAATCCAGGGGTATAGCAAAACTGGAAATGATTGTGGCGGTGTAGAAAGAGAACAAAAACACCAAACAACATAGTAATAGTTTAATTAACGTCTTCAGGCTCTTCCATGCTCTGATCTTCATATCGGACCTTACTCCAAGACATCAGACTCAGCGGACTAAATATGACTCCTCGCTTGCTGATGTCTAGGGAGTCAAGACATTTATGTCTGGTCCGATTAGTATAATTTTCGCGCCTTGGGGTCAATTGTACCATGGTCCAATATGCCCTTATGCAAACTATCAGCCAGTCTTACTATTCCCACGCGTACGACTATCCGAGTTTGTTGTGTGATAGGAAAATCAACTCCCTATGCCTGCTGGATCGCTGTGAGCTTCCATGTGCTGGGACCGACAGGACGGCTAAATGTCCAGAATTCCTCAAACGCCACCGGCTCTGATCTGCTCCCAGTGACCACCAAGCCACTCTTCTCGTTAACTGTGTAATCCAACAGAGTAGCCTCGAAGCGGACCGTAATATAATCCTGTCCTTGTTCTGTCCAGACCTCAGTAATCTCAGTGGCTCGAAGGGCGATGTTTTCGATATGGTTGCTTTGGCCACGAGCGCGAAGCTCTATTAGTTCTTGTCCCCAAGCTCGGGCGAGCTCAGGCCCACAGAGGGAAGCAAGGGTGGCCGTCTCCTGCCGGCTCCAGGCAGCCTGTGCCTTAAAAAAAATATCTTGGGCTGATCTAATGAACTGTTCTGGTTTGAAGCCTGGGTCCAACATGCGGATCGAACTGAAGTTAGGTTCATCGACCGCTGGGGGTTCTGCGGCCGGCATTCTTTCGTACGGAGAGGAATAGCCTGTGCTTTGGTATTGCATCGCGCCATAACCGGTTGCGGGGGCAGGCCTACGGATCATGCGGAAGATCAAATACCCCAAACCTGCCAAGAGCAGGATCTCGATCAGGCCGAAACCGCTGCCGCCGAAGCCTCCCCATCCACCCTCGGCGAAACTGGAGAAAAGCATCGCGCCTAAGAAACCACCCAGGAGACCTCCGGCCAAGCCACGCATAAAACCGCCGGGCTGTGGCGTTACGGGAGAGGGTTGCTGCGCGGGTGAAGCGGACTCTCTCCTTGGTTGTGTGGGTTGGGTTGGCTGTGAGGGTCTGGCAGGGGCCTGGTAGCTCCTAGAGCCACGGCTGCCGCCGGAGCGGCCCCCTCCAGCGCGGGCCTCGGCATAACCTTCCAGTAGCGCCAGCGTTAACCAGACGGTCGCGAATAAAACCAGCAACAACCTGAGCGTTTTACAACGTGAGCTGTTCATGGCACCACCCTCTTTCCCTGAAATCAAGCTTTGTAAAAAACAATCAGCACGCAGACGGTCCTGGATAGCTTTAAGCACCAGCCCCGGAACGCCAAGAGATGCACCCATACTACCGCTATGGGGCAATTGCGGGAGGGGCGACCATCGACCCGACCACAATCGCAAACCCAACAATCACAGCAGCCATGACGATGGCGATCCCAAGGTTTCCCTTTTTAAGCTCCTCCCACTCATCCACGGGTGTGAGCCAGGTAAAAACCCTCAACAAGATCCAGAGGGAAACGGCCATCGTAATGGCACCCATTACCCCCCAGCCAAAAGTTTTCAGATAGTCAAGCAACAACACCGTCATTCTTCTCTCCGAAATGAATCGTTAGTGTCGCCTCCAATCGGGTTCAGCCTACGCGCTTAATGGTTACTCTATGCATTGATTTGCTCTTTTTTCTAGCGACTTGCATTCAACCGTGAAGTACATCACCTGCCGAGAATACTTCGGATTGGGTCTTGTAGTCAAGACAACCGAGATACCGGTAGTGTCCTAATTTGAAGATAAAAAATTATAGCCAAGAGCCAAAATTTGATGGCGTATTTCTACTAACACAGGCTGGACATTCACACGAGGAAGACGTGGGATTGATTCTATAATGTATCAGGCCATGCAAGGTGCCATTCTGCTCGTTAAACCGATGCAGTATCGGTCGAATGAGCGTTGGATCTCTTTTCTCATAAAGTTGAAAAACGGCATATGCTACAAAATCAGCAATTTGAAGCAATCGAGTATCTCGCATGCTGGCAAAATAAGGAATATCGCTTAAACATCGTAATGCTCCCCATCGAGTGCCCAACTCCCTAAATCCTGTTACCCATATCCTAGCTCGTTGATGGAATCGTCCTTCTGAAAAAATCAGAAGCCCACGTTGTTTTTCACTTGCTTCAACACCTCGATTGATAAGAAACGTATCAAATCGTTTACAAATAGCTTCCGTGGCATATTCTACTGCCTTTTCTCCAAAGAGTCGGTCACTTTTTTCAACCACGGCAGCAAAAAGAACGGCTCCTGGATACTTTGCTCTCGTAATAACTTTGCCGACATCTTGGAGAACTTTCGTCCGTAATTCGGGAGTTACCTTGCGCCAAAAGTCCATGCCACTACGAATGTGAGAGGCGTGAAATGGAATAGGCTGTATCCCCGGGAAATGTCGCGTTTGTACCTCATCAAGGTATTTCGAAAGAAAAAAGGTCACACGTTCAAAGACTGCTATTCCAGCTAAGACAAAGTGTTTGTCCTTTGCGTCGCCCTCATTACCTGATTCATCGAGGTAAAGGAGATACATCGGGTAGGATAAAATAGAAAGGCAACTGACGACACTTTAGGTGTCCCGTGCTCCAAGAAAAGGGAGCACTACCAGTTGCAGGTAGAAATATAAAAGACCCCCTGCGCCATGTCAACCCTAAACGCCTATATTTTAGGATAAAAATTGCCACAAGAAAATAAATTGCTACAAGCCCTTGACAGAGTGTTTCCCTTGTGGTAATAAATGTAATTAACGAACTTGGAGGGCATACAATTATGGCGAAAGAAAAAGAATCCACCAAAACTTATAACCCCCCTTACATAGCTGCGAACCTCTGGATAGAATTTTTTAAAAGGATGCAGATTGTTAAGAGGCCGTCAGAACTCAATGCAGACGAACTCAAGGAATACGGTATAGCGAAGGGGCAAGAAGCGGCTTTAATCAGTGGCCTTAAGTTTTTGGGTTTACTCGACTCTACTGGCAAAACAAAAGAAGAATTCAAAACTATCCAAATTACAGGGGAACAATTCAAAGAAAACCTTGGCGGTCTACTGACAGCAGCCTACGGAGACCTATTGACCAAACACCCGCTTGACCATGCAACCTATGAAGGGATCAAAAATTACTTTGCAGAGAAATACTCCGTGGCTTCAGCAACTAAGATGGCTAAGTCCTTTGCGACTCTCTGTCAACAAGCAGGATGGGGTAGCCCTGCTTTTTCTAAAATGCGGTCACTTCCTAAGAAGGAAAATAAAGAAAGTAAGGCTCACGAATCATCTGCCGAGGAAAAACAATCTGAGAAAGCAAAGACTAAAACCTCTAGGACCTCAAAAAGTGCCAATGAACGAGATGATGACAACGATCTCCTAAAAGAATTTATTAAAAATAATCCTCTGCCGACTACGGGGCAGTGGAACAGCGAGACACTCAAAACTTATTTTGAACAGTATCGGGAAACAATTAAGATGCTGAAAGACAAAGAGCTAAAAAAAGAATGAAACAAAAAAGGGGCCAGCTGTAACTGGCCCCTGAAACCGGAAATTGTGAGGGCACACAATGTTTACCGCTTACGCGGCTCGCGGCTTCATTTTAATACTACCAAGACCGCCACCACTTATCAATAGGGCTGGTTTGGCCGGGATTCTCTCTTGCGGGGGGTTTCCCGGTCAGACTGGCTTCTTGGTGTGGGGAACCCCGCTAGTAGTGCGACCTACCAGCGGGGCCATTTCAGAATCGGAGAGACCCCGGATAAGAAACTTCCCAAAAGTGATTATCGGGTTCTCTTCTCAAGCAGTCAAGAGGGAACCCAAAATGAACACGTTAAAGACAGAGAAAAAATTAGCCGTGATTTCGGCCCTAGTAGAAGGTAACAGCATCCGCAGCATAGAAAGAATGACTGGAGTTCACCGCGATACAATTATGAGGCTCTTAACCAGCGTTGGGG
>JBOHVJ010000330.1:0-3462 GCA_050735075.1 Binatia bacterium
TCATAGAGGAAACATATACAGTAGGCACTCCTGCGAGTGGGGATGGTGATGCTGGTAGTAAGCGAATTTCAACGGAAATCACGAGATTCGAAGGGGTGTGTTGATGGAGCGATGACCTAGCGACGTTCTTCCCCTCGTTTGATCGTAAGGGCAAGCCCATTGTCGGTTTTCAGTCTGCGCGTCGCATTGAACGGGAAGCTGACCCGGAAGGTGGGCGGGCCATAAAATCAGAAAACAGTGTATGTTGGGCTATTTAATTTCTCCCAGCTCTGGAGCCGTGCGCATTGAATCGCCGAATCCAGCGGATCACGTACAGCAACCCCCGGGCCAGCTTCTGGCAGATCTCAGGAACCCCGTACTCCTGGGCCGACAGCAGCACGCAGAGGGCGCGATCCCGGAGATTGCGGTCGGTGCTCCGAGCGACCCCCTGAAGACGCCGGGCCTCCCCGCGAGTCGGTTTTCTCGCAAAGACCGAACAGTTCCCATACATGGTCTCCCCCTTCCGGGGAGACCAGTGTAGGAACCTTGTACTTATATATCAACATTTATCGTAAAAGCTAGTTAATCTCGTAAACCTATGATACTAACTATAATATTGCCCTGTTATAATGAAGAAAAGAACATATCCCACATCCGCAAAAAGCTCTTCGAGGTCTTGGATACACTTGATTGTGATTATGAAGTAATCATTGTTGATGACGGTTCAGAAGACAACACCCTCGATGAAATAAACCACCTAATGAAGTGTAAAGGAAAGATCAAGCTGTACCAGCATGTGAGCAATAGGGGAATGGGTGCCGCCATCAGGACAGCGATCCCGCACTCCACAGGAGACGTTACCATTACGATGGATTCCGACCTCACCTTTCATCCCAAGCTCATTCCGGAACTGCTTGATCGATTCAAGGAGGGGGATGTCGATTGCGTCATCGGAAGCCCAGCACTCCACAATTATGACAAGACAATCCCTCTCTACAGAATATTCCTAAGCCGAGGGCTGAATACAATATATTCCATATGTTTGGGCAAGAACCTCACCGCAGTAAGCCCAATATTCCGGCTGTATAAGACCGAGCAACTAAAAGAACTAAACCTTCAAAGTAACAAATTCGAAATAAACGCAGAGATCGTAGCGAAGCTGCTGATGAAAAAGAAGAGAATCGTGGAGATTCCTGCAAAGCTGACCGTGAGACAATACGGCGAGTCTAAGCTAGACAATTTCAAGGAGATCCGGAATCATCTGAAGCTACTTGCCAAGATAATATATTGGAGAATCAGAGCGTGATAATATGCATAGTGTTTGGAACAAGGCCGGAGATAATAAAACTGTTTCCTGTGATAAAGGCCTGCGACGAAATATATCAAGACTATTTCATCGTCCATGTACGACAGCATTATTCCCATGAGATGAGTGGGCTATTCCTCGAGGAGCTCTCGATCAACAAGCCAAAGCATACCTTGGAGGTAGGATGGGGAAGCCACGGCGAGCAAACTGCCAATATTCTAGAGAAATGCGAGAAGGTTCTTCTGAGAGAGAAACCTGATGTAGTCTTAATCGAGGGAGATACTAATACTGTTTTAGGAAGTGCCCTGGCTGCATGCAAGATCGGGATAAAAGTCGGCCACGTAGAGGCAGGGCTTCGAAGCTATGACAGGGATATGCCGGAAGAGATCAATAGGGTATTGGCGGACCATATCAGCGATTACTGCTACGCCCCAACCAAGATCGCGGCGGAGAACCTGCGGAGGGAAGGGATCGAACTGAGCAAGATAATAGTCACAGGCAATACTATTGTGGATTCCCTGCTCCACAACAGGAACGTCGCCGAGGAAAAGTCAGATATCTTGGCCAGGAACTCTCTTTCGAGGGGGAAGTACATATTGCTAACAGTTCATCGACAGGAGAATGTGGATAATGAAAAGAAGCTGAGAAACATCATGGATGGATTGAAGAGAGTCCAAAAGGCTTTCGGGCTTAACATAGTATGTCCTCTGCATCCAAGGACCAAGAAAAAGACCAAAGAATTCAATATAGAGAGGCCCAAAGAAATATTGTTCACCGATCCTTTAGGTTATCTCGATTTCATTAAACTTGAAAATAATGCGAAGCTGATAATGACTGATTCCGGGGGCGTCCAGGAAGAGGCATGTATACTAGAAGTCCCTTGCGTTACCCTAAGAGAAAACACAGAGAGACCAGAAACTCTGGAGATAGGAGCCAACATTCTAGCAGGGACAGATCCTGAGACAATCCTCGAATCAGCAGGGATAATGTTAAATAAGATCATCCAGTGGGAAAATCCGTTCGGCGACGGGAAAGCGAGTATAAGAATACTGGACTCCCTAAAGTGATCGGCAAACCCAAGGCAATAGATATCGTGATATTTACACGACTCTCGCCTCTCTAGGCCAGATATTTCACAAGCTCAGATCAGGAAGCGTCGAGGTCGTCATTTCCGGTCTGGTAGGCAACTGGCCGATATTACGTGAGATATTGGCTTAGGGAAATGCTCTAATGCTTATCATCTTGGCATACAGGAGAGGGTGTGTCATTCTTAGTTGAAAATTGACGAAGCGGCTCCCGTGTGGTGCAGTGGCTGATGTCAGACACCCACAACCCCACACAGACAGGAGCCGCTCCGTGAAGAGGGTATTCCAGATTGGAAGCCAGGGCAAGATCGCCCAGGGGCTCCTCTGCGTGATCGATGGCGGCAAGGGGCTCCGGAAGGCGCTCCAGGCGGTGTTCGGCCCCCAGGCCCAGGTTCAGCGGTGCCAGTGGCACAAGCGGGAGAACGTGGTGAGCTACCTGCCGCGGACGCAGCAAGCCGCCTGGCGCCGGCAGCTCCAGGCGGCCTATGCCGCGCCCACGTACGAGGCGGCCGCGGCCGCTCTCGGGCGGATCCGTCAAGAGCTGCGCCTCGTGAACACGGCGGCGGTCAAGAGCCTGGACGAGGGGTTCGCGGAGACGCTCACCCTGCACCGGCTCGGCGTCTTCCCGCAGCTGGGCCTCAGCCTGAAGACCACCAACTGCCTCGAGTCCCTGATGGCCCAGCTCGGGCAGCGCACAGACAAGGTCGACCGCTGGCGGACCAGTGATCAGAAGCAGCGCTGGGTCGCCGCGGCCCTCCTGGACATCGAACCGCGGCTCCGACGGATCAAGGGCTACCGGCATCTGCCTCTCCTCCGTGCTGCCCTCCAGCAGATGATGCGATCGTGTCCAGACCGGGCGGCGCACACTGTGGCATGATGACCTCGCGAGGCCGCTTCGCAATTTCAACTAAGATTGGCATTGACTCATCGTCTCGGAGGAATGAATGATTATAGGAGGTGATTTGAAATGATATCGCTGCCAATATTGGTCCTTCTCGTCGTTGCCCTCATGGGTTCCCTGGGTCAGCTTCTCTTCACAAAAGTCTCCAACGAGGATTTGAAACACATTATAAAGAACTTGAAGTGTTACCT
>JBOHVJ010000331.1:0-12248 GCA_050735075.1 Binatia bacterium
CCCTTGATCCTTTCGCCTCTGGTCTCCTTCTCTTGGGGATCAATGAGGGGACAAAGATTGCCGCGCTCTTTTTGACCGCGGAAAAAAGCTATTGCGGTGTAGTCGCCTTGGGTGTGGAGACGGATACCCAGGACTGTACTGGAAAGATTTTAGAAACCCGCGAGGTTCCTTCTCTCGGCGAGATGGAGATCGAGAAACTGCAAGGCGCTTTTACCGGCACCTTACAGCAGATCCCTCCCATGTTTTCTGCCCTCAAGAGGAAAGGTGTTCGGCTGTACCGCCTCGCCCGCCAAGGGCAAAGCGTGCCTCGTCCTGCACGGTCAATAAAAGTGGGGCGGCTTCGGCTTTGGAAGCTCAATGCGACAGAAATAGGTTTTGAGATTGCCTGTTCCAAGGGGACTTACATCCGTACCTTGGCGGCAGATATGGGGAGGTTTCTAGGATGTGGAGGCCATCTCAAAAGCTTAAGACGCCTCTCATGTGGCCACCTTAACATCGATCAGGCGGTTTCGCTGAGCGGTATCGAGATTCTGAGGCATAACGGAAAAATTCCTCTACTTTCATTGAACCAGGCACTTGAATATCTTCGCGCCGTTCGGCTAGAGGACCATTTTTTATCCCAACTCAGGATGGGTCAACAGGAAGCGCTGGACGGGCTGGCAGCCCCGAAAGAAGGGGAGAAGATGCTGCGTCTTGTGGATTCCGAGGAAAACTTGATCGCGTTGGCTGAATGGGTGAATGATCTCACGGGCGGGCGCTGGCGCCTGTTTCGCGTGTTTGGTTCTTAATCCTCCGGCCTCTCCTCTTGCAGCACCCCTTTTCCTGGGAATATATCTGTTTTAAGCTGGAATAAAAGGAAGCGAGCAAACATATCTGGTAAGGACGATGTCGGATACTGTTGAGACCGATATCCGAAGAGTTACCGATCCCCCTGATCTGATCCCTGGTATTGAAGAATCCCTTCGGGCAGCTCAGCAGGCGGGTTTAGTCAATATCCTTATGACCACTGGGGGCAGGCGTTTTAAGCATGAGGCTATGGAAAGGCGCGGCATCGGCAGATATTTTGAGGAAATCATCGATAGAGATGAAACATATTTTACAAAAGAGCAGGGCATTTATCACTTATTTAGACAGTATCAACTTAAAAGCCTCCGCGTCTTTATGGGAACCCGCACGAGATAGTGGTTTTCCCTCGGTGCCGTGAGAAAATCCGACTCTTCTGCCACATGGGGGGCAACAACTGTGGCTTGTTGCAAAGCCAATTTCAGATAGCTGGCCTCTCCCTCCGTCAGATACCAAGGGAAATAGCCCGACCGTAAGCTCCTAAAGTGGGGCCATGCATTTCCTCGCCTGAGTCTTAGGCGCAGCTTTCTGATAACATCCAGATCAGGTTTTGCAAGTTGGTCTCTATCTTCAAAGAACACTCTCAAGCAGTTCTGGAGAAAAAGGGATTCAATATCTCCCGGGTCAACCTCGCCAGACTGAATTTTTCGGTATCCTTCTAGCCCCTGAGTGCCAAGATAAACCACGAGACCGAAGACTTCGCGAAGTTTCCCTAAAACACAGCAATAGCCAATCTCCCCACTCTCTGGATTCTGGACACCGAAGATATCCGTGTCCTCCATCCAGTCCCAACACTCGTTTTCTCTGAACCTAAGAGCTGAGTGATAGAGGTTCTTCCATACTTGAATGGAGACTGAGGGTACGTCCATTTATTTTTTTCCTCTTGGTTTATTCGGGGCATTGTAGGAGGCTGGATGTTCTTGTCAAGTAAAAAGTCAGGAGTAAGGTCAGCCGATCTCTTGGCAAATTCGTAACCTTATATTAAGCCGTAGGCAACAGAAAATCTCCATACCGCAATGGTGCACTCGTTCCTCTAGGGAAGCTCATGGCATTCAAGATTTCGGTCACAGTCAAACCTCGAGCCAAAAGGAGAGAAGTGAGAAAGACCGCCGATGGCGAATACTCAGCCTCAGTTCAGGCCCCGGCGAGAGAGGGGAAAGCTAACCAGGCCTTGATAGAACTTTTGGCCGACTACTTTTCCGTCCCTAAGTCTTCGGTAAAAGTCATCCGGGGGCAAGCCGGCAGAAGAAAGCTAATTGAGATTGGATGAAGACTACACAGTTACTTGCGATTCAGAAGCAGCGTTCGTGTTCGTAGTGTTCGATGGTGAGTTTTCCAAAAGCCTGGTAGCATTTGAGATTTCACAGTTTTTTGTAGTCCATTTCTTTTGCCTTACCCGCAGTGATATCCTTCCGACCCAATAAGTCTCATGAAGCCTGAAGTTATCGCAATAACGTCAGCGCTGGGCTGGGCAGTCGATGCGATTTTGGTGCGTTTGGGGGCGCGCACCTCCAACGTCGTTGCGGCCGCATTTCTGAGTTATTCCGTATCGGCTCTATGCCTCTGGTCCTACCTCTTCTCCTATTTCTCTTTTCAGCTTCTCTGGTCACCAGCCACGGTCTACTTTTTACTGAGCGGATGTTTCCAACCGCTCTTGGCGCGCATCCTCTATTATATGGGCCTGACACGCCTCGGGGTCTCTCGGGCTGGTCCTCTTCTCGGGACAAGCCCTCTGTTTGCGGTCTTCATTGCCGTGGTTTTTCTGGGAGAGCGACCGACCCTTTTTGTTTATATCGGGACGGTCCTCACCGTGGCGAGCGTGTGGCTCATCTCTTCGCGCCGCATTGGCGAAGATGAATGGAGGGTCTTCGATCTCATTTTTCCCTTAGGGGCAGCGTTTTTTGCCGCTGTTTCTCAAAACCTTCGCAGGCAGGGGCTACTCCTTTTTCCTGATCCATTTCTCGGTGCGGCCATCAGCACCTCCACCTCTTTGGCGATCTTTTCAATTTACTTGATAATGACGGGGAGGAGTGGCCTTATAAAGACTCACAAAAAGAGCCTCCCATTCTTTGGGAGCGCCGCTTTGGTCTCTGCTACGGCACAGCTCCTAACCTTTGTGGCCTTAAGCAGAGGAGAGGTCTCTGCCATAGTACCGCTGCTCAATACCAATCCGCTCTTTACCGTCCTGCTCAGCACCCTTTTTCTCAGGGATGTGGAAGTGATTACCCTCAAGGTCGTCCTTGGTGCTGCCCTGATGGTTGCCGGGGTCATTATAATTACCAGCCGTTAGCACACAACCGGATAGAGCTTGACATCACAGTTCCTTGGCAGATACTTTTTCTTCGTAAACTGGGAAGTATAAAGTTATTTCGGGTTCGTATAGATTAGGAGGAATGGCAATGGCCCACGATGGTGATGAAGCAAACCCGCACATGCACGACTACGAGGCCCATGTCAGGGCCGTTGAAGAGGACCTGGAATACTATAGAACCAAACGCTTCGAGCCGCGCGTCTACTACTTCGGTAGGAGGGGAACCATAACCTTATATGACATCCTAAAGGCGAAATCTGCCATGGAGTCCCAGGCCAAGTTCACTAAAGGGAGTGATGGTGAGCGTGGCGAGGATATCGAGACTCGAATAAGGGCCCTTGAAGATGGTCTGGATGACTATGTCAAAGGAATCGGCCTGGTCTCATCGGACGCAGTTAAAGGGGCAGGGATGGTAATAGAGGATAATAGGAAGGAGAGGGGAGATTACGACGAGTTCTTCCGCATAAAGAAGAAGGAGCACAGCGGCACCTTGGAGGCGCGCATCGAAAGGTTGGAGGACGATTTAAAAGACTACCAGTCGAAGGTGCTTAATTCCGTTCCCAATCATTAGCCTGGAAATCTAAGTAAAAGTAGGTGTTTGACCTTCGAGCAACGTTCCTAACTTCGCCGCGGGAAAACGCAGCCCAGTGTAAAAGGCGCCAAACTGGCCGTACACGGCGCTCGCCTCGTCGAAGCGCATCTCGTAAACTAGTTTCTTGAAAACCAGCGGGTCATCGGCAAAGAGGTCCACCCCCCACTCCCAGTCATCAAAGCCGATAGATCCGGAGATGATCTGGGTCACCTGGCCAGCATACCTGCGGCCGATAACGCCGTGCTCGTGCATCAACCGCTGGCGGTCTGTCATAGGGAGCTGGTACCAGTTCTTCGTCTCTCCGCGCATTTTATCCATGGGATAAAAGCAGACGTAGCGCCGTGGAGGGATCTCGGGCCAAAGCCGCGGCGCGGCGGCTTTCCGCTGCTTGGCCAGCTCAGCTTCCACGGCTTGGTTCCATTCGGGGCCGCCGGGCTGGATTCCTTTTTCCTTAAGTGTTGCATAGAGGCGGACAGAAACCTCATACAATCCCAGTTCCACAACTGACAGGTACGAGGTTGTCTGTTCCAGGAACTCGGCCAGCTTGAGGTTGGCGACGCGAAGCTCTGAATGGTTCAGCTCGTCAAGCGTGCGCCGGAAGTGGAGGATCATCAGGTCCCCTTTGTGCCCAACCAGAGAAAAAATCGCGCTCTGCTCTTGGCCACTTTTCTCCATCTCCTCCAGCGAGGCCGTAGCTTCCTCTAGGGCCAGCTTTTGCTCTACCGAGGTGGCCGCTTTCCAAGCAGACCAGCGCACACGGAACATTTGGTGTAAGATGGACGAGCCTTCTAGAGTTAGAGGTACAGCGGGAAAATCGCTATTGGCCTTTTCCTCTTTCATAAACCAGCCTTGTCATGGTGTAGATGAGAGACGGTTCGTTGGGGCCCTAGACTGGCGGCGCAGGTTTAGCGGCAGTTATCTCCTGCTTTTCGCCCCGCAGTCGAGCCCGCAGTGCCAGAAATCCGCGTTTGGCCGTACGATACAGTTTGGGAATCAGCCAGATGGCTAGGGCCATAAATCCGATGACCCAGCCGAACATGATTAACGGGTGGTTAAAGACCAACCAGATTCCTGCAAAAACCGCCAGGTCTTCGCCGATACTGGCCACCCAGTTGCTGAAAGGTTCTGGACTTGCATTGATCGCCAGGCGCACCGTGGCTTTGGTTCCGTGCGCGGCCAATGCCACTGTACCGCCGGCTAGAATCGCGGCCAACTCTAAAGCAGGGTTAAGCTCTCCCAGGGATCGGGCTGCGAGGATGGCTCCTGCTGGAATGCGAATAAAGGTATGCAGCACGTCCCACCCGGTATCGACATAAGGAACCTTATCGGCGAAGAACTCAATGACGTACATCGCACAGGCCACCCCAATGACCAAAGGATCGGTCAGGATTTGAAGATTAGGCGGAAGCTGTATCATTCCTAACCTGCCTGCCAGTCCAAGGGTGGCTACGGTGGCATAGAGGTTTATACCCGAGGCCCAGGCCGTCCCTAAAGCCAGGCTTAAGGTTTCCAACACGCCCATTGTTTCTCTCACACCCCCCTTATTAAATTTTCCACTTCCTTTCTACTTCGTCCTTGAATTCTTTGGTAAAGGCGTTGACCCTAGGAAATTCATCCATCCAGCGATAGGGTCGGCAGGCATCGATCAAAACCCGATCTGAGGTGTAGCCTCGGGGAGAGCGTTCCTCCGGAGGCATGGCAGGCTCACAGACCGAGGCCCAGACGCTCTTAACGAGATCGATTCCCTCCCGCACATAACACCTCGTCGCGATCGTCCAGATCACATCGTAAGGATTGGTGATGTCGATGTCATCATCCACCACCACGACGAACTTTCCACCGTAGGCCCCTGCTCTTGCCCCCGCGGCTACAAGAAGGGCCTGTTTGGAATGTCCTGAGTAGCGCTGACGGATGGAGATTACAATGAACGATCCGGGCTGGCCGCCATAGACAAAACCCCATACCCCCTTTACGTCCGGCACCCCTGCTTTCTCTAGCTGCTCCCATAATGTGGCTGCACCAAGGGGTATTGGAAGGTAGCTGTTCGGCGGTTTCAACGGAGGTGCCCCAAGGATAATCGGATCATTTCTGTAGTAAACCCGCTTCACCACCATTACAGGGGTCTCTCCTACGTTCGCATCCGTATAGTAGCCCGGCCATTCTCCAAAGGGTCCCTCACGGGGAAGCTCTTCGTCTTTGTAAGGAGGCATCTCGCCTTCCAGGACGATCTCACCGTTGGCCGGGATGGGAAGACCCGTCACCGCTCCTCTAACAACAGGCACTGGGGCTCCCTGAAGCCAGCCAGCAAATTCATACTCGTTCACGTCAGGAGACACTGGCATCTGCGAGGCGAGAAAAACAGCCGGCCCCTGGCCCAATGTGATAGCAACTGGCAGCGACTTCCCTGCGGCGCGGCTCCGCTCGAACGCCAGTCTGCCATGCTTACCCATGTTCATTTTTACCGAGACTTGATTCTTTGCCTGAATCATAACCCGGTAAGTCCCGATATTGATCTTTCCCGTCTCCGGGTCTTTCGTAATCACCCCGCACCCGGTCCCGAGATAGAGCCCGCCGTCGAGTTCATGCCAGATCGGCGTGGGAAACTTGTAGAGGTCCACCTCGTCCTCGCCCATCTGATTTTCAAAGACCGGCCCGCCTTCCACCTGCTCTACTGGGACAGGCTTGAATGTGGCGAGTCTTTTCCGCCAAGCGTGGAGAAAGTCCACCCCCTTGAGTTCCGTAGGGAGTCCCATAGGCAGAGCGGTCCGTCTACAGGTCCTAAAGACGTTTGAGATAACCCGAAGACCCTCCGGGTAACCCTTGAAGTGGCTAAAGAGAAGGGCAGGTCCCTCATTTTCGGCCGCGCGTTCAGTCAAAGCCCCGACCTCGAGGTTAAGATCGACCCCCTGGAGGGCCCTCAGCTCCCCCATCTCCTCAAGACATTGGATGAAGCCTCTCATATCAGTGACATCTTGCATAGATTTCTCCTCGATCTTGGCGTCATACTATTGCGCTGGTCCTGACCTGTCAATACGAGCTTAATTCATAGTTCAAGACGTTTAAACCGTTAAAGCCGTTCAAGCCGTTGAACGATTTAAACGCTTTGAACTGCTTGAACGTATGTCTGCTTTCGCTTGCACTTTTGTTGTTCTTCCTTTATCTGTTAAAGAGCATGCAGTGGATATTTTTGCTCGCCCTGATTGTTCCATCCTTCTTTTCTCCACCAACCCAAGCCCAGACCACCCAGGTCCAGGAGGTCATTCTTGAGAACGGACTCAAGGTCCTTCTTTTGGAGAACCACAAGAGTCCGGCGGTTACCTTTCAGGTTTGGTATCGCGTAGGGGCAAGAAACGAAGAAGATGGGAAGAGCGGCCTCTCTCACTTTTTGGAGCACATGATGTTCAAAGGGACCTCAAAGGTCGGTCCCGAGGAGTACTCGCGCATCATTGCGAAAAACGGTGGGCGCTCGAACGCCTTCACTACGTCCGATGTTACGGTCTATTTCGCCACGATGAGCCGAGAAAAGATCGGTATCGCCATTGAGCTAGAAGCGGATCGGATGGCTAATGCCCTTCTGGACGGAACTTATTTCGAGGCGGAGAAAAAGGTGGTCATGGAGGAGCGACGCCTGCGCACGGAGGACAACCCCACGTCCGCGTTGGCCGAAGTAACCGGTGCTGTCGCTTATACCGTCCATCCCTACCGCCGTCCGGTGATTGGCTGGATGGGAGATATCCAAAACCTATCACGTGAAAATCTCCAAAGTCACTACCGGAGCTATTATGTCCCCAATAATGCCTATATCGTCGTCGTCGGAGATTTCTCAGCTCAGGAAATGTTGGCCAAGATTAAGGAGACCTTTGGCAAGATCCCCCGTGGTTCGGAGCCCCCTAAGGTAAGAGTCGAAGAGCCCCCACAGAGAGGCGAAAGGAGGGTCGTCCTTAAAAAAGAGGCTGAGCTGCCGTTTCTCTTGATCTACTATCACGTTCCTAACCTGAGGACTCCGGATAGTTTCGCCCTCGATCTCCTCACAGTGATTCTTGCTAGCGGACGCAGCTCCAGACTTTATCAAGATCTAGTCTACCATAGACGTATTGCTCGCAGTGTGGATGCGGATTACTGGGGGCTGTCGATAGATCCCTCGGTCTTGTCTATGACGGCCCAGGTGATGCCCGAAAAGGATCCTGCTGAAGTGGAGCGCGCTATCGACATTTTGGTCAATCGAGTGAGATCCGAGCTCGTTAGCGACCGAGAGGTGGAGAAGGCTAAGAATCAGGTCGAGGCGGCCTTTGTCTTCGGTCAGGATTCGATCTTTGGCCAGGCCATGAGGATTGGCCGATATGAGTCCTCAGCCCGATGGCAGCTTTTGGACAGCTATCTGGCGGGGATCAGAAAGGTCACGCGGGACGACATCCTCAAGGTAGCGAAACAATATCTTGAGGCCGACCGACGCACCGTGGGTATCCTTATTCCCATAAAAGAGAAGAGCCAATGAAACAATTAAAATCCACTTTTCTTTCCTTATCTCTATTGATGGTTTTTTCCTGCTTTGTGGAGGCACGTCCTTTGCCCGAGAGATCGCTGCTCGAGAACGGACTGGTCCTACTGACTTCGGAGCAGAGAGCCTTGCCGATGGTTACCTTCAACCTTCTCATAGAAGCAGGCTCTCGTTACGACCCCGCGGGACGTGAAGGGCTGGCCAACCTCACGGCGCGGCTTCTAACTTACGGGACACGCAACCGAACAGCCCTACAGATCAGTGAGACGCTGGACTTCATCGGCGCCGGACTGTCCACAGGCTGCGGCGAAGAGCTTGCAACGGTGAGTGTGACGCTGCTGAAAAAGGATCTGGATACGGGGCTCAATCTGCTCGCAGAGGTATTGACCGCATCGGTGTTTCCTCCAGAAGAGATTGATAGACAGAAACAATCGGTGATCGCATCGATCAAAGCCAAGGGAGAGGATCCTGGAGAGATCGCCCAGGTAAAATTTTTGGAGGCGCTCTTTCCCCAAAGCCCCTACGGACGTCCCGTGGAAGGGACAGAGGATTCGGTCAAGCGCATTGAGCGCGCTAGCCTGGCCGATTTTTATGAACGTTTTTATCGCCCCAATCGCGCCATCCTGGCAGTGGTCGGAGATATCTCGCACCAAGAAATGGTGCAGGGGCTGGCCAAGGCCTTCCAGTCTTGGGAGAAAAAGGGTTTGGCCAAGGAACCTCCCGCGCCTTCATCGCCGGGTCCGGCAAACGTTATTCGGATCAATAAGAATCTCACCCAAGCCAACATCATTATCGGTCACGAGGGAGTGCCCAGAGGCCACGCCGATTACTATGCCATTCAGGTCATGAATTACATCTTTGGGGGAGGAGGGTTTTCCTCTCGATTGATGGATTCCATTCGAAACGAGCGCGGGCTCGCCTATTCTGTCTACAGCTCCTTAGACGCGGAAAAAAATGTCGGGAGCTTTCAAATTACCATGCAGACCAAGAACGAAACTGCCGAGGAGGCTATCCGCATCGCGATGGAAGAGATCCGACGGATTCGGGAGCAGGGGGTTAGTGGAGAAGAGCTCAAGGCCGCCAAAGACTATCTCATCGGCAGTTTCCCTCTGCGTCTTGATACCAATCAGAGGGTTGCCAACTTCTTGGCCCAGGTGGAATTCTTCGAGCTGGGATTAAGCTATCCGGATCGTTATCCTGAATTGATCCGGAGCATCAGTCAGGAGGATATCCTTCGTGTAGCCAAGCGGTATCTCCAGCCGGAAAAGTTTATCGTGGTCATAGTGGCGAATCAGGAGAAAACGAAGGTCAAAGGATCCTAGGCCTTGCTCCAAGGGCCTGGGGACAAGGGTTGTCAAAACTCCGCAAGGAACTCAGGAGGTTCCTTCCCGTCTCATTTTAGAAGTGAGACTTTCTTTAAGAGCTTGAAGCTTGGCCGCATGGCGGGGGAAGCGGGCCTTTAGGAACTCGATCCTCTTTCTCATCCATTCTGACTGGGCAGAAAGAAGTGCCACACCGAGGAAAATAAGCACCGTTCCCGGGACGACCGGGAGAAACCAGCCGATAACCCCTAGTAACACCAGGGTCCATCCGGAAATCAATTTGCAGTAGCGCTTTAATGTAGCCTTCATTACATAGTCAACCTGAATAAAGGCTACCACCATACCATTTGCAACATCAAGATGGAAGCGGCTAAGAGCAACGGGGGCATCAAATATTCAAGCTGCTCGCACCACACCCTATTGACAGTGGCGCAAACATTGTAGTAGTTATAGCGCTGTTTAGAACGGCGTGAAAATCCCAAACACCAAGCATTTACGGTATCCGCCGAAAGGCTAAGTTTCCCTATGAAAAAGGTTCTCATCGTGGAAGACCATCCGGATATGCGAGAACTTCTTGTCTGGCAGATGGAGCTAATGGGTTTTTTGGCCATTCCGGCTAAACACGCTAAGGAGGGCGTGGAGAAGGCAATGAAAGAAAAGCCCCATTTGATCCTGATGGATATCATGATGCCTGGCATGGACGGGCGGGAAGCTGCTCGTCTCCTCCGCTCTAATCCCGAGACCCAGGATATCCCCATATTAGCTGCCACTGCACTTTTTAGAGAGTCCGATCTCAAGTCCTGTATCGAAGCGGGATGCAACGATTACATCGTCAAGCCCTTTACTTTTCAGCAGCTCCAGGGGAAAGTTCAGGAATTTATCTCTGCTCCGACCGTAACTATCCAGTAACAGCCGGGCACCTTTCCCCCTTTCCCGTCCTCCCTTTTCTCCGTTAGAATAGACCTCAGAGGTCCCTGTGTTGCAAAAGGAAAAGGCAATTTCCATTATAAAGCGCCTGCGCGAAGAAGGTTACGAGGCCTATCTGGCTGGAGGCTGCGTTAGGGATTATCTCTTAGGGAAGTCTCCTCAAGACTACGACATCGCTACCAATGCGAGACCGGAAGCGATAGAGAAAATTTTTCCTCAAACAATAGCCGTAGGGACGCAATTTGGCGTCATCTTGGTTATAGTCGAGGGTGAGCCGTTTGAGGTCGCTACTTTCCGATATGACGGACCTTACCTTGACGGGCGGCGTCCCAGCCATGTACGGTTTGCAAGCATGGAAGAGGATATCCTGCGCCGCGACTTCACAATTAATGGAATGGTATACGACCCGATTGCAGACCGAGTCATCGATCTGGTGGGCGGGAGAGGAGACCTGAGCCGGCGCTTGGTCCGCGCCATAGGGGATCCTCGTGAGCGGTTTCAGGAGGATCGTCTGCGCATGGTGCGCGCTGTTCGATTCGCTGCCAGCCTTAGCTTTACGATCGAAGAAGATACCATTAAGGCTATCCGAGAGCAGGCCTCGACGATCACCCAGATCTCCTGGGAGAGAATCGGAGAAGAGATCACCCGCATCCTGACTGAAGGGGGAGCCAGAAGAGGATTCGAACTCCTGGATGCGACAGGTCTCTTACAAGTCCTATTACCGGAGATAGAGGCGATGAAGGGAGTTGAGCAGAGTCCTGATTTTCATCCAGAGGGGGATGTCTTTACCCATACACTCCTGATGTTGGAGCAAATCTCAAATCTCAAGTCTCAAATCTCAGAGACCCTGGCCTACGGTTGCCTTTTGCACGACATTGCCAAACCTGTCTGCATTAAGAAAGAGAAAGACCGCGTAACCTTTTATGGCCATACGGAAAAGGGAGCGGAGATGGCTGAGGAGCTTCTCAAGCGGCTGAAACGTAGCCGGGCGGTCTGGGAAAGAGTGGCCTATCTGGTTAGGAATCATCTGCGCCACACACAAGCACCCAAGATGCGCCTCAGCACTCTGAAGCGCTTTCTCGGTGAGGAGGGGATTGAGGAGCTTTTGGAACTGGTCCGGATCGACGCCCTATCCGCAAACGGCGATCTCCAATACTATCAATTCTGCAGACAAAAGATGGCCGAGCTAAAAAAGGAGGAGATTCATCCCGAACCGCTGCTTAGGGGCAGAGACCTGATCGCCATGGGGTTCTCGCCCGGACCTCTTTTCCAGAATATCTTGAAGGAGGTCGAGGAGGCACAACTGGAGGGAGAGATCAGGACCAAAGAGGAAGCGATGGAGTGGGTGGCCAAACAACATAAACACAAACACTGATCGACTTTACTTTACTCTCACCCTATATTACAAAATCCCTCTCATGCCGACGTTGGACCGGATCAGCGGGGCTCTACTCCTCTTTATGGCCCTGATCGTAGTCTGGGAGAGCCGGGTTCTGCCGTTGGGAACCTTGCATAATCCAGGACCTGGGTATATGCCCATCCTGTTAGCTTCTTTGTTGGCTGGCCTTAGTGTCCTCATCATTCTTTTGGGTGGTAGATCCCCTTCCCTCAGCTCATTAAAGTGGACTGGGGGAAGACATGCTTTAGCCATTTTGGCTGCATGTGCCTTTTCTGCGCTCGCGCTTGAGCGGATCGGATTCCGCGTTACCATGCTCCTACTCCTTGTGTTTCTCTTGGGCGTCGTGGAGCGTTTGA
>JBOHVJ010000332.1:0-4190 GCA_050735075.1 Binatia bacterium
AATGGGTGCAGATCTCTGTTGCAGACACGGGTCCAGGTGTTCCTCCTGAAGAAGCAAATAAGATCTTCGATAAGTTCTATCAAATCGCTCAGGTGGACCAGCAGAAAACAAAAGGCACCGGGCTTGGTCTGGCTATTTCAAAGAGCCTCGTGGAGATGCATGGAGGGAAGATCTGGGTGGAAAGCGAGGAGGGCAGAGGTAGCACCTTCTCGTTTACCGTACCGGCGGACCGGCCTCCTCGGGGTTGAAACTCATGCCACGGGCGAAAGGCCAAGGAGCGGAGGATAAGGACTCGCTTTTAGTGGCCTTGCAGAGAAAAGAAAAGTTGCGGGGTCGCACCGGTGAGCTCTCAGCCCTGCTTACCATTGCAGAGACCACAGCTCAATCGCTTGACACCGAGAAGATCCTGAGAGACACCCTAGATAAATCGCTGGAAATCCTTGGCTTTGATGTGGCCTTTATCCGCATATTAGATCCTAAGACAGGAAATCTAGTTGTCAGAATTGCCCGGGGCTTTTACTCCCCCGAATTTCTCACCAATATCGTCCCCATAGACTCTGTTCGGCGTAACGTAGCGAGCCTAATCTTTGAAACCCGAGAGCCTTATGTTTCTCGCGACATCCGGAAAGATCCGAGGTTCAAAAATCGAACCATGGTGCAGGCTGGGCTCGTTTCTGCAGTCTGGGTTCCCGTTATGTCCAAGAACCGGGTTCTGGGAGTCTTGGTGGTGGGCAGCAAAAGGGTACATAAATTTTCGAAGAGAGAGATTAATCTCCTCAAGGCCTTTGGCTCTCAGCTTGGAGTGGCCTTGGACCATGCTCAGCTCTACGAGAGACTGAGAGAACTTGATCATATGAAGTCGGACTTTGTTTCCAACGTCTCCCACGAGTTCAGGACACCGCTTACCGCAATCAAGGCCTCGGTGGACAATATGCTCGATGGCGTTACAGGCCAGTTGAATGAAAAACAGGCTGGTTATCTCATGCGCATCAAGGGCAATGCGGACCGGCTCTCGCGGCTCATCAACGACCTTCTGGATCTGTCAAGAATTGAGGCCGGGAGAATCGATTTTAAACCGAGCTATTTCGCTATTGTGCCTCTGGTCAAAGAGGTTGCAGAAAGCCTGCGGACTGTCGCAGGGGAAAAGCTTATAAGTCTTGAAATTGCATCTCCCGATGCTAGCGTGATCACCTGGGGGGATCGTGACAAGGTCAGCCAGGTGCTGATGAATCTCATCGGCAATGCGGTTAAGTTCACTCCACTAAGCGGTAAAGTGACCGTGGCGGTCGAGAAAAACGGCGGTCAATGGGTGCAGATCTCTGTTGCAGACACAGGTCCAGGTATACTCCCTGAGGAGGCAAATAAGATCTTCGATAAGTTTTATCAAGCTGCTCAAGTGGACAAGCAGAAGACAAAAGGCACTGGGCTTGGCCTAGCTATTTCCAAGGCCCTGGTGGAGATGCATGGAGGAAAGATCTGGGTGGAAAGCGAAGGTGGCAAAGGGAGTACTTTCTCTTTCACCTTACCTAGGCAGCAATCGTTTAAGCTTGAAGTGCCTGCCAATTAAGCCGCCTCGCATCACTAGCTGAATCTTTGCAAGTGTAACTTTCGTAAAAGAGGGCGTATCATTTTACATACAGGGGCGTATACGGGAAGATACGCTTTTCACTTATGCGGACATCTTATCTGGAGGTCGCTGTGCTAAATTCCGTAGCCAATCCAGTGCGTTATATTAAAGATAGATACCGTGTTAAGATTGGCACGGTGCTTGAGAGATAGGAGGAGTATGGCCTCAATACTCGAATTAGAAATGGAGTCAAGTAGCAAAGGCCAATCGGTAATTGGTGTACTATTTGCGATATGCGGTTTGGCTTTTTATTTTGTTTTGTACTTTCCGACGAGCGTCTCTGCTGCGGGGGCAGACCTCAAGCCTGGCGACACCATTGGCCCGCACAACTGGGAGAGCGTAAAGGGTATGGTGGGGGAGAACCTGCTTAACCGCATCAAGCAGGGCTATACCTTTAAGGTCAAGGAGCCCAAGAGGTACAAGCTTCCCAGGGAGTACATCGAGGCCACGGAAAGATATTCAGGCCGCGTTAAGCTGGGTGGCGAGGGAGAGCTTCTCAATTACGTTGCCGGTCTCCCCTTCCCTAATTTTAACCCCAATGACCCTCAGGCTGGCCTAAAACTCGCTTGGAATTTTTATTGGCGTTGGTTGGGCGATGACTCCAAGACTGGAGGAGCGACTGAGACAGGAAAGATTCTTCGCTATGCCATTGAAAAGGATGGGTCGGAGCGTCGCGCGGACGTCATCCACCATTATATAAAGATTCGTGGACGGGTCACCTTGGATTCCAAACCTGTTTCTCCAGGATACGAACATATCGACTGGATGCAGCTTCGTGCCGACGAGTATCCCAGGGATACCTCCGGTACTACAACGCTTGAGATACGTTATGCTGACGCCAAAAGGGAAGACGATTTACATATCTATGTCCCTAGTATCCGGCGTGTCCGCAGGGCCCCTCCAATTCAGAGGTGCGCCACTTTAGCCCCAAGTGAATTCAACTTTGATGACATTAACAACTTTAACGGTAAGATCACCGATTTTAACTATAGGTTTCTAGGCGAGAAGAAAACGCTTGGAAACTTTTCCCAGGAACGGCTTCCCTTCCGTCGTAAAAATGGTGACTATCTGCCGTTGGATGAGGGTTGGGAGGTTCATGATGCCTATGCTCTAGAGATCACGCCCAGGGACCCCAATTACTGCTATCCGAAAAAGATTATCTACATCGACAAGGCCTATTTCGAAGGCTTTTGGACCATGATCTGGGATAAAAAGGGACATTATTGGAAAGAGAATATTGCCTTCCGTACCCCAGTGAAGCTTCCCGACGGCCAGGAGGTCTTGTCAGTAGGGACAGTCGTAATAGTTAATGTCCAGAACGGTCGCTCCTCCCTAGTGACCGCTGTCAGAGCTTATAATCAAGGTTACCAGCCGACGCTTTTTACTCTTGCCACGCTTCAGACGGTCATGCGCGGTGGCACGATAAGATGAATCGACAGCGCCATTCTCAAAAGTTGGACAACATGCGGAACGAGTGGGGGCAATGAAAAAGCTTTTCCTGTTCTTGCTGAGTACACTAGCGCTGTTTATGGGACCAGCGCTAGCCGGGCAGCAGCAGTCCAAAGTGTATCGTGTTGGGGTCATTGTGGAGAAAGATCTTCATCCTCCCCAAATAAAGGGCCTGCGCGACGGATTGGAGGAGGCAGGATATATAGAGGGGAAAAATCTTGTCTTGGACCTGCTACAAGAGGAAACCTACGACAGACTTCGCGCTTCGGTCAAAGTCTATACCGAACAAAAGATTGACGCGATTATTGCTATCAGTTCGGCGGAAACTGCGGTGGCAAAGGAAGTAACAGATAAAATCCCGATTATCTTCATGCCTGCGGGGTACCCGGTTCAATTAGGCTTCGTAAGGTCGCTGGCAAATCCCGGGACAAATCTCACAGGTTTAACCTTTTTCACGGATCCCGAAGAGGTTGGCAAGCAACTAGAGGTTTTCAAGGAGGCTGTTCCATCTCTGCGGCAAGTCGTCGTGCTATTCGATGGCCGAAGGGACAATGCGGTCACTGCCATGAGTCTCGCAGTGGTTAGGAAAGTCGCAGCACGCTTGGCGATCAAGCTGACCGAAAAGCCCGTTATGTCGGCCGCGGAAGCGGAGCAGGCACTTTCCTCACTGCCTAATAAAAATGCCCCTGGGGCCTTTATTATTTGCGGACCTCTATTCAAAACACTTAAAAAAATTGCTTCCATTGCAATAAAGAAGAGAGCACCCCTATTCGGATGTGGTGCCACTCAGGTAGCCGAGGAGATGGTTCTCTTAACCTATGCACCTGATCTGTACTACATAGGCTATAGAGGGGCGTGGTATGTTGATCGGATCCTTAAAGGAGCCAGGCCGCAGGATTTGCCCGTGGAAACCCCAATCAAGTTCGAACTAGTGATCAATCAAAAGACGGCTAAGGAGATCGGAATTACTATTCCGCCTGAGGTGCTCATTCTTGCAGATAGAGTATTTCGATAATTTTAGATTGCCGATTTCCGATTTTGGATTAGGAAGGCCAAGAAATGAGTGCGCCAGGATAAGCTTGGACGGTTCAACAGGTGAGAGTCCTGTCTGGAG
>JBOHVJ010000333.1:0-10457 GCA_050735075.1 Binatia bacterium
AACACTCTGAAGTTGCGGAACTGTACAGATTCGATCATCCTGATCTCCTATACTAAACTATACTAGCATAACCTGCTATACGGGGCTATGATTTCCTAGTGCCTAGTATAGTGTCTCATAAAAAGCTTTACTCACCGTTCGTGGTGAGCTTGTCGAACCACGAAGAAAAAGACGTTGGAAAGATTCACCCTTCGACTTGCTCAGGGCGAACGGAAAAGGTAAATCGTTGTAAAGGTATTTTAGAGACATACCACTAGCTGTCTCTGGAGTGCCGATAGTTCAGCCTTAATCTCCTTTTGGTGGGAAGAGGGTAAAAGAGGGACAGGCTCGATTTTTACTGCATCAAAGAGCTTCCTCCTTAGAGTATCTAAAGAAGCTCTTCGCTGTCGATGTTGACATGACGGATGCTCATATGTATTAGGCTTGGGTTACGAGCGGGGTGTGCACAATGCCATCGGGAAAGGACAGAAGTGTTACTCTTTCGGATCTGGCTCATGTGGGACCAGGGACCCCCACGGGAGAATGGTTCCGGCGCTATTGGCTCGTAGTAGGAACCACAAGAGACCTCCACGACATCCCCCAGGCCATCAAGGTCCTGGGCGAAGAGCTGGTTTTTTTCCGGGATCCCAAGGGCCAATTGGGGCTTTTGGGGCTTCACTGTCCCCACCGCAGCTCTTCGCTGGAATACGGAGACATCGAGGATAGAGGGATACGATGCCCTTATCACGGCTGGCTCTTCGATGTCTCGGGCCAGTGCCTTGAGCAGCCTGCTGAGCCAAAAGGGAGCGTCTTCCATCAGAAGGTCAGGCACCTCTCCTATCCTGTGAAGGAGTTAGGCGGGCTGATCTTTGCCTATATGGGACCAGACAGGGATGATCCCCCGCCGCTTCCGAAGTACTCGCCGCTCGTAAATCACGAAGGTCAGAGAAGCATCGAGCAGACTCGATATTACGACTATAACTGGTTTAACTACATTGAAAACGGGGCAGATCCGGTTCACTTCTCCATCCTCCATCGAAGCAACCCAAACGATGGAACCTGGAGGAGTTGGTTCTTCAATTTTCATGACATCCCGTATTTTGATGCCGTGGAGACACCTTATGGCATGAAGGTGATCTCGCGGAAGCCTGGTCCTAATCCAGATACAGAATATGTTGATGAAAAGAGTTTCGCCTTTCCAAGTATTTTACAAATCGGCGACACTGAGTTTACTCATTTCAAGAAGCCTGCTTCCGCGCTAATGAATGGCTCTCATAACGAGCACTTCATGTTCCTCACTCCCGACGACGACGAGCACTTTACGCTTTTCACAGTTAACTACTACACCGGTCCGGATCCTGATTTCTTTGAAAAGCTAGCTCCTTCACGCCAATTAACTACAAAAGAAGAAAAAAAGGAGTACGACCGGAGGAGGTATGCCCCCTTCCGTGGAAGTGTTCGCCTGGAAGATATGATGACCCAGGGGACTCAAGGGCTGATCGGCGAGCGGGAGGAACATCTGGCGACATCGGATCGTGGAGTCATCCTACTGCGCAAGATCATTTTGAATGCCATAGAGACCGTGCAAAGGGGCGGGCGACCCAAAGGGGTGTTAACCCAAGACCAGGCAGAAAAGGTTCTCAAGATTGACTCCTTCACGGGGATCCGGAACAGAAAGGAGTAATGGAGCGATGGTTGCTCAGTGCTCCACTCCTCCAGCACTCCAATCTTATTTTTGACTATGCTCAAAACTTTTCGCGTGCTTTGCGTCACACTTCTGAGTCTTGCCTTAAGCGCTTCCGCTTCTGAAGCAGCTCCGATCCGAGTCGGCTACAGCGCCATAGGTGGTGCGATGACACCGCTGTGGGTAACTCAGGAAGGCGGATTTTTCAAAGGCGAAGGGCTAGAAGTGGAGCCGCTCTATATCGCCGGGGGATCCGTGCTCATCCAGGGGATGCTTGGGGGAGACGTCCAGTTTGCCTTTGGCCCTTCTATTCCTGTCATCCGCGCCTCCCTGAGAGGATCCCACCTGGTGCTGATAGCAAACACTGCCAATACCATGATCTTCTCGATCATAGTGCGTCCAGAGATCAAGGAACCGCCCGATCTCAAGGGTAAGAAAGTGGGGGTTACGCGTCTTGGCGGCTCGACTGAAGTGGCGCTGGATTTCGCATTGAAAAAGTGGGGACTACAAAAAGGACGCGATGTGACAGTTCTCCAGACTGGTGGAATGCCGGAGAGTGTAGCGGCTTTGAGTTCACGGGCTTTGGACGCCGCGGTCTTGTCGCCCCCGAATAATCTCCGGGCGATAAAGTTAGGGATGCGCGAGATGGTCGACATGGGCCAGCTAGGAATTGTCTATCTCAATTCGCCGCTATCGACGACTCGATCTCTTATCCAAGGCAACCGTGATATTGTGCTACGATTTCTCCGGGCCTTTAACCGAGGGCTCCATCGTCTACGCCACGATAAGGAGTTCAGCATTAAGGTCCTCGCTAAATATACCAAAACAACGGACTCCGAAATTCTAAATGGGCTTCACCAGATCTATGGCGTGCGCAACGCAGGGGACCTAATCCCCTATGTCCGGCTGGAGGGGGTAGAGGAAATTCTAAAGAGCATCGATGTCAAAGATGCCCGAGCAGCAAAACCAACCGACTTTATCGACAACGGCCTTCTTAAGGAACTGGAGCAGAGCGGTTTTTTTCGCAAGCTCTACCGATAGTGGTGGATTCCTGCAATGAAAATCATCGTCGCGGGAGGTGCTGGGACACTCGGGCAATACGCAATAAGGGAATTCCTGGATCATGGCCACGAGGTTTTATGCATCGATACGGCCACGCCCGCCGGAAACACCTGCCGCTCACTGGTTATCGATTTACGGGAGACGAAGAGTCTCTATTCAGCGTTTGAAGATGTCGACGCAGTCGTTCATCTCGCACGAAAACGTTTTCCCTATACAGCAAATGGGTTTGATCGCGTGAGTCAGGTCTGGAAAACTCCGGATGTCGCAGGAGACGCTGAAAGGTTTACCCATAATGTGGCGATGACCTATAACGTGCTTGCTGCCTCCCTCCAAGCAGGTGTAAAGAAAATCGTCTCTGGATCGAGCCTCGCCGTCTACGGGCTTTACTATCCCTTTCACCCACTTTTGCCCGACTATCTTCCCGTCGATGAGAATCACCCGCTGAGGCCACAAGACCCCTATGGGATATCCAAGCTCGTTGGTGAGCAGCTATGCGACGCGTTGGCAAGAAAAAGCGATATGCAGATCGCTAGCCTGCGCTTCGCCGGCATTGCAACAGGTGCTCAATACCCTACCCTGCTGGAAAGAGCGAGGGACCCCCTTTGCCGGGGAACAGGCGCTTTGTGGAGCTACATTGATGTCAGAGATGCCGCCACGGCTTGCCGCCTCGCACTTGAGGCAAATTTTCAAGGCCACCGGGCGTTCAACATTTGCGCCTCAACTACGATCATGAACGTTCCGACCGCGGAGCTCATCCGTCAGCACCTTCCCGAAGTGAAGCAGATTAGGGCGGGGCTCAATGGAAATTGGTCGGGCTATGATCCAACTAAGGCCCAGGCTGGGTTAGGCTTCCGGGCCATTCATTTCCTGGGGAATTGACCGAACCGGGGAACAGCAGATTTCCCCCCACCTAGCGTCGAAAAGCCCTCCGCCGAATAGCCTGACCTTTCCTGTGATGTGAGGGCAAATTTGGCTGAATCTCCCTCATGACGGGATAAGTACCATCTCCCGATGGATTCTTTGGCTTGCCTCAAACTCAGGACCAGTGCTAATGTCGCCCAGAGGAGACAGCACCCATGACAGGAAGAAAAGTCGTTGAAATAGCACCGGATGTTCCCGAAAGGCTTGAAATCGGGCTACGGAATTATTGGTACCCCATTTCTCTGTCCGAGGAAGTCAGACGGGATAAGCCTGTCGGTATTAAGTGTCTTGGCGAGAGCCTAGTAGTCTGGCGTGACGGGGACGGTCTGCCGGGAGTGCTTTTCGACCGATGCCCCCACCGCGCGGCCAGGCTGTCCGCGGGTCGCGTGCTGGATGGACAGCTACAGTGCGCATTTCACGGCTTGCGCTTCGACAGGAGCGGGAAATGTGCTTTGATCCCCTGGGAGCCGGATGACAGCGCAAGCCGGCAAGATGTGTGCGTCCAATCGTATCCGGCCAAAGAGCTGGGAGGCTACATCTGGGCTTACCTCGGTGACGCCGCGACGTTTCCCCCACCTACCCTTGAGCATGAGGTGCCACAAGAACTGCTGCACGGAGACAAGTATCTCTGGTTCAGGATGGCGACGGAAGTATGGGAAGCCAACTGGCTCTTAACAGTAGACGGCGGGGATGGATTTCATGCTGTCATGCTGCACTCGGAGACACAAGCAGTGGAGAACCGAACATGGCAGGGAGGGAGGGCCCAACCAGCTACGGCCAGTCTGGCAGAGCGGCGCGTAAAAATCGTCCAGACCTCATATGGAGTCCGCGGTATCGCTGTCGATCGGCAAGGAAACCCGATCCATCACGGACACCTGCTTGATGTGAAAGGTGACCGCTTTATCCTTCCGTGCATCACGACTAATGTCATCCGCCCTGTGCCGGGCGCGGAGCCTTATGTCGCGCGCCTGTGGCAGTTTCCCCTCGACGAAAGGCGCACGTTGGTGCAGCGCTTTGTCAGCCAGCGAGTTGCCACTCCCGAGGCCAGCGCGCGATGGGAGAAGCTGTTCCATGACGTGGTCAAGCCGCGCCTGGAGGGAATTTCCCGTGAGGACGCCATGATTGCCGCGGCCCAGGGCGACCTCGTGACTGCGAGGAAGCATGAGCAACTGTTCGAGCCGGACAAAAGCATGTATGAAGTCCGCATTCGCATCAAGGAGGCATTTCTGGCGCAGCGAGAGCAGAAGCGGGTGGCTCCCAACGAAGCATCGCTGGTCTGGCCGGTAGAGTCGCCCTTGGTCGCCGCCTAGGCCCTCATTATTTATGGAACGAGCAAGAACCGCGACACGCCACGACTGGACGTCTGAGTTGGTGACTGAGTTTGTGCGGCCCGCGCTGCACGCAAAAAGTTAGAGGAACCTTATGAGACAAACACCTGTTGCCCTGGAAAAGTTTGCCCTGCTGTTGATTTTGGTTACAGTCCTTATGTGTATTCCTGACGGCTCGACGGCTGAACAGGTCAAGGTCCATAACCCTTCCTTCGATATCAGCGTTGTTACTCTCTTTGTGGCTCAAGACAAGGGCTACTTTCGCGAAGAGGGCGTGGAGCCACTTTTCATTCTCGCAACTCCCGGAGTAGGCATCAATGGACTGATCGCAGGTGACTTCGACTTCAGTGCCGCTGCAGGCTCAGCATCGACCGCTATCGCCCGCAACATTCCACTCAAGGTAGTCTTGATCCATACCTTCAAACCTGGTTTCTGGATCTTTGCGCGGGAGAGCATGACGCCCGCACAATTAAAGGGAAAAAAACTGGCCGTCTCGAACCTTGGAGCGCTCCCCCACACCCTGACAAGGCTTGCCCTCAAGAAGTTTGGGGTGGACGCGGATAAGGAGATGGTCATGATCGCCGCTGGGACTGATAACACCCGCTTTACCGCGGTAAAAAGCGGTGTTGCGGACGCGGCCGTTCTGAACGCCCCCTGGAGCATCAGGTCACGGAGAGAAGGTTTAAAAGAGGTTCTCTTCGTAAGCGAGGAAATCTACGGCCTCAGTGGTGGCGTGGTCACAACCGTTAAAATGATTCAGACGCGGCCGGAGACGGTGCTGAAGTTTGTGACAGGAGCGCTGAAAGGACTTAAATACTTCATATCGAATCGAGAAGGCTCCATTCCCATTTTAGTTAAATATATGAGGATGGATACGGAGATGGTCAAGGAGGTTTACGATACCACGATCCGGATCTTTGCCGCGGATGGCATGCGGGGGGAAGATTTCATGCGCAGCGAGGCGCTGATCCAGGCCGCCGCCCTGTCTCTGAAGGAGCTTCCGCCGGTAGAGCGACCCTTTGACCTTAGCTTTGCCCGAAAGGCCAACGAAAGGCTTAAAAACTGGAAGCCACAGGTGCCGACGCCTCCGGGCTAAGCGCGCAATAGAGGCTATCACGAGAAAAATTCAACAGAGGAGGGAAAACATGATTGAAGGGGCTTTTGATCCAAGGTGGAGAGAGTATGCAGCAGAAGAATGGGCGGACGCGCTGGTTGCGTCCATGAAGCTGGGTGGGGTGGAATACCTCTTTTTTGTCTCAGGCTCGGAAATTGCCTTTTATCAAGAGAGTATAGCCAAGGCGCAAGAAAAAGGCTCGCCTGCACCACGCCTGATCACGATTACACATGAAGGGGAGGCGCTAAACGCGGCCCTGGGCTACTCGATGATCTCCGGCCAACCCGCAGCGACAGCGGTCCATGTAGACGTGGGAACATTCAACTATGGCGGGGCGCTCCATACTGCATGGCGCGGCGGCTATCCAGTCTTGATTACTGCTGGGACGGGACCCCGCGCTTACCCTGGCTCGATGTTAGGCGCGCGGAACAGGCCCGTGCAATGGGTCCAAGAGCCAAGGGACCAAGGCGAGATCCTGCGCCAATACACCAAGATAGACCACCGATTGGAGCATCAGGATAATCCTGGGCTGATCGTCAGCCGGCTGCTTCAGGTAGCCATGAGCGAGCCTAAAGGTCCGGTCTATCTCTCCGTGCCACGCGAAACCGCGATGCTTAGGATGCCCGGAAGGACGCGCTTTCCCACGCGCGACGAGCTTGGCATTGCGCGGCCCGCATGGCCGGACCCTGCTGACGCGCGCCGAGTGGCGGAGTGGTTGATCAGGGCGGACAACCCTTGCATCTATACGGCGAAATCAGGTCGAAACCCAGATTCTGTGGCCGAGCTGGTGCGACTTGCCGAACTGCTGGCGCTTCCTGTAATGGACACGAACCGCGTCGACCGACTCAATTTCCCGACGACCCATCCTCTTTACGGGACAGGGCCGCAGCCAAAAGATGCTGATGTCTTACTCATCTTCGAATCGCCTGTCCCATTCATGCCGCCCTTAGAGGCGCCCAGCCCTCATGCAAAGATTGTATGGGTGGACGTGGACCCGGTGCAGTCGCGCTACAAGACCATGGAATACCATGCAGATCTTTGGCTACCGGTGGTTACCTCAACTGCGGCGCGCGCCATCCACGACGCGGCGACCGGCATGCTTACGCAGAGCGACATGAGCCGCATCTCAGATCGGAGGGCAAGGCTTGAGGAGCGGAAGCGGGAACTCGCCGCTTTGGCGGAGAGGCAGGCTCATGAAGCCGGCCAGCGCCGGCCCTTACACCCCCGCTGGGTCGCCTATGAGATGGGGAAGATTCTGGAGCGAGATACCATTGTCCTTGACGAAGCGCTTAGCAATTCAGACTATGTCACTTCTTACCACGGTCGAGCGCAACCGGGCACCTATTTCGGCAGTGGAGGGTCGTCAGGCGGTTGGGGCACTGGAGCGGCTCTCGGAGCGAAGCTCGCGAAGCCGGAGAGCGACGTGATCCTGGCCGCAGGAGACGGATTTTTCCTGTTTGGAAGTCCGATCTCTGCCCTCTGGACTTCGGCCCATTATAAGGCGCCGTTCTTAACTGTCGTGTTTGCCAATCGCTCTTACAGCACCGGCACGACTGGCCTTAAAAGAACTTATCCCCAGGGCGTGGCTGCGCGGACGGGCAACTACGAGGGCGGTCTCTTTGATCCCCCGCCTGACTTTGCGAGGATCGCAGAGTCTGTGAATGGCTATGGAGAAACGGTGCGCGAGCCAGAGGAGGTCGGCCCCGCCCTGCGCCGCGGATTAGAGCATGTGCGCAAAGGCTCTCCGGCAATCATCTCTGCGTACCTACCAACCTTGGTGGAGGAAATGGCGCTGCAGAAAGGCTCGTAGCCAGACCGAGATGCTTTAACAAGGAAACCCCGGGATGCCGGAACATTACCTGGATCTACGGCAGTTTCTCTCGAAACTGGAAAACGAGGGAGAACTCAAGAAAAACTTTCGCGGTGAGGTGGCCGAACCGACCGGCGAGATGAGAGAAATGATTTTAAAGAGGTGGGCTGAATATGGGTTTTGACTAACCTCGAGGAATAAGTTTATCAAAGCGTGAGATGGAAGTATGACTCGCGCAAAGGCGCAAAGGACGCCAAGGAAGAAGAGAAGAATCGACTCTTGGCGTCTTGGCGCGATGATTAAAAAGCGTGGTGCGACGGTTTTTGTCACAGCGGTTGGCAGTATGAAGTGTTAGAGCCGATAGAGTAATCAGATGATTGTGGAATCTAAAACCTGTCCTGAGCTCTGCCGAAGGATCGAAAATCTAAAATCCAAAATCGGAATGCGGGCGGAAAAAGTGATCAAATAAGCAGATGCGAGAGGGTGCGGTGATCGGTAAACAGCATGAGGTCAAAGGGCAGGCGATCTGTGCCTTTGTATCGCTTCCCTCATCGCTAATCTTTTGTCGTCTTTCCTAGTTTGGCTCTGGAACCGAGGTAGGCGGCAGCAGATCTCATCAAGTCCAGCCACATCCATCCTTATTATCTGCTTACTGCAAAGGGGCGGGGCTTGTGGATGCTGTACTCATCGCGCGCGCAAGCGTGGAAGAAAGAACGGGCAGCCGCTAGCGCTGTTTGACATTTTTCCCTGGGTGGCGGAAACTTAGCGTAAATACGCCGACCCTCTGATCTCCACAGAACCAATGAGGGCGGCACGAAGCGAGCGTGTCTGGGGCAAAAGCCGAAGGGGAAAGAAACATGGCAAAACGAGTTAAGCTAGATTTGGAATTGCCCGACGAGATATTTGCGCAACTCGATGGACGGGAGATAGAGAGGAGAGTTAAGGAGGCGCTTGTAATGGACCTCCTCAGAGAACACCAGCTCTCTCAAGGAAAGGCAGCAGAGCTGCTCGGCCTTAGCCGCCATGAGCTTTTCGATCTCATGGCGAAGCATCACGTTCCGGTGATCGACCTTAGTGCGGATGAGCTTAAAAGCGAGCTTCAAAAACCCCCCCCCCGTACCTGAGGGCGGGCGCTCCCGTGAAGATTGTCTCCGACGCCGGGCCGATCCTCTCGTTTGCGAGAGCCGGTCGGCTTGAAATTCTCCAGCAAGTCGTCGGTGTATTGATCATTCCTCAAGCAGTTGTCGAAGAGCTTGCAGCGCGTGGAAGAGGGAGACCGCGGGTGGACGAGATCGAACTGGGTACATGGATCAAGTGTGAAAATGTTAAGGACCGATCCGTCGTGGAGCAATTTTCGGGAAAACTTGGCCTCGGCGAGCGGGAAGCGCTTGCGTTCGCCAAAGAGGCAGGCGCGCCACTCCTAGTTGACGAGCGTGAGGCAAGAAAAGAGGCAATGCGGTTGGGAATACCGCATTTTGGAAGCTTAAAGATACTCAAAGAAGCGAAGGATCGGGGGATCATCCCAGAAGCGAAATCCGTTCTTGACGAACTCATCGCGTCGGGAACCTACTTCAGTGATGCCCTCTATCAGGATTTTCTCCGAGAGGTAGGAGAAAGCGAGTCTCCGTAGAAAAATTCTTCTCAAGCTCGCTTCTGTTTTAGCCTGCGAACCTGGATATCTGGTGCGAGTAGACAGAAAGGGAACGGGCTATTGTTTGGTGATAGGCTCGCGGCAGAAAACCAGCATGTCCCTTTTTTCCCGGCCCGCAGTTCAGCCGCGAGCCCGTTATAGGCACCAGCTCAAAGAGCAGTATGAGGAGGAATGAAGAAGGCGGCAGAAAGAATTTTCGATTGCCGATTTTAGATTTTAGATTAGGGAGGAAATCAGATGGATAAGACATTCTGGACTCGATTCTTTGTGTCTCCCTCCGATAATCGGAAATCTAAAACCTGTCCTGAGCAAGGCCGAAGGATCCAAAATCGAAAATGGGTGGGGTGTCTTGCAATCCTTGTGATGCTCGCGGGGTGGGTGCGGATGGCCGAGGCGCAGCAGGCGAAGAAAGTTCCACGGATAGGATTTTTATTAGCTCCGTCCCGTTCTGCTGTTTCAGAATCGCTTGATGCATTCCAGCAGGGGCTGCGGGAGCTTGGGTACGTGGAAGGTCAGAACATCGTCACCGAGTATCGGTATGCAGAGGGAAAATTCGAACGGCTACCCGATCTCGCCACCGAACTGGTTCGTCTCAAGGTTGACGTGATCGTTGCCGCCGGAGGCATACAAGCAATCCGAGCTGCCAAGAATGCCACTAACATGATTCCAATTGTCATTACAGGGAGCACCGATCCTGTTGGTGACGCCCTCATCGCGAGCCTCGCGCGGCCTGGTGGTAACATCACTGGGCTGAGTCTCGGTGGCTTTGAGTTGTACGGAAAACGGTTGGAGCTTCTCAAGGAGACGGTTCCTAAAGTCTCCCGTGTGGCTGTCTTCTGGTATCGGTCAAGTCCAGCCGTACCTTCGTATTTAAACGAAATGCACACCTCAGCACAGGCCTTGGGGCT
>JBOHVJ010000334.1:0-3209 GCA_050735075.1 Binatia bacterium
CCTTTGGCTCCAAGGGGATGTCCCAGACCTCCATAGTGACCGTCGCCCCAGCGATCGGCAACGCCATCTATGATGCCATCGGCGTGCGGATCAGGTCGTTGCCCATCACGCCGGAAAAGATTCTCAGGGCTTTGGGAAAGATTGCAAAATGAAGATTGCAAATGGCAAAAGTCAAAAATTTGCATTTTTCACTTTGCATTTTGATGTGAGACCGAAGTCAAGGGTGAGGGGGTAGAAAGAATCCATGAATAAAAAAAATTTTCTCTTCGCAGTTGCGACTTCAATTCTGGTTGCCGCGGCTATCGCAGAGGCGCAGCAGCCGAAGAAGCTCCCTCGGATAGGACTTCTATCTGCTGGCACTCCCTCTGCTCAGGCGCCCACCACCGAGGCAGCATTTCGTCAAGGTTTACGTGATCTCGGCTACATCGAGGGCCAGAACATCGCAATTGAGTACCGATATGCGCAGGAGAAGCCCCAGCGGCTACCTGCCCTCGCAGCCGAGCTAGTCAGTCTCAAGGTAGACGTCATCGTCACTACTGGTGCGACGGGGACCCGTTCCGCCAAAGAAGCGACGAACACGATTCCTATCGTCATGGCGCAGGATCCTGATCCTGTTGGGAACGGGTTTGTTGCCAACCTTGCGCGACCAGGCGGGAACATCACCGGATTGTCCAGCCTTGTCGCGGAGCTAGGCGGAAAACGGCTAGAGCTTTTGAGGGAAGTCGTTCCCAGGCTCTCCCGCGTGGCCGTGCTTGGGACTTCAACCAACCCTGCTAACGTGCAACAGTTAAAAGAGATAGAACTTGCCGCAAAGGCGATCGGGGTACGGCTTCAATTCGTGGACGTACTAGATCCCAAGGATATTGAAACCGGATTCCGGGCCGCAACCAAGGGGCGTGCTGACGCCGCCCTCGTGTTGGGGAGCCCCTTCTTCATTCCTCAGCGAACAAAGATTGCAGAGCTTGCGATAAAAAGCCGCCTCCCAGCGATATACAACAGGTCAGAATTTGTAGAAGCCGGGGGGCTTATGACCTACGGCGCGAGCATTCCCGACTTATATCGTCGCGCGGCAACATATGTGGACAAGATCCTGAAAGGCACCAAGCCGGCTGACCTGCCTGTGGAGCAGCCGATGAAGTTCGAGTTCATCGTCAATCTCAACGCCGCCAAGCAGATCGGCCTTACGGTGCCGCCGAATGTGCTGGTAAGAGCGGACAAAGTCATTCGATAGGCGTGAGGAGTGAATGTAAGGCGTCAGGTGAAACTGAAGAATTTTGGTTTGCCGATTTTGGATTTTCGATTGAGGAGACTGGAGAACATCTGACAAGGACTTTCTTAGATCAGAGATTGGTTAAAAGGACACTCTGCGTGCTTGATCGTTGAAGCAGACCTCAGATTGGTGAAATATGCCGGTGCGTGCAGGGGAATTATATGCGTTCCTTGACGAGGTCAATGATGCCTTTGCGAAAGCGGATGGTGAGCTTGAATCGCTTAAGGAAGTTGAGTCCAAGGAGACCGTCTACCCCGCTCTCCGGTGGTAGGTCGTGGGACAAAACTTCCAGATTGACGACCTTTTGCCAACGGCAGTGGCTGACCGTACGGTGATACGAGGAGCGTATTCAATGCCGCTTCCTGTGATGATGCGTTGGCGCGGTAGCCGTGGGTTGGCCGGGTCATATGCGAGCTGTGCCATCACATCGGTGGCTACAATGGTCGAGCTAGCCCCGGTGTCAAGGACAACTGGGATGAGTAAAGAGGAGCGGCCATCCGCCGCTTCAAGTAAGAGGTCAACAACAATGGATGAGGCGGAGGGATCATAGACCACTCGGGGCATTAGAAGATGACCCCGGTGTCAGGAGGAAGACTGCCGGTGAAGTGGATGCAGAGGTTTCCAGAGTGCTTCCTCAGCGCACGATGAATTTCTTCGCGATCCTTGCTGTGGGCAAGCACCCGCCCCTTGCGAAGGGAGGTCGAAGCATCCAACTCGCAATCTTTGAGGAGTAGCCACTCGTTAGGGTATTTGGCTTTTATTTGTTCTCTGCTGAGTAAAGCATTTTTGGCCATGAAGACAGTCTCCTACACCACGCATACCATATCCTCTTCGCGTGGGACACGAAGCACAGATGGCAACTTGTTAGGCTCAATTTCGCGGGCCTTCGCCTCGACCTCTTTACCTGAGTTGCCAACAGCGACCAAGGTTTCATTCACGACAGCGACATATTTGCCGGCATACTTCGTCACCAGTTCGCTGAAGTGTTCTACGATCCAGAGGTCGTCTTTATCCATGGTTATTTCCCTTTGGCCTCAATGGTTTTTACTCTTTTTCACTATAGGCCCTTTACTGTTTTTAAGTCAAGGTTTGTGTTCCAGGAACATAGCTCTTTGGTTGGGGGAAACTCTATGAGGAAAAAAATCATTCATGTTGCGCTTGGCGCTATGCTCTTTGCGCTTTGCTGGTCCGCCGAGGCCCAGCAGCCGAAGAAAGTGCAGTCTGGGGGTCAGGTCTTGTATCTTGCTATCCCAACTATTGTGATAGTTTCGATGAATCATGGCTCGTCCTCTCAGAGTGGAATTTGACGGTGCGATCTACCATGTGACCTGGCGGGGCAACGCCCGAGAGGACATCTTCGATGACGATGGCGATCGCCAAGCGTTCTTGGAGTGCCTGGGCAAGGTCGTTTAAGCGCTTTAACTGGCTGTGCCACGCCTTCTGTCTGATGGACAACCACTCTAGACACTACGGTCGATTTGTCAGGGAAGGGATCTCTAGGCCCTCGATCTGAGAGGGAGTTTAAGCGCAGGTGTTGTTGGGGGAAGAGGGCTTTGTTGTCCGGGCGGTACCTCGTTACGGATACAGCCAGAGAGAGGTTGCAGATTTTCTAGACCTGCACTACGCTACGGTCAGCCGGTTGGAAACCAAGCCTTGATACAAGAAACAAGACCTGACCCTAAACGCTCTTCCGGGCGTCTCCCGAGTGGCCATTTTCTGGAATTCTGGCAATCCAACCGCCACACAGATATCCAGAGAGACGGAGGATGCAAGCCTGCAGCTCGGCATTCGGCCTCACCCCCTGGGGGTGCGAGGTCCCAACGAACTCCAGAAGGCGCGCGAAGTCGCAGCCAGGGAGCGCGTAGGCGCGCTCATTGTGACTGAAGACGCAGTGCTCGCTTCACACCGGACACGCATCCTGGATTTGGCGGTAAAGCAC
>JBOHVJ010000335.1:0-10538 GCA_050735075.1 Binatia bacterium
TTACGGACCGATACGTCCGGGACCGTCAGAGAGGAGAGAGCTTCCAGGATTTTGTCCGGCGAACCGGCAAAAAAGAGATCAAGGAGATGCTTGACGATCTAACTAAGATTCCGCCCCACAATGAAGATCCCTCCCACTACGCGGATTGGGGAGACCCCCGAGAGTTTACCTTGGAGGATCTGGGGACGGGTGAGTGCGCGGGAGAGGTGGTGAGCCAATCGGAATTTACCTTTGCCGCGAGCGAGCGCGAGCTGTTCGAGGCCCATATCTTCTCGGAGAAGGGTGAGCACAATAACGCTGCCCAGACAGCTTATCGCTCGATGTTGAGGGCGGCACAGGCGTTGGTGCGAACCCAGCTTTACTACGTCTCGGACGACGAGGGTGAGATCCTGTCCGAGTTCCGCAAGCGCTTCTGCGATACCCAGCTCTTTTATGACAAGTATGCGGGTAGCAAGTTTGCCGATTATCTGTTTAAGGCCAGGGATACGATTCACAAGAACGGAGCCATTGATAGAGACCTGGCCACGCAGCTCGTCCAGGAGGCGCAGCTCTTCATCGATGCGGCACACAGTTGTCACAACAAACTGAGAACCATGATGGCTGCCAGTCGTGCTGCCACCGTTGAAGGGACTGCCAGCGCGGGTGAGGGCTGATCTCGGGTGACCGATGGAGCTACAGAGGCTGAACATCAAATTCTTTGTCGCTGAGCCGGACCAGGTGCCGCTGACGATATTTATCGACATCTTTCACTCCTGGATTCAGGCTGCGGACGGGATCTACTACGACGTAGCCGACTATAGCCACATGGCCGCAGGCCCAGGGGTACTACTGATTGCACATGAAGCTAATATCAGCATCGATGAAACCGGTGGCCGCAGAGGGTTACTTTACAATCTCAAACAGCCCCTCCAAGGTTCAAACCGTGACAGGCTTAGAGGGGTCTTCAAGGCGGCGCTTGAGAATTGCCGTAGGATCGAGGAACAGCCATCGCTTCAAGGTAAGCTGAGATTTCGCGGGGATGAAGCCCTCCTTTTGATCAACGATCGGCTTCTCGCCCCTAATACCGAGGAGACCTTTCGGGTGGTAAAACCTGAACTAGAGGAGCTAGCGCGAACTATGTACGGAGGTGCTGATTTTATCCTAGAACCAGACACGGCGGATCCAAGGAAGCGATTTAGTGTGCGGATAAAGACGCCTGACTTTTTCGACATCGTGGCGCTCCTTAGGAATCTGGGTGAGCAAACCATAGATGTAGGGCAGAGACCGGTTGGTTAGAAGAGAGGAAAGGGGAACAAGCGATGTCGTTAGATGCAAAAAGCTTTGATTGGCTCCATAAGAATGAGGCGTTGGAGGGACTTGCGGCTCCGGAACTTCTTCAATGGGCTTTTGAGACGTTTCATCCTCGGATCGCCCTGGCCTCCTCGTTTCAGGCAGAAGAGTCTGTGCTGATCGACATGATCCACCGCCTTCAAGGGTCTGACTTCCGCGTGTTCACGCTCGACACCGGCAGGCTGAATCAGGAAACCTATGATTGCATGGACGCGATACGAGAACGTTACGGTGTCCGGGTGGAAGTTTTCTTCCCGGATGCGGGGCGAGTTGAAGGCATGGTGCATGAGCACGGGCTGAACCTCTTCTATAGGTCCGTGGAATTCCGCAAGCTGTGCTGCGGCATTCGCAAGGTGGAGCCGCTGAAGCGGGCGCTTAAGGAGTTGAATGCCTGGATGACCGGCCTGCGCCGCGAGCAGGCGATTACCCGAGGCGATGTTAGGAAGGTTGAGATCGATAAGGACCATGGCGGCATCATTAAGATCAACCCCTTGGCTGACTGGAATCACAAGCAGGTATGGGACTATATCCGTGAAAACAATCTCCCTTACAACAAATTGCATGACCTAGGCTACCCGAGCATCGGTTGCGCCCCTTGCACCCGGGCGATCCAGCCGGGGGAGGATATCCGGGCTGGAAGATGGTGGTGGGAGAATCCCGAAACCAAAGAGTGCGGCCTCCACACCAAGGGTGGGGAACTACTGGTAGGCAAACCATAAAGCGAGCTGAGACGCAGATGAATACTAAAGAGTCGATACGCGAAATAATCAAACCCCATGGCGGACATCTCGTTAACCGGATCCTCACCGGGGAGGAATCGGAAGCGGCCAAAGCGAGGGCAAAAGAGCTTAAACAGATCGCCCTAAACGGGCGGACCGTGTCCGATCTGGAGCTTTTGGCCGTTGGGGCATTTAGCCCATTGGAAGGGTTCATGGGGAAGAAAGATTACGAGTCCGTCGTTTATGAGATGCGCCTCTCGTCTGGCCTCCTCTGGACTCTCCCCATCACCTTGGCTGTCTCCTCTGGCGAGGCGAAAGAGATCCGCGAAGGCGAGGAGATAGCTCTCGTTGATTCTTCCGGAGAGGTTGTGGGGATTCTCTTTCTCGAAGAGAAATTCGGTTACAACAAGAAAGAGGAGGCATGGAACGTCTACAGGACTGACGAGGACAGGCACCCCGGTGTTTGGTATCTTTACCAAAGAGGAGATCTTCTGCTAGGCGGAAAAATAAATCTCTTGTCCAAATCCCCGCTCCACCCTCGCTTTGAGGTCTATAGACGTGACCCTGTTGAGACCAGGGCGACCTTTCAGCAGCGGGGCTGGCGTACAGTGGTGGGGTTTCAGACCAGGAATCCCATTCACCGCTCGCACGAGTACATCCAAAAATGCGCGCTCGAGCTGATGGACGGACTCCTAATCCACCCCTTGGTCGGGAAGACAAAGCTGGATGATATCCCGTCTGAGGTCCGGCTCCGCTGTTACGAGGTTTTGGTACAGCATTACTTCCCCAAAGAGCGAGTAATGCTCTCGGTGTTTCCCGGAGCGATGCGCTACGCGGGACCGAGAGAGGCAGTCTTCCACGCTCTTGTTCGCAAAAACTACGGTTGCACCCACTTCATTGTGGGGCGGGACGCTGCTGGAGTTGGAGGATATTACGGTCCCTACGATGCCTGGAATCTGTTCGGTCGCTTTGAGCGGGAGGAACTCGACATCACGCCGCTCTTTTTTGCCGAGACTTTCTATTGCCGCAGGTGTGATGCGGTCGCCTCGACCAAGACCTGTCCTCACGAGGGCGATGATCATGTCGTGCTCTCGGGAACAAGGGTTCGCGAGTTGCTGGGTCGTGGGGAGCCGTTGCCCGAGGAGTTCACGCGCCCCGAAGTGAGCGAGGTGCTCGGCGAGTGGTCACGAAACGGTTCATAATGAGTGGAGATATGTTGCTTTGGAGCTTAAGGCTGGGGACGGAATTCTGTGGAAAATCCTAAGCGCGAAAGAGCAGGGTGATGGGATACTATCCGATCTTTCTTAACCTGGTGGGGCGGCGCTGCGTTATTATTGGAGGTGGCGCTGTGGCCGAGCGCAAGGTGGACACCCTCCTCGGGGTTGGGGCCACCGTCACAATTGTGAGTCCGAGCCTCACCGAGCGCCTCGAGTCCTGGGTGAGGGAAGGTCACATTAAGCACGTGGGGCGCGACTATCGCCCTGGTGATCTCGCCGGATACGAGCTTGCCTTCGTTGCGACGGATGACAGAGAGGTAAACGCGGTCGTCGCCAGTGAGGGACGGGAACGAGGCGTCTGGGTAAACGCCGCCGACGACCCGGCCCATTGTGACTTTATTCTCCCCTCAGTCCTTCGGCGAGGAGACCTTGTCGTGGCAGTGGCGACTGGGGGCTTAAGTCCTGCACTGTCCAGGGCCATCAGGGAAGAGCTGGAAGATTATTTTACCGAGGATTATACGCTGCTCGCTAAGGTCGTATCCGAAGTCAGGGAGGAACTCAAGCAGAACTCCTCCCATCCAGATGCAGAGACCTGGCGCAAGGCCCTTAATGGTGACCTTCGCCGGATCATCAAGGATGGGAATAAGAGCGGAGCCAAGGCTTATCTCCTCAAACGGTTAGGAGTAGAGAGATGCAAATAGGGAAGGTGTACCTCGTCGGTGCGGGCCCTGGTGACCCTGGTCTCATGACAGTTCGGGGACTGGAATTGCTCCAGAGGGCTCAAGTGGTCGTTTACGATCGCTTGGTAAATCCAATCCTTTTAGAGGAGGCGCCACCCGTGGCAATCCGCATCTTTGCCGGTAAGCATACTGGAAGTCATAGTCTCCCCCAGGAAGAGATCAATGAGATCCTAATAACCCACGCGAGGCTTGGCCGAAGAGTGGTGAGGCTAAAAGGCGGTGATCCCTTTGTCTTTGGTCGAGGCGGAGAAGAGGCTCAGGCGTTGGCAGCAGCCGGAATTCCTTTTGAGATAGTGCCGGGCGTGACCTCAGTCACTGCTGTGCCAGCCTATGCGGGAATACCGCTAACGTACCGCGGTGTCTCCTCCTCCTTTGCCGTCATCACTGGACACGAGGCCTGCCAGAGTCAGTCCTCAGTGGATTGGGAGCGGCTGGCAACCAGCGTCGATACCTTGGTTGTCCTGATGGGATTAAAGAATCTTCCCGCGATCGCAGCCAAGCTCCTCACCCACGGCCGTTCTCCTGAGACGCCGGTGGCCCTTATTCGTTGGGGAACAACAGAGGAGCAAGAGACTGTTACTGGCACCCTGGCTGACATCCTCGATAAAGCCGCTGCTCTCCAGCCTCCGGTGGTGATTGTCATAGGGGATGTCGTGAAGCTAAGGGGTCAACTCCGCTGGCTTAATCATTTTGCTGTTGCCATGAAGCGGGTGGATCCGTTCGATGGACGCCAACCTCAAATCCAGCCTTAAAGGGCTCAGGACCGTCTCCTTTGAAAGTCGTCGCGCAGCGGAGATGGCTGAGCTCATCCGGAACTATGGCGGCGCAGCCCTCATCGCTCCCTCCATGCGGGAAATTCCTCTCAGTGAAAACAGGGCCGCCATAGATTTTATCGGCCAACTTGAAGCTGGGAGCATTGATTTTTTAATTCTGTTAACGGGTGTGGGAACGAGGACGCTGGTAGCAGCGGTTGCGAGCAAGTATCCACGAGAGAGGGTGGCAATGGCATTGCAACGGGTCACCCTGGTGGCCCGTGGACCTAAGCCTGTTATTGCGCTCAAGGAACTAGGCCTGCGGCCGTCTATTACTGTGCCTGAGCCTAATACCTGGAAGGACATTCTTGCTGAGCTTGACCGTGGGGTAGATCTCAAGGGAAGGCGAGTCGCTGTACAGGAGTATGGCATCAGCAATCCAGAGTTGATTCGCGGCTTGGAGACTAGAGGAGCTGAGGTCGTACGGGTGCCTGTTTACCGTTGGGCTCTTCCGGAGGATACCGGACCTCTCCGATCTGCCATTCGAAAAATTTTGGACGGGCAGGTGGACATCACCCTTTTTACCAACGCAACCCAGGTGGATCATCTGTTCAAGATCGCTACAGAAGAGGGATTGGATCAAAGACTGCGGCAAGCCCTGTCGCAGGCTCTGATCGCCTCCATTGGCCCTATCTGCAGCGAGGCGCTAGAGCAATTCGGTCTTAAGGCGGATATGGAACCCGATCACCCTAAGATGGGGCACCTGGTCGCCGCCGTGGCGCAACGCGGCCGCCACCTTTTAGAGCGAAAGCGGCGACCAATTGAGCTTGAGTGAGATCGGAGTTAGGCTATAATGGCTCGATATGGATGTTGCGCTGCTCAAGGTTACAGCGGTCCTTTATCTTTTGGCCACCGCCAGCTTTATTATTTACCTTTTCCTTCCTAGAGACTTTCTAGCCCGCTTCTCTCCGCTCCTACTCCTGGCCGGTTTGATCATCCACACTTCGGCCCTTGGAGTCCATTTTTTTCAGACAGGTTTTCCTGCGGTAACCCAATTCCGTGAAGCCCTCTCCTTCTTTGGCTGGCTCATGGTGGCCGTGTATCTTCTAGTCCAGCTTAGGTACCGCCTAATCGTTCTCGGCTCCTTTATCGCTCCTTGGGCCTTTCTCATGTCTCTTGCGGCCTTTGCCTTTGGCACTGGCAGTGGAGAGCTTCCACCGACGCTTAAAACTTATTGGCTTCCCCTGCACGTCACCCTTGCCTTCTTAGGCAATGCCGTTTTCGCTTTGGCCTTTGGTGTTAGCTTTATGTACTTGCTCCAAGAGTATCAACTTAAGAACAAGAAGATGGCCGTGCTCTATAAACGTTTTCCATCGCTGGAGACCTTGGATCGGCTCAACTATCTCTTTTTGGTGTGGGGCTTCCCCCTTATGACCCTAGGTATTCTCACGGGGAGTATTTGGGCAGGGATTCATTGGGGAAATTACTGGTCCTGGGAGCCACGGCAAATCTCATCAGCGATAACATGGATACTTTACGGTGCCTTGCTCCAGGGTCGGATTACCGCCAGCCTGAGCGGGAAGAAGGCAGCTCTTTTAACCATGGTGGGCTTTGCCGTCGTCTTAGGTTCCTTTCTCTGGGGAGACTCGGTTTTTCCGAGCCGGCACAGTGGCAGGTTTGAGTAGGTCGTGCATAAAGAGATCATAATTGTGGGCCTCAACTACCGCACGGCGCCGGTTGAGGTGCGTGAGAGGGTTGCCTTTGATAGCTCGTTACTACGAGAATCTCTCAGGCGTTTGCACTCTCTGCCGTCGATTAAGGAGGGCGTGATCCTTTCTACTTGCAACCGGGTGGAGGTGGTTGCAGCAGCTCCGGACGAGCAATCTGCCTTTCGAGAGATCAAAGGCTTTCTTGTAGAGCAAGAGTCCGGCACGAACCATGGCGGTTTAGAAGATCATCTTTACACGTACACGGGAAATATGGCGGTGCGCCATCTCTTCCGTGTCGCTGCAAGTCTCGATTCCATGGTCGTGGGTGAGCCGCAAATCTTGGGGCAGCTCAAAGATCACTATCTCGCTGCCCAAGAGGCAGGTACCGTAGGGACTATTCTACACCGCCTTTTCCATCGTTCTTTTTCTGTTGCCAAGAGGATTCGGACCGAGACCGGGATCGCGAGCCGAGCTGTCTCGGTGAGTTCGGTTGCGGTAGATCTGGCCAAGCGCATATTTGATCGTTTAGAAGACAAAACCGTAATGCTCATTGGGGCGGGAAAAATGGGAGATCTGGTAGCTCGTCATCTCCAGCGCAATGGGGTCCACAGTCTCATGGTTACGAACCGCACCTTTGAGCGTGCGGTGGAGGTGGCGGCGCGATTTCGCGGCAGTCCCATTCGTTTCGAGGATTATCCCCGATACCTCAAGTTGGCCGATCTGGTCATTGGCTGCACCGGCTCCCCCGAAGTCCTCCTGCAGCCTGAGACCGTCGAAGAGATCTTAAAGGAGAGAAAACAGAAGGCCATGTTTTTTATTGATATTGGCGACCGGCACAACTTCGATCCGCGCATCCATGGGATTGATAATGTTTACCTCTATGACATAGACGACCTAGAGGCAGTGGCAAGGGAGAACCTCGAGGAGAGGGCGGGCGAAGTACAGAAAGCCGAAGAGATCGTGGAGGAAGAGGTGGCAGGCTTTCTGCGCTGGCTGGCCTCTCTGGAGCAGGTACCCACGATTGTGGCCTTGAGACAGAAACTAGAGGAGATTCGAAAAGGGGAGTTGGAGAAGTCTTTGGGCACAAGCCTCAAAGCTCTTTCGGAGCAAGAGAGGCAGGCGCTTGAAGATATGACCTCTGCGATGATCAGCAAGATTCTCCATGCCCCGCTCACTCGTTTAAAGAGACAGTCCGAGGATCAGGATGAGACCCTCTACATCGAGGCGCTCAAGAAGCTTTTCGATTTGGAGGAGAAATGATGGCGGGCTTCGGGTCTCCCCTCGCTTCAGTGCTCCCTCGTCGGGAAGTCCTAGCTGCTTGCTTCGGGCAGCATCGAAACTCGCCCGCGAGAAATGCGTAGCGGGCTCAGACATCGATGCTGCTTATCCTCAGCTTCGCAGAGGCTTCCAACGACTCGGGGTCAATCTTCGCTCAGGAAGCCCGTCAGCCCTAGTTGAGAGAGTAAGTGATGAAGGTTATCCGTATCGGTACACGCGGCAGTAAGCTGGCCTTGGCTCAGGTAGGCTGGGTGCGGCGGAAGCTAGAGGAAAGATACCCTGGTCTCGAAGTCGAGACCGTCACCATCAAGACCAGCGGCGACCGTTTTCTTAACACCCCAATCAAGGCGATCGGTGGCAAAGGCATCTTTGTCAAAGAGATTGAGGAGGCCTTGCTCCGAAAGGAGATCGATCTGGCGGTCCATTCGATGAAAGACCTGCCTACGGAGATTCCTTTCGGACTGACGGTAGCAGCCATTCCAGAGCGTGAGGACCCCCGCGATGTTCTGGTGAGTGTGGACCGCAAGCCTTTGGAGGCTTTGCCTTCGGGTGCAAGAGTGGGTACGGGGAGCCTACGCAGGCGCGCACAAATCCTGCACTATCGGCATGATCTCTCGCTTCTCTCCGTTCGTGGGAACATCGATACGCGATTGAAGAAGTTGGATCAGGGTGAGGTCGATGCCCTCATTATGGCGGTGGCCGGGCTTAGGAGGATAGGGCAAGAAGAACGGGCCAGCGAATATCTCGCTCCGGAAATTTGCTTGAGTGCGGTGGCCCAAGGGGCCCTGGGGTTGGAGAGTCGGGACGGAGATCCGGTGATCGATGAGGTCGCATTTTTGCATCACCTTCCGACCGCGCTGGAAGTCATGGCAGAAAGGGGTTTTCTTAAACGCCTGGGAGGTGGTTGTCAGATACCGGTTGGGGCGTGCGCATGGATGAGTGGAGATCAGATCAGGCTCATGGGTGTGGTTGCTGATGTTGACGGGCGCAAGTTGTTTAGAGGAGAGATCTCAGGTCCCACCGAGAAGGCCGAAAAGCTAGGGCAAGAACTAGCGGAGCGGCTTCTAAGAAAAGGTGCGGAAGAAGTTCTGGCTTTAGGCACTTCTGAAGGAGCAACTTTGGACCATGGCTCGAGCTAAAGCAAAAACAAACCCATCGAAAGAGACCAAGTCACTTTTAGGCCGGAGGATTGTGATCACCCGGGCTCGCTCCCAATCTGGCGCTTTTGTGCGCGCTATTGAGGATCTGGGTGGCGAGGTAGTTGAGTTCCCCACTATAGAGATTCTTCCGCCCGAGAGCTATGACCCTTTGGATCAGGCGATTGAGAGGATCAAGAGCTATCACTGGATCATCTTCACTAGTGTAAACGGGGTGAAGCATTTTTTGGCTCGCTTTAACCAACTGAAGCGGGACAGCCGTGTTCTCGAAGGGATTAAGATTGCCGCCATCGGTCCGGAGACAGCTAAGGCCTTGGAATCCGCTTATCTCCACGTTGATCTCCTGCCGCGGGAATACCGTGCAGAAGCGGTCCTACAGCAGCTTAGACCTGACGAGATGCGTGGAGGGCGAGTCCTTTTACCGCGGGCGGCAGAGGCGCGGGACGTCCTCCCGAGGACGCTTCGGGGTTGGGGCGCGGAGGTGGATGTGGTCGGGGCTTACCGAACTGTTGGGGCAAAAGGCGATGCACCTTGGCTTCGAGGAATGCTCCTGGAGAAGAAAATTGATATGATAACCTTCACCAGTTCGAGCACAGTAAAGAATTTTGCTGCGCTTTTTCCGGGTGAGGATATGGAAGAGCTTCTAGCTGACACTGCTGTTGCTTGCCTCAGTCCGATCACGTGCAGGACGGCTGAGGAAATGGAGATCCAGGTAGATGTTGTTGCCCAGGAGTATACAAGCGCGGGATTGACGAAGGCGATTGTCCAGTACTATGGAGGCAACGATAAGGCGTGAGGCGAATGATGCCTTTGTGTACTCGCTATGCTATGCCACCACCTAAAGAGCTAATCGCTGATAGCTTATTTGGAGGATTCTATGGAATTTCCTCTCTACCGTCCAAGAAGGTTGCGTAGAAACGAGCGGCTGCGTGCCATGGTGCGGGAAACCGCGCTGAGTCCGAGTAATCTCATTTATCCTCTTTTTGTCGGACCTGGCAAGGACAGGGCTGAGCCAGTCTCCTCCATGCCGGGTGTGTTCCAGCTCTCTGTGGATCGTGCGGTAAGGGAGTGCCAAGAAGCCAGCTCCCTGGGCATTCCTGCGGTGATCCTTTTTGGCATCCCGGAGAACAAAGATCCTCTCGGCTCCGAGGCATATCTGGACAGCGGCGTTGTGCAGACAGCGGTTCGAGAGGTCAAGGAGAAGGTTCCCGGCCTACTGGTAATCACGGATGTCTGTCTGTGTGAATATACCGACCACGGACACTGCGGTGTGGTGAAAGGGGAAGAGGTAGATAATGACAGTACGCTTGAGCTGCTAGCTAGAGAGGCACTTTCCCATGCGAAGGCGGGAGCGGATGTTGTCGCACCGTCGGACATGATGGATGGAAGGGTAGGAGCGATCCGGAAGATTTTAGACCAAAATGGCTTTCAGCAGGTCGCCATCATGGCCTATGCCGCGAAGTACGCCTCGGGTTTCTACGCCCCTTTCCGTGAAGCGGCTGAATCATCTCCGCAATTCGGGGACCGTCGCTCCTATCAGATGGATCCGGCAAACACCGATGAAGCTCTTAGGGAAGTCGAGATGGATATCCGTGAAGGTGCGGATATTGTCATGGTGAAACCTGCCATGGCCTATC
>JBOHVJ010000336.1:0-4512 GCA_050735075.1 Binatia bacterium
CTTTAAGGAGCGCGTTAACATGAAAAGAGAGCGTCTCCATTTCTTTTAACTCCCCGTCGGTAGCCCATCCTAGGGCCCGGATATGGAATTCATTGATCATCGGATCTCCCAACGGGTCGCTCTTGTAACAATGCTCCAGAACAGGTCTGGAGAGCAGACCCCCTTCGGCCAACCCAAGTCGCTTGGCGAGACTCCCCGCAATCAAATTACGCACGATCACTTCCACCGGGATCATCTCGAGTCTGCGCACGAGCATCTCCCGATCGTTCAGCCTCTCGACAAAGTGGGTCGGCACACCCTCTGTTTCCAAAAACTTGAAGAGAACTTCCGAGATCTTGTTGTTCATGATCCCCTTGTCCTGGATAGTCCCCCGCTTCTGGGCATTAAAGGCAGTGGCATCATCTTTGAAGTGCTGGATGATGAGATCGGGATCATCCGTAGCATAGAGGATCTTGGCCTTCCCCTCATAGAAGGCCTTTCCCTTGTTCATAATCCCCCCTTCGATTCCTCAAAATCTACACATGAGTTACTGAAAGACGCGGTTAAAAATATAGTCCACGTTTTTCAGATAATGTTTTAAATCCCAGATCTGTTCAATGTCATTTGAAGAGAGGTATCGGTGCATTTTTGAATCCTGCAGAAGTGCTCGCTTGAGGTCCTTGCCATTCTTTCCCGTCTGCAGGACATGGCGCTGAACCATTCGATAGGCCGCATCTCGAGATAACCCCTTTTCCACGAGCCGGAGAAGAACCCTCTCGGAGAAGATCGCCCCCCCGCTCCTTTCTATGTTTTGTTTCATGGTCTCCGGATAAACGCACAGACGTTTTAAGACATAAGTCATTCGGCCTAGCATGAAATCGAGCAGAATCGTGGCATCGGGCGCAATGACCCGCTCCACCGAAGAGTGGCTGATATCCCGCTCATGCCAGAGGGGGATGTTCTCCAAGGCAGCCACAGCGTAGGAGCGAATAAGCCGCGCAAGACCCGATATGTTCTCTGACAGGATCGGATTCCTTTTATGAGGCATCGCCGATGACCCCTTCTGCCCCTCAGTAAAAGGCTCCTCCGCCTCCAGGACCTCTGTCCGTTGCAGGTGGCGGATCTCAACAGCGAACTTTTCCAGGGAGCTGGCAATGACAGCCAGGGTGGCAAAAAAGAAGGCGTGGAGATCCCGCTGAATGATCTGGTTGGAGATAGGGGCAGGCTTGAGGCCGCTCTTCTTGCAGACATAGGCTTCCACTTCGGGCGAGATCTGGGCAAACGTCCCTACGGCCCCAGAGATCTTGCCAACATTGACCTCATCGGCAGCCCTTTCCAGCCGGGTCAAATTGCGTCTCATCTCTTCGTACCAAAGGGCTAGCTTGAGGCCAAAGGTAATGGGCTCCGCATGGACCCCATGGGTTCGCCCAATCATTGGGGCCCTTTTATACTTGAAGGCCTGCGTTCTCAGCACCTTCATGAGTTCCTGTACGTCCTCGACCAGGAGGGAGGAGGCCTCTTTAAGCTGCAGGGCCAAGGCGGTGTCCATGACATCCGAAGAAGTCATACCGACATGGATGAAGCGGGCGTCGTCACCCAAAGATTCTGCCAGGCAGCTTAAAAAGGCGATCATTTCATGCCGGACCTCCTTTTCGATTTTCCGAATCCGGCCGATATCGAAGCGAGCCTTTTCTCGGATCCGGCCTACCACGCTTCTAGGAACCTCTCCTAAATGCGCCAGGGCTTCTGTCGCTAGGATCTCCACCTCAAACCACTTTTGAAACCGGTTTTGCTCAGACCAGATCCGAGCCATTTCCGGGCGACTATAACGGTCAATCATAAGTATAGTGGACAGTGATTTAAGCTCACTAAGTCAGTAGTCACTTTTGTCCGTGTGACCGAAGCCTCCCTCTTGGCGCTTCGAGGGAGGAAGTTCACTGACCTCCTGCCATCTGGCCCTGTAGACCCGCTGAACCACCATCTGAGCCATTCTATCACCACGATGAATGACAATAGGCTCTTTCCCCAAATTGATGGCGATCATTCGGATCTCCCCTCGGTAATCCGAATCGATAGTCCCGGGGCTATTGATCAGGGTGAGACCTTCTCTTAAGGCAAGACCGCTCCGAGGCCGAATCTGGGCCTCAAAACCCAAAGGCAACGCGACGGCGATCCCAGTTGGAATCATGACACGCTCTAGAGGCGCAAGGACCATATCCTCTTCCAAGTCCGCCGAAAGATCCATCCCCGCCGATCCCTCGGTCATATAGGCAGGCAGAGGCATGGCGCCTCCCTTTTGACGCACCCGCATGATCTGAATTCGGACCTCCTCCATTAGCGTCCATCCTTCATCCTTTATCTCGTGAGGTTTAAGTTTAAAGTCTTCTTATCGACATCACCCAAAAGGGTCAGGGCCATCCCATCGGGCCGGAGGATCGTGCTGGCAAGCTCGACGATATCGGCCCGAGACACCGAGCGAACTCCTTGGGAGATATCCTCCAGGGAAATAGTTTTACCGAAATAGATCTCGTTTTTAGCGATGTGGCTCATCCAAGAATCCGAAGTCTCAAGACCCAAAATCATGTTCCCAATCAACTGGCTTTTGGCCCGCTGAAGCTCTTCCTCTCCGATCTCTCCAGCCGCCAGCCGTCTCACCTCTTTAAGAATTAGATCGACGACCTCCTCAACCCACTCGAGACTTGTCCCCGCATAGATCCCCAGGTACCCCACATCCTTATAAGAGGCCAAAAAAGAGTATACGGAATAGACCCTCCCCCTCTTCTCGCGAATCTCTTGGAAAAGGCGCGAGCTCATGCCTCCGCCCAAAACAGTGTTCAGGATATAAGCCGCATAACGCTGGGGATGCGATTGGTGGATGCCGGCAACACCGAGACAGAGGTGAACCTGCTCCAACGGCTTTGAGTGCTGGAATACCCCGCTCTGAAGCTTGGGAGAATCCTGAATTCTAGATTCTGAACTCTGAATTCGGGATTCTAATTCCCTGCCCCCCAATCTCGCCTCTATCTCCCTGGCTAAGTCCTCGTGGCGCAAATGACCCGCCGCGGCGACGATCACCCGGCCTGGGAGATAACGATCATGCACAAACTTGAGAAAGTCCTCACGATGGAGATTCAAGACCGTGGCGGCTTCTCCGCAAATAGGTCGGCTCAGGGGATGGTCCCTGAAAAAATCGAGATTGAAAAGGTCATGCACGTAATCATCGGGGGTGTCTTCGGACTGGGAGATCTCCTGTAAGATGACGGTTCTCTCCCGCTCAATTTCTTCCTGGTCGAAAACCGAATGGAGAAAGATGTCTGAGAGGAGATCAATGGCAAGCGGCAGATTCTCATCCAAGACCTTAGAGTAATAACAAGTGTACTCCTTGCCGGTAAAGGCATTAAGCACGCCCCCGACGGCATCCATCTCCTCTGCGATTCGCGCCGCGCTGCGCCGTTCTGTCCCTTTGAAAAGAAGGTGCTCAATGAAGTGGGAAATCCCGTTCTGATGACGAGGCTCGTGGCGCGATCCGTTCTCGACCCAGATCCCCAAGCTAACGGATCGAGTATTGGACATCTCTTCTGAAAGGATACGGATAGTGTTGTCCAGGACGGTCTTATGAAACATGGAGAAGAGGAAATAGTCTAGCGTTCACCTCGGGGTGAATCATCAGGGCGAACCCTGGACCCCCGCGGGGATTGTGATTTCCCTGTCTCTGCGAGGGCTTCTTTTCTGCTGAGCTTGATCTTGCCCTGTTTATCGATCTCCAAGACCTTGACCAATACTTCATCGCCTTCCTTGAGGATATCGGTAACCCGTCGCACGCGTTCCGGCGCTAGCTGGGAGATGTGCACGAGACCATCGGTGCCGGGAAGGATCTCCACGAAGGCGCCAAAGTCCATAATCTTCCTGACTGTTCCCTTGTAGATCTTTCCGACCTCGGCCTCAGCCGTAATTCGCTGGACCATCTCCACAGCTTTTTGAGTAGCGGCTTCATCGCTCGACGCGATGGTAACGGTGCCGTCATCCTCCACATCCATTTTGACACCGGTCTCTTCGACAATGCCTCGAATGACCTTGCCTCCCGGTCCGATTATTTCGCGAATCTTTTCCGGCTTTACCTTAAGAGTGATGATTCGAGGGGCATGGCCTGAGATCTCTCCGCGCGGCTTGGAGATCGTTGTTTCCATTACCCCAAGAATCCCGATCCTTCCTTCCCTGGCCTGATAGAGGGCTTCCCGCATAACCTCCCGAGTCACACCACCAATCTTGATATCCATTTGAAGGGCCGTGACCCCATCGCGTGTGCCAGCAACTTTGAAATCCATGTCCCCCAAATGATCTTCATCCCCGAGGATATCAGAGAGGACTCGCACCTCACCTCCCTCCTTAATCAGACCCATGGCAATACCAGCCACCGGAGCCGCAATCGGAACTCCGGCATCCATAAGAGAGAGCGAGCTACCACAAACGGTGGCCATCGACGTGGAACCATTCGATTCCAGGATCTCTGAAACGACGCGAACGGTGTAAGGG
>JBOHVJ010000337.1:0-6645 GCA_050735075.1 Binatia bacterium
GGCTATGAGAGCCGTTCTGGACACCAATGTCGTTGTAAGCGGAGTCATTAAGAAAGAGGGGCCTTCCGGCCAAATCCTGCGTCTTTTCCTTCAAGAGAGAAAATTCACCGCCGTAACTTCCCTAGAGATCTTAGCCGAGATCCGTGCAGTGCTTCGCCGGGAGAAAATCCGGAAGTATCACGCATGGACGGATGAACAAATCGACGTCTTTGTGGCCTTCCTCTACGCTCAAAGCGTAGTCACTGAAGGAAACCTGACCGTTAACGTCATCACAACAGACTCCCAGGACAACAAGTTTCTCGCCTGCGCACAAGAAGGAAGCGCTGACTACCTCGTAACGGGTGATGATGACCTCCTGCAGGTCAAAAGCTACGAGGGCGCTCTTATCATTCCCCCCGCCACTTTTCTTGCCCTCTTAAAGTCGGCTTGATTTTTCCAGCAAAGCCAAGGGTCACCGACTCTTGGTTGAAGCTCCTCTGGAATAGTGCTACAGCCAAGACACGATGGCCAAGTATCGCGTCACGGTCGACACTGGCGGAACTTTCTCAGACTTCGTCTTCTTTAACGAGGAGACAGGCAAGATCAGCATCACCAAAGTCCCCTCGACACCCAAAGAGCCTTTTCAGGCAGTCCTGAACGGCGTTAGAGAACTTCTCGACCAGGGAGTGGCGGCAAGAGAGATCTCCTTTTTCTCACACGGCACGACGGTAGGGACGAACACCCTTCTGGAAGAGAAAGGGGCCAGGACCGGGCTGCTGGTGACCGAAGGCTTCCGCGGCATTTACGAAGTGATGGAGCAAAGCCGTGGCTATGGTCCGGTGACCTACGATCTCTTTTTCGAAAAACCCAAGCTTCTCGCCGCGCCCTACGATACCGAGGAGATACCGGAACGCGTCGATTTTCGCGGGCAAGTCTTAAACCCCATCGACGCCGAGTCCTCGCTCCACGCCATCCGAAGCCTCAAAAAGAAAGAGGTGGAATCCGTTGCAGTCTGCTTCCTCTTTTCCTTTCTTAACCCGGATCATGAACTCAGGATCAAAGAGATCGTCGAGAAAGAATTTCCGGAGGTGAGCCTCTCTCTCTCTTGTGAAATCCTGCCGCAGATCCGCGAGTTTTACCGCATGAGCACCACGGTGATTAACGCCTACATCTCTCCTGTGGTCAGCCGTTATCTCGGCCGCCTCGAAGAGAGACTGAGGGAGATGGGGGTCGTTACACCGAAGCTTTACATCATGCAGTCGAACGGCGGGGTCTCTACATTTCAAAGCGCCGGCAAAAAACCTGTGGCAACGGTTCTTTCCGGGCCGGCCGGAGGGGTCATTGCCTCCCTGGGGATCAGCCAAAGGGCAGGAATAAAAAACATCATCACTTTCGACATGGGGGGAACAAGCTGCGATGTCGCATTGATCCATGATGGAACGCCGGTCATAACCACCCAGGGGAGAATCAACCAGCGCCCCATCAGCCTTCCCATGCTCGACATCCATACGGTCAGCGCCGGCGGCGGGACCATCGCCCGAATCGATGCTGTGGGTGGCCTCCAGGTTGGGCCGGACAGTGCCGGGGCTGATCCCGGCCCCGTCTGCTATGACCATGGTGGCGAAGAGGCGACCATTACCGACGCAAACTTGGTCCTGGGAGTATTAAACCCGGACAAATTCCTTGGCGGACGTATGAAACTCAATAAGACCAAGGCGGAGAGGCTGCTGGAAGAAAAGATCGCCCGTCCCCTGGGCTTAAGCCTATTGGAAGCCACGGACGGAATTTTGAAAATCATCAATGTAAAAATGGAGGAGGCCATCAAGGCCGTCTCCTCCCAGAGAGGCTACGATATCCGCGACTTTACCCTGGTCGCCTTCGGCGGGGGCGGACCCATGCATGCGGGGAGGATTGCCTTGGACTTAGGCATCCCCTCGCTCCTCATTCCCTTTACTCCCGGCGTCACCTCGGCACTGGGCCTTCTGATGTCGGACGTTAAACACGACTACGTCCGCTCGAAACTTACGTCACTCAAAGAGCTTGATATCGAGGAGATCAATCGCCTCTTTTCCCAGCTCATCGCACAGGCGAGGGCGGACCTCCATGCCGAGGGGTTCAACGACAACGAAATGGCACTGCACGCCTTTCTCGATTTGCGTTATGCGGGCCAAGGGTATGAACTGACCGTGCCTTCACCCATGCCCCCCTTGAGAGTGCCGGATCTAGATCTCATGCGGCAAAGATTCGACAGCCAGCACGAGCAGGCCCACGGTCACAAGGCAGAGTCAGAGCCTGTGGAACTAGTAAGTCTGCGTCTCGTCTCGGTAGGGATGGTGCCGCAGGCCAAGCTCTCACCTGTGACGGCCACAGGCAAAAAGGTTGAGGCGGCTCAAACGGGAGAGAGAAAGATCTTTTTTGGCCGAGAACATGGGATGCTGGATTGTCAGATCTATAGTCGTGAGCTTCTGGAGCCACAGCACAAGGTAATTGGACCGGCAGTGATCGAACAGATGGATACGACGACAGTCATCCATCCCGAACAAGGAGCGATAGTGGATAGTTATCGGAACCTCATAGTGAGAGAGAAAAAGTGACAACAGAGGGTCCCTGCTCTGAAAGAAGGCCGAGGGGAGCGCGAGTGAGGCCGTGGACACAGGACCGAGAAGATCCAGTGCAGGCCCTAGCCGTAGAAGTAAGTAGCCGTCGGGGTCGGGGTGGTGGCCCTCAAGGGACTTGCCCATTGGCCACGGCCGAAGGCGCGCTCACCGAGGCCTATTCGATAACGTATGAATGAAATTGATCCCATAACTTTGCAAGTGATTCAGGCACGCCTGGCCGGGATCGTCCAGGAGATGCAGAATTCCCTCTTCCGCACCGGCTTCTCCACCATCATCCGCGAATCCCAAGACGCGAGCTGCGCCATCTTAGATCGCCAAGGAGAAGTAGTGGCCCAGCATGTCGTGCTGCCGCTTCACATGGGCGCCTTCCCCGCCTGCGCCAAGGGTGTGCTTAGAAGTTATTCATCCTCCGAGATTCACGAAGGGGACGCCTTCATCACGAACCATCCCTATCTGGGCGGCAGTCCCCATGCCCCGGACATGGCGGTGCTGACGCCGATCTTTTACCGCGGCGAGTGGGTCGGCTTCGCGGCCAACTTGGCGCACAAAAGCGACATCGGCGGGCCAGTGCCCGGGAGCTGTTGGAGTCAGGCGCGAGAGATTTTTCAGGAAGGACTCCATCTCCCACCGATTAAGTATATAGATGGCTTTCAGCCAAGCCGCGACATCGAAGCGATCATCGGGGCGAATAGCCGCACCCCGGAGCTGGTCGTCGGTGATATGCGAGGACAGGTAGGAGCGGATCGCTTGGGAGAGAGGCGTTTTCAGGAGATGATGGAGAGATACGGCAAGGAGACGGTTCTTGGTTCCTACGAACATCTCTTTGCCCTAACCGAAGCAAAGGTAAGAAGCGAAATCGCCTCCTGGCCGGATGGGAGTGGAGAAGGAGAGAGATTCGTTGACAGCGACGGTATTGAGCTTGACAAGCCGGTCCGTATCCATGTGCGGATCGAAAAAAACGAAGACCGTCTGCTTTTTGACTTCACAGGCTGTGCCAACCAGACCAAGGGCCCAGCCAACATCCGCCCCACCGTGGTCCGGGCTGCCTGCTCCTACTGCCTCACCTCCCTTGTTGATCCTGCCCTGGCTATTAACTACGGCTTGGCTCGGGTCATTGAGGTGAGATTTAATGAAGGGAGCGTGGTCAATCCCCATTTTCCCGCCCCCGTCAACACCTATAATCCTACGGTCCACGCGCTGGTGGAGGCGCTTTTGGAGGCCTTCAGCCAACTCACTCCCTACAAAAAGGTCGCCGATGGCTGCAGCAGCCGCTCGATCATTGTCGGCGGACGCAGCAATAAGACGGGAAGGAGCTATGTCCAGTATGAGATCTTTGGCGGCGGATCTGGCGCCCGAAGCGGCAAAGATGGCGTCTCCGGCACTAACGTCAACCAATCCAACGCGCGAATCGCCCCTGTGGAGATCATCGAGTCCGAATTCTCCACGCGCCTCCACCGCTTCGAATTGATACCCGACTCCGGCGGCGCAGGGAAATTCCGCGGGGGACTAGGCTTCGTCCGGGAATACGAGTTCCTTGACCAGGAAGCGCGCTTTTCACTCCGCTCTACCAAGCACTCTGTGGCCCCCAAGGGGATCGAGGGAGGGCTCCCCGGGAAAACAGGATGGTGCGGGATAAATCCAAAAACGGAAAAAGAGAAAATCCTTCCCTCGCGTTATTCTGATCTGACGCTTCATCCCGGAGACGTTGTGCGCCTGGAGACCCCGGGGGGAGGCGGACTGGGAAATCCCCTGGAAAGAGATCCCATGATGGTCCTAAGGGATGTCCGGAACGGCTACGTCTCTAGAGAAAAGGCAGGGCAACTTTACGGTGTCGTTATCGAGAAGAGCGGCGATGAGTTTCTCATGAATGAGCCCTTGACTCGCAAGCGACGGGAGCGATCGTCTTCCTCCTGAGGAAATAGAGATGGCCCATAGACTTGTTTACGGGCAGGTTCAGCGAAGCGCCATGAACTGGCCCGTTTTTGTCGCCGATCAGTTGGGCCTTTTTGCCGGGGAAAATCTTGAAGCGCAGGGCAAGATGTTTACCTCTGCGCCAGAACCTGTTGCCGCGTTGATCGACGGATCTTTGGATCTAATCAACGTCATCCCCGATGTCGCCCTTCTGGAAATAGTAAAAGGGGCGCCCCTTTCTGTCATCGCCAACACCAACAATCGCGCCCAATATCGTCTCATGGCTCATCCTGACATCAGAAATTTTCAGGACCTCAAAGGGAAGAAGGTTGGCGTCAACGATGGCCGTTCCGCTGAAGGATTAATCTTAAGAAGGCTCTTCCGACTAAAGGGACTTAATCCCGACTCGTATGAATTGGCGCCATCGGGCTCACCGCTCGAGAGGTCTAAAAAGCTTAAAGAGGGCCTTGTCGCAGCGACCATGGTCACTCAACCCTTTGACTTTTTGTTGGAGGAAGAGCGTTTCGGATGTCTGGCTTCGTCTTTAGAGGTCGTCCCCCTTTACCCTTTCACGGTTTGCGTAGTTCGACGTGAGGAGAGAATCAACGAAGCCATCGTCTCCTTTTTGAAATCCCTAAGGAAGGCCTGGGACTGGATTTTAGATGGGGGGAACCTAAGACAAGCCGCTCAGCTTCTGAGCCGCTGGACGGAAACGTCTGAGAAAGAGGCGGAGGCGACTTACGATCTCTATTTAAAGACGCCTTCCTCACCCAGTCTCGCTCCCACAGAAGAAGGGATCGCTACGGTCTTGGAACTATTAGCCGAAAACGGGCGGCTTCCATTCCCGCTACCGCCAGCACGGAAATATATTGATGAGCGCTACTTTCAAAGACTGGAGGCGTAACTCGAAACTAAAAACTTTATGGCTGACGTTGATCCCATAACCCTGCAGGTGATTCAGTCGCGCCTGGATGGGATTGTCCAGGAGATGCAAAACTCCCTCTTCCGCACCGGCTTCTCCACCATTATCCGCGAGTCCCACGACGCAAGCTGCGCCATCCTAAACCGCCAAGGGGAAGTAGTGGCCCAGCATGTCGTCCTGCCGCTTCACATGGGCGCCTTCCCCGCCTGCGCCGAAGGGCTGTTAAGGAACTACCCGGCCTCTGAGATTCACGAAGGGGACGCCTTCATCACCAATCATCCCTATCTGGGTGGCAGTCCCCATGCCCCGGACATGGCCGTGCTGACGCCGATCTTTTACCACGGCGAGTGGGTCGGCTTTTGCGCCAGCATGGCCCATAAAAGCGATATCGGCGGGACTGTTCCCGGAAGCGGCTCAGGACAAGCCCGCGAGATCTTTCAAGAGGGCCTTCATCTGCCCCCGGTAAAGTATGTCTCGCAGCTAAGGCCCGTCAAAGAGATCGAGGAGATCATTACTGCCAACAGCCGGACGCCGGAGCTAGTCATTGGCGATATCCGCGGACAGGTAGGAGCTGCCCGGCTCGGAGAAAAGAGGGTCTTCGAGCTGATGGAGAGATACCAAAAGGAGACAGTCCTTGAGGCTACTGAGGCGCTTTCTGTATACACGGAGCTGAGGCTGCGCAAAGCTATCGCCTCTTGGCCTGAAGGGCACTTCGAGGGAGAGGGGCTCGTTGACCACGACGGCATTGAGCTCGATCGTCCAATCCGAATCCATGTTGCCGTCGAGAAGCGTGGAGACCAAATCCACTTTGATTTTAGCCATTGCAGCGATGAGACCAAGGGTCCAGCGAACATCCGCCCCCCATTGGTCCGCGCATGCTGCTATTACTGCCTGGTCTGCTTAGTCGATCCCTTTCTACCGATCAACCAAGGCTTGGCGCGGGTCGTCGATACCACCTTCCGCGAAGGGTCTGTCGTCTCTCCCCGCTTTCCGGCGGCAGTAAACACCTACATGCCAACCGCCCTCGTGGTTGCAGAGGCCATCCTCCAAGCGCTAGGCCAAATCGTGCCGGAAAAGAAAATCGCGGGAGGTTCGGGAAGCGCCGCCATCGCGCTTGGGGGACGGGGAGCAAGCGGAGCCGGAGGGAAGGGCTATGTCCAATACGAGATCTTGGCCGGCGGTACCGGAGCGCGATGGGGCCGAGACGGAGCCTCC
>JBOHVJ010000338.1:0-1841 GCA_050735075.1 Binatia bacterium
TCCAAGCCCGTCGGATAATTCCTCCTTCACCTCCTACTATATTCCGAATGCCAGCGCCGACGAGTTGAAAAACCTGGTGGAAAATCCAGGCTCAATCCCTTGTCTTACGCTGGGAGATCCAATCGAACTCGCTAATGGCCAGGATAACAGTGTGATGGAAAAGATTAAAAACGCCTTTAACCGAAATAAGAAGTCCATGGATCTCGACAACGACCCTGCTACCCCTCCCGTCCCTGCTTGGCCTGTTATTATCCCGGTTGTCTCCACTAGCTTTAACCCCAACCAAACCTCTCCAATTGTAGCATTCGTCTGGCTAGCCATCACCGACGTGGACCACACTGGAAATCCCAAAACCATTACAGGTACTTTTGCCGGCGGTGACCCCACCCTGGGTTGGTGCCCTCCCCATCTAAGAAGATAAAGCAGGAGCTCAGGAAAAGAAAAGGTGGCAAAGATGAATAGAACTGTAAGGTTCAGCAAAAAACTTTCTTTACTCGTAGTTCTAACGGCTCTTATAGGCTTGACCGTTACGGGTTGCTCTGGTGGGCCACTAACAACCCGAGAGAAGTCAGCAGGAATAGGAACACTCGGAGGGGCTGCGGCAGGAGGCCTCATTGGCGCCGCAGTCGGTCGTCCCGCCGCAGGGGCGCTCATCGGTGGTGCTCTTGGTCTTGGCGCAGGGGCTCTCATTGGTGATCAGCTCCAAGGTCAGGAAATGAAAAGCCAACAGCAGGACCAGCAGATTCAAAAGAATCAGGCCGAGCTCGAGCGCCAACGTCGGGAGCTAGAGCGAACAAGACGTCAGGGTGAGTATTAAGCTCGGTTTTTATCGAATCAGGATTACAATGTATCAGAGCCTTAAACTCTCTTTCCTCGTAGGCCTTCTTTCCCTCGCTCTTCTAAACGGCTGTGCAGCTATTGGCCTAACCCTCTTTGGTGTGGGCGCTGGTGTCTCCACGGGCACAGCAGTCGCTTATACCCTCGATGGCACTGCCTACCGCACCTTCACCGCATCCCTGCCTCAAGTTCGAACAGCCACATTAACAGCTCTCAACAGTATGGGAATCCAGGTGGAAGCTAAAGAGAAGACCGGACAGGGAGAGCTGATCAAGGCAACTGGCGCCGAGCGGCAGATAGAAGTTGAACTTGAGGTGGTAAGCGCCAAGACCACGCGCATCCGCACCGTGGCCAAGCAGGGGATGTTCTTCAAGGACCGAGCAACTGCCACGGAGATCATTTTACAGACGGAGAAGGTACTGAATGGAGCATGATGAGTTAATAAAGAAAGAAGGAGGAATCATGAAGACAAAAATTGCCTTAAGTTTGTTTCTTGTTCTAGCCTTGCTGATGTGTCCTGAGTTGAGCCAGGCGCAGACAACTTCAACCCTCACTACCGAGGCCTCCCGTATGGACAAACTGGCAACGACTCAAGGGGAGAGCAAAGTCGTTGATAAGATAAGTTCCGACTTCAACTCCTTTCTCGGAACCGATGCCAAAGCCGTTGTCAGCGGTCTGAGGAGCGGCACACCCATCACTTTGACGAGAACCACCACAGCGACGAGCACTACACCTGGCACTACAGCAGTGAGCACCACCACGACCACCACGATCACGCCCCCGACGGGCAAGATGGGCTTTGGCAACGTCTTTATCTCTCTGGCATTGGCCAAGCAGCAACTGAGCCAATATGGCATCACCCAGCCCACCTCAGCAGAGCTTCAAGCGGCACTGATGGGTGGATCGATCACCACCACCAGCGGCACGACGGCTAGCACTACAAAGATGGAAGGGATTCTAATGATGAGGAGCCAGTATCATATGGGCTGGGGACAGATTGCCCA
>JBOHVJ010000339.1:0-17735 GCA_050735075.1 Binatia bacterium
CTCCTACATCTTCGGCACCTCCCCAGCAGAAGGGGACGAATCGGGCGGGCAAAAAATTGTCAGCATCTTCGGGATTCCCCTCTTCAGAACGGAATCCACCGACGATGTACCAGAAGATCCCCTCGCCCCATTGGAAGCAAAAGAAGTCTCCAATCCCAAACCTGAGAAGTCGGACGGTTTCTTTTCCTCAATTTGGAGAGCTTTAAATCCCTTCTCTGGTCGTCCCTAAGCCCTTGTTCTCAATCCCCTATCCGGGGATAATTGTTGATAGGTTTTTTAGAGATTCAGAGGAAGAGATGGCCAAACCTATTGTGGCTATCACGATGGGAGATCCTGCCGGAATCGGGCCAGAGGTGGTTCTCAAAGCTTTGGCGCGCCCAGCGGTCAGAAAGGCATGTCACCCTCTTGTCCTAGGAGACTGGGGAATTCTCCAACGTACTCAGCGCGGGAAAAATCGCACCCCTAGCCTAGCCTCATGGGAGAGAGGACAACCCGTAGCAAATAGCGATAACGCTGTCCCTGTCCAATCCATTTCATTCCTATCTTCCAAGCAGGCCCGCCCTGGTTATCCTTCAGAGGATTGTGGCGAGGCCGCTTATTGCTATATTAAGGCGGCCACTGAACTAGTCCTCTCTCAGGTAGTCGACGCCATAGCTACAGCCCCCATTAATAAGAAGACTCTCCAGCTTGCGGGATACCGCTATCCTGGCCACACTGAGCTGCTAGCTGAGCTGAGCCATACGAAGGAATGTCGGATGATGCTCTTGGGAAACAGCTTGAAGGTTGTCCTGGTTACCGTTCATCTCCCCCTTATCCAGGTCGCGCGAGAGCTAACACGCATGCGCGTTCGAGTGACCCTGGAGTTGACCCATCAAGCCTTGCGGAAATATTTTGGCATCTCTCGTCCCCGGCTGGCAGTTGCAGCCTTAAATCCCCATGGCGGGGAGGAAGGTATCTTTGGTCGCGAGGAGAAAAAGATTATCCTTCCTGCCGTTAAAGAGGCTGAGGCTCAGGGGATTCAAGCCAAGGGTCCCTTGCCAGCAGATAGCCTCTTTCATCAAGCCGTGCGGGGGGACTACGACGCGGTTGTCTGCATGTATCATGACCAGGGGTTGATCCCGCTTAAGCTACTTCATTTTTTCGGTGGCGTGGCCCTTACACTCGGGCTCCCCTTCATTCGAACCTCTGTGGATCATGGGACAGCATACGACATTGCGGGCAAAGACAAAGCGGACTCTTCCAGCATGGAGGAGGCGGTTCTCTTAGCCGCGAGGTTAGCCAGGCAGAAAAAGAAGTGGAGGAAATAATGAACCCATCGATCTTTCGCGAGTATGACATTCGGGGTTTGGCGGAAAAGGACTTTGACGAGGGTTTTGCCCGGCTCCTCGGTAAAGTTCATGGGACCATCGTCAGCGCTAAAGGGGGGAGACGTGTCGCTGTGGGAAGGGATTGCCGTTTCACATCCGATCGCTACGCAGAGGCTCTGATTGAGGGTCTCCTCTCCGCTGGGTTACATGTCTACGACATCGGTATTTGTCCCACCCCTCTGCTCTATTTCTCCCTTTTCCATCTGGATCTGGACGGGGGGGTACAAATTACGGCCAGTCACAATCCCTCTGAGTATAATGGATTCAAGGTGTGCGTGGGGAAAGAGACTCTTTACGGCGTCCAGATCCAGGAGCTTAGGAGGAGGATGGAGAAGGATGATTTTAGGGAAAAGCCGGGAGGAAAGCGGGAGGGTTATTCGATCGTTCCGCCTTATCAGGACCATCTGTTCCGTGATGTCCCAGCCTTAGCCCGGCCGCTGAAAGCCGTCATCGACGCCGGAAGCGGTGTCGCAGGTCCTGTGGCCCCGCCGGTCTTCCGAAGACTAGGATGCACGATTTGGGAGATCGCCTGCACCCCGGACGCATCCTTCCCGGTTCATCATCCTGATCCTACAGTTGCCGAGAACCTGGAAGACCTCATCCTTAAAGTCAAACTAGAAAAAGCAGATTTGGGGATAGCCTACGACGGTGATGGAGACCGCATTGGGGTAGTAGACGAGCAGGGCAACATTCTTTGGGGTGATGAGCTTTTGATCCTCTTCTCCCGCGATATACTCAAACAGCATCCAGGCGCTGTCATCATCTCGGAAGTCAAGTGTTCCCAGAGGCTCTTTGACCAGATCTCACTTCATGGAGGCGTGCCCATTATGTGGAAGGTAGGCCACTCGCTCTTGAAAGCCAAGATGAAGGAGACGCATGCGCTCTTAGCCGGAGAGATGAGTGGACACATGTTCTTTGCCGACCGCTATTTCGGTTACGATGATGCCATCTATGCATCGGTCCGTCTTCTGGAGCTTTTAGCGCGCACGAACCAGAAGCTCTCAACGCTTCTTGCTGATCTTCCCCAGAGTGTATCGACCCCAGAGATCCGGGTGGACTGTCCGGACGAGAGGAAATTTAGGATTGCAGAACGGGCTAAAGAGTTCTTCCGCAACACCTATCCGATCATCGACGTGGACGGCGTGCGCATCCAATTTCCCGAAGGCTGGGGACTCATCAGGGCCTCCAACACACAGCCCGCCTTAGTCCTTCGTTTCGAGGCCAAGACCCCTCAGAAGCTGAGCGAGTATCGGCGCATTGTGGAAGCCAAAATCAAGGAACTCCAGAGCAGCTAGGACAAAAGCATGCCAAGTAAAATTATCGTTAAGGGGGCGCGGGAGCATAACTTAAAGAACATCGACCTGGAGATCCCGCGTGACCGGCTCGTCGTGATTACAGGGGTTTCTGGGTCCGGAAAGTCCTCGCTCGCCTTCGATACTCTTTATGCTGAAGGGCAACGGCGCTACGTGGAATCCCTATCGGCCTACGCCCGGCAATTCTTGGAGCAAATGGAGCGGCCGGATGTCGACTCCATTGAAGGACTATCACCCGCCATCTCCATCGAACAGAAGAGCGCCGGCCATAACCCTCGCTCCACAGTGGGCACCGTCACAGAGATTTATGATTACCTGAGGCTTCTCTTTGCTCGGATCGGTAAGCCCTTCTGCTATCAATGCGGCAAGGAGATTTCTGCCCAGACTGTTCAGCAGATTGTGGATCGGCTGCTCTCCCTTCCGCCGCAGACTCGGATTCATATCCTGGCGCCGATTGTAGCGGGACGAAAAGGCGAGTATCGACGGGAACTCAACTCCCTTGGCCAGGCCGGTTTTGCCCGGGTTAGGATCGATGGAAGGCTTTATGAGTTAGCAGGGGAGATTTCCTTAAAAAGAACCTTGCCCCATGAAATTGATTTGGTTGTGGACCGCCTCGTGCTGAGGGAAGGAATTGAAAAGCGTTTGGCTGATTCTCTCGAGGTGGCCTCCCGCTATGGCAATGAAATGATCAAGGTAGAGATCTTCCGTAGCGAAGTGTCAGCACAAGGCGAGGAAATGATCTTCAGCCAGAAATTTGCCTGTGCCCAATGCGGTGTCTCCTACCCCGAGATCAGCCCGCGTATGTTCTCATTCAACAGTCCCCATGGGGCCTGCCCTGCGTGTGGAGGGCTGGGCAGCCAACCAGAGGCCAACTGGGCCCCTGATGATCCTCAGGGCTTTATGAAGCTTCGTCCCTGTATAGAGTGTCAGGGAAAGAGACTAAAGAAAGAAAGCCTCCATGTTAAGATCGGGGGAAAAAGCATCGCAGAGATAACTTCGATTCCCATTAAGCAGAGTCTCAAATTTCTGAGCATGTTGGAGCTTAGCCAACACGAGCACGTTATTGCCCAGAGGGTTCTCAAAGAGATCACCAGTCGTTTGCACTTTATGGTCCAGGTGGGGCTGAACTATTTAAGCCTGAATCGGGCCGCAGCCACTCTTTCGGGAGGAGAGGCCCAGAGGATTCGGCTGGCTACCCAGATCGGCTCGAGTCTGGTGGGGGTTCTTTATATCCTAGATGAACCGAGCATCGGCCTACATCAAAGAGATAACGCTCGTCTCTTAGCCATCCTTCAGGAACTCAGGGATTTAGGTAACACGGTGATCGTTGTGGAGCATGACCGGGAGACGATTCTAGAGGCGGATCACGTCGTCGATATGGGGCCAGGGGCGGGAGTCAATGGAGGGGAGATAGTCGCACAAGGGACACCTGAAGAAATTATGCGAAACGAGAGTTCACTTACAGGCCATTACCTATCTGGACGCATGGAGATTCCCGTTCCTAGTCGCCGCAGCAAAGGCGATGGGAGGGTCTTGGTTTTAAAAGGCGCGAGACAAAACAACCTCAAGAACATCACTGTGGAGTTCCCTATAGGTGCTATGACTTGCGTAACCGGCGTTTCCGGTTCTGGCAAGAGCAGTCTCGTGGTCGATACCCTTTGCAGTGCAATGGCCCGGCGTCTTTACCAATCCGGGGAAACAGTCGGGTTAATCGATGAGATAATAGGTTGGGAACACTTCGATAGCGTTGTCGGTATCGATCAGAGCCCAATTGGCCGTACCCCTCGTTCTAACCCTGCAACCTACACAGGGCTCTTCAACCATGTCCGGGATCTCTTTGCTCAGCTTCCAGAGGCCAGGGTGAGAGGGTACAAAGCAGGGAGATTTTCGTTCAATGTTAAGGGAGGACGTTGTGAGGCATGTGCAGGAGACGGGACCATCAGAATCGAAATGCATTTCCTCCCTGATATCTTTGTGACATGTGAAGTTTGCGGCGGGCGTCGATATAACCGTGAGAGCTTGGAGGTCCTGTACAAAGGAAGAAGCATCGCCGACGTTTTGGATCTGACTGTAACTCAGGCGCTTGAGATTATGGGAAATGTTCCTTCCATCCGTCAGAAGCTGGAGACCCTAAGGGATGTGGGGCTGGGATATCTCCACCTTGGTCAAGCCGCCCCAACCCTTTCCGCTGGCGAGGCCCAACGCATTAAGCTGGCTCGCGAATTAAGCAAAAGACCAACAGGCAGGTCTCTCTTCATTCTTGATGAACCGACCACGGGACTCCATTTTGATGACATCAAGAAACTCCTAGAGGTGCTCAATCGTCTAATAGAGGCAGGAAACACCATTGTAGTTATTGAGCATAACCTGGACGTAATCAAATCGGCTGATTATATTGTTGACTTAGGACCTGAGGGTGGCGATTTGGGGGGTGAAATCGTGGCTTATGGTACCCCCGAGGAAGTCTCGTTGATCGCCCGGTCTTATACCGGCCAGTTTCTGAAGAAAGTACTTAGGAGCAAAGCAGCTTAAGAACAATGTTTTAAATAGATATCTGCTCAAGAAAACGGCTGGACTTCATAATCGCGAGCTAAGACCCCTTGACATGACTAGTTGATTTGGATATGTTTAATTCAGACTCTTTTGGTCTGAATTAAGGAATCTTGGCTTTTCTTTTAGGGAGCAAAGCTAAATGAACACTCCCGTATACATGGATAACCATGCAACGACACCCATGGACCCCAGGGTGTTAGAGGCCATGCTTCCCTACTTTACCGAAAAGTTCGGTAATGCGGCCAGCCGCAACCATTCTTTCGGATGGGAGGCTGAGGCAGCGGTAGATGAAGCTCGGGAGCGGATCGCGCGGCTGATCCACGCCTCATCTTCTAAGGAAATCATTTTTACCAGTGGCGCCACTGAGTCTGATAACTTGGCCATTAAAGGGATAGCTGAATCCTTCGAGGAAAAGGGTAACCATATCGTCACCTGTGTTACTGAGCACAAGGCGGTCTTGGACACCTGTAAGGCCTTAGAGCGTCGAGGATATAACGTTACCTATCTCCCGGTGGATCAATACGGCCTTGTCGACCCAGAACAGCTGTGCGAGGCGATCACAGACAGAACAATCCTTATCTCCCTCATGGCAGCCAATAACGAGATCGGGACTATACACCCGATTAAGATTATCGGCCGGTTGGCCAAGGAGAAGGGGATTATCTTCCACTGTGATGCCACTCAGGGTGTGGGGAAGATTCCCATGAGTGTGCAGGAAATGGGCATCGATCTTCTCTCCATGTCGGGACACAAGATTTATGGTCCCAAGGGCATTGGCGCCCTTTATGTTCGTTCGAAGAAGCCCAAGGTTCGTCTTAGCCCCATCATTGATGGAGGCGGCCATGAAAGGGGAATGCGTTCTGGAACCCTCAACGTACCGGGTATTGTGGGATTTGGTAAGGCCTGTGAGATTTGCCAGCAGGAGTTGCCGAAAGAGGCCGCCTGTCTCACACGGCTAAGAGAAAGACTCAAGGAGGGGATTTTCAGTCAGCTCGATGAAGTCTACGTCAATGGCCACCCCACCCAACGCCTCCCCGGGAACATGAACATCAGCTTTGCTTATGTTGAGGGGGAGTCATTATTGATGGCACTTAAAGAGATTGCAGTCTCCTCAGGCTCGGCTTGTACCTCTGCCACGCTTGAGCCCTCCTACGTGCTTCGGGCCATAGGAGTAGAAGAAGACCTAGCCCATACCTCTATCCGTTTCGGCTTGGGACGCTTCAATACGGAGGAGGAGGTGGATTACACGATCCGTCGAGTTGTCCAGGAGGTGTCACGGTTACGCGATTTATCACCGCTCTATGAATTGGCTAAAGCGGATCTTCGGAAAAAGCAGCGAGACGAAGAGAAAATTCAAGGCAGGTTTTCCTAGCCAGGCATTCATGCGGGAGGTATTGACGTATGGCAGCTGGAGTTAGCATTACCGATCGTGCTGCACAGAAGATCAAAGAGATCATCGCGGCTGAAAAGAGAGAGGGTCAGGGGTTACGCCTCAAGGTCGTGGGGGGAGGTTGTTCGGGACTGCAGTATAAAATGGATTTTGATCTGCAGAAGGCTGGAGATCGGATTTTTGAGAAGGAAGGGGCGAAGGTGTTGGTGGATATGAAAAGCCTCCTCTATCTGAATGGGACGGAGCTCGATTATAAAGAGGAGCTTATGGAATCAGGCTTCGTCTTTCAGAACCCTAATGTGAAGCGGGCCTGTGGCTGCGGGGCCTCTTTTACGGTTTAGAGCTGGGAACTTTTGTTATCTTGCTTTTGTCAAAAGAGAGGATGAAGCAATGAGCACAGCAACGAAAACAGTAGAAACCCTTGCAAACCGAGAATATAAGTACGGCTTTGTTACGGAGATCGAGGCCGACACGGTGCCTCGCGGGCTGAACGAAGAAACTATTCGCTTGATTTCGGCTAAGAAGAACGAGCCCGAATTCATGCTGGAGTGGCGTCTGAAGGCCTACCGCCATTGGCTGAAGTTGGAGAGGTCAGAGGCAGAGCCGAAATGGGCAAACGTCCACTATCCGCCAATCGACTACCAAAATATTTTCTACTACTCAGCGCCAAAGACAACGGTTGAGCGACCGAAGAGTCTCGACGAAGTGGATCCAGAGGTGTTGGCGACCTATAAGAAGCTGGGCATCCCTCTGCGGGAGCAGGAGATGCTGGCTGGGGTGGCGGTGGACGCGGTCTTCGACAGCGTCTCTGTGGCAACGACATTCAAGGAGAAATTGGCCGAACTGGGGGTCATCTTTTGTTCCTTTTCTGAGGCGGTACAGGAGCATCCGGAGTTAGTCAAAAAGTATCTCGGGTCCGTAGTGCCCTACACCGATAACTTCTTTGCGACTCTGAACTCTGCCGTTTTCAGTGACGGATCTTTTTGTTACATCCCGAAGGGAGTGCGATGCCCGATGGAGCTATCGACCTACTTTCGGATCAACGCTGCCGAAACTGGCCAGTTTGAACGCACGTTGATCATCGCCGATGAGGGTAGCTATGTGAGCTACCTGGAAGGGTGTACCGCACCCATGAGGGATACTAACCAATTGCACGCTGCGGTGGTGGAGTTGATCGCCCATGACAATGCTCAGATTAAGTATTCGACGGTTCAAAACTGGTATCCTGGCGACAAGGAGGGAAAGGGCGGCATCTACAACTTTGTCACCAAGCGTGGAAAGTGCCTTGGGAGAAACTCCAAGATTTCCTGGACTCAGGTTGAAACTGGCTCCGCCATCACCTGGAAATATCCGAGCTGCATTTTACAAGGTGACAATTCGGTTGGGGAGTTTTATTCGGTGGCCCTTACCAACAATTACCAGCAGGCGGATACCGGCACCAAGATGATCCACATCGGGAAAAACACTAAAAGCACCATCATTTCCAAGGGAATCTCCGCGGGCCACGGGCAAAATACTTACCGCGGGCTGGTGAAGATCATGAAGGGCGCTGCTGGTGCGCGGAATTATTCTCAGTGTGACTCTTTGCTGTTGGGTGACAAGTGTGGGGCGCATACCTTTCCCTACCTTGAGGTTATGAACAATTCTTCGCAGGTCGAACATGAGGCTTCGACCTCGAAAATCGGCGAGGACCAGCTTTTTTACTGCAGGCAGCGCGGAATCTCGGCTGAGGATGCGGTCACGATGATCGTCAGTGGTTTTTGCAAACAGGTTTTTCGCGAACTGCCGATGGAGTTTGCTGTTGAAGCCCAGAAGCTTTTGGGCGTGAGCCTTGAGGGGAGCGTCGGTTAGGTTTATGGGCTCTGAGATTTATTTTGATAACAATGCCACCACATGTCTTGTCCCCGAGGCGCTCGAGGCTATGCAGCCTTATCTGACGGAACTCTATGGGAACCCCTCCAGTATCCATCGCTTTGGTACTCAGGTGGGCCAGAAGGTTCAGGAAGCAAGAGAACAGATAGCCGCTCTTTTGGGCGCATCCGACCCAATCGAGATTGTTTTCACGAGCTGCGGGACGGAGGGGGATAACGCGGCGATCCGAGGGATTTTAGAATCTCGTCCTGAGAAGCGGCATATTGTAACCACTCAGGTAGAACACCCAGCCGTGTTCGGTCTTTGCCAGCACCTGGAGAAGAAGGGGTACCGAGTTACTTGGCTCCGGGTAGATAGGGACGGAATGCTGGATTTGGACGAGGTCAAGGAGTCCCTGACTGATGATACGGCCTTGGTGTCGATCATGTATGCCAATAACGAAACCGGGGTGATTTTTCCTATTCATGCCATTGGAGAGATGGTTCAGGCCAGGGGGATTCCTTTCCATGTAGATGCGGTGCAAGTGGCGGGAAAAATGCCTTTGAATCTTAAAAGGTGCCCGGTCGATCTCCTGACGATATCAGGTCATAAGTTTCATGGACCAAAGGGAGTCGGGGCTCTTTACGTCAGGAGGGGGATTACGTTTCGCCCCTTTATCGTAGGCGGGCATCAAGAGCGTAACCGGAGGGGCGGAACCGAAAATGTGCCTGGCATTATCGGGATGGGTAAGGCTGCGGAGGTGGCTCTGAGACACCTGGGAGAAGAAGAAGGACAAGTTCGAGTGTTGCGCGATCAGCTAGAGAAATCTCTGCTCGACTCCTGTGCCGATTGCCGGGTCAACGGTCATCGGGAAAAGCGTCTTCCCAATACGTTGAATGTGAGTTTCAAGTTTCTTGAAGGGGAGTCCATATTGGTCCTTTTAGATCAGTATGGGATTTGCGCCTCTACGGGTTCCGCGTGCACGGCAGGGTCCGTCGAGCCATCCCATGTCCTCCGGGCCATGCGGGTGCCCCCAGACTGGATCCAAGGTGCAGTGCGCTTCAGCTTGAGCCGTTATAACACGGAGAAAGAGGTTCAGTTTGTTGCCGAAAGGATGCCTTTGATCATCCAACGTTTGGGTAGCCTCTCTGCCCTGGGTAATCTAGGTGACAAGCAGGAGCATAGGCGTAGCGATTACCGCACTGAGGACAGGAGCGGGGCAAGGAGGTAAAGACCATGGGTGTTATGCAGATTCCTCGGAGAGTCGATTACGGGCTACGTGCTGCCATCTACCTTTCCACTCAGGATCCGGACAGGAGTTGCTCCATAGCAGAGATATCGAGGCATCAAGGGGTTCCTAGAAAGTTTTTAGAAAAGATCATTCAGGATCTGATCCATAGCGGGCTAGTCAAATCCAAACGAGGTCCGGACGGCGGCTACACCCTAGCACGATCGCCACGGGAGATTTCTTTCCAGGATGTCATTGAGGCGCTCGAGGGTCCCATCGCTGTGAATGTTTGTATGGATCAACACTTGAGCTGCGATCATCTTCCCCGATGCACCATGTTAGGGGTGTGGAATGAGGTCCAGCGCAAGGTTGTCGATGTCTTTGCTCATACGACCCTGGCAGACCTTCAACAGACTCCATGTCAGGCTCTATTGAGCTCTCCTTCTCCTTCGAGTGCGGCATGAATAGATCGTGCCTTGCACCGTCCAAACTCATGCAGGCCGCACCCGATAGGGAGGTAAGTTGTTATGAATTATGAGGCAGGTCTTAGCGTGGAAGAAAAGGTAGCCTCACTGTTTCAGCCGGACACCCTTCTCCCCGCTCAGTATTTGGAAACCTTTCGCAGGAAGGCTCACTTAGAGCCTGAAAAGAGGCTTATGTTGGCGGTTTTGGAAGATGCCATTGCCTGCTTCCAGAAGTACGTTCACGCCCGAGACGGGAAGGGAAAGGCGATGTTCCGTGATGCAGAGGAGTGGATTGTGGAAGAGGGCAGTGATTGGCTTTTTTCCTTTGGGAATATTTGTGAGGTTTTAGGGTTTAATCCTCAATATGTCCATCAGGGGTTGCTACGTTGGAAGGAGGAGAAGCTGGCAGGACGGCCAAAGGCGAAGATCTATCGTTTGACCCCTAGGCCGGGGAGGAGGAAGGGTGGTTTAAAGGTGTCCGGGAGAACGGGACAAAGGTTTCTGAAAGCAGCAAGCCGTTAGCTCTGGCTGAATCTTTTGCTAAGTAAGGGGCGGTGGAGGTAACTTAGCCACCGCCCCTTTATTTATATGATGGATGAGGTTTCCCTTGCCGTCCCTGATAAAAAGAGTATATAAAACTTGTCAATCTTAGCTGTCATGATCAAAAAGAAAAAACGTTTTCTCATAAGAGAGTTTCTCTATGGTCTGCGATACCGCATAGGAGAATATTGTCTAAGGGGATTTATCTCGGTCCTTCCGCGGATTCCTCAGCGGTTACTTCTTCTATTCACTTCGGCGACAGCTTGGTTAACCTTCGCTATTTTACGGAAATACCGAATACGGATGGAAGAAAATCTCTCAATGGCCATGGGTAGGGAATTCTCCACGGCCGAAAGGAGAAGGACCATTGTCCGCATGGCTTGGAGGAATTTTGCCCAGGGGGTCGTTGAGACCGCCTGTAACCTTTATACCTCCAAAGAAAAGATTTGCTCCACGGTTGTTATGCAAGGTGAGGAGCATTTAAAAAAGGCCCTGAAGAGAGGAAAAGGAGTCATCGCACTAAGTGCCCATCTTGGGAATTTCGCCATAATCGGCCCCCGTCTCGCAGCAGCAGGATACCCCTTCAGTGTTGTGGTGAAGCAGCCGCGAGATCAAGGCTTTGCCCGTTTGTTGGATCACTACAGGGCTCAGGTGGGGGTAAAAACGATATCGGCCAGACCCCGCCGGGAGGCAGTTAGGCAGATCCTCAGCGCTCTGAGGAGCAATGAGGTGGTTCTTCTGATCGCAGACGAGTTCAAGTCCGGGGGAGTAGAGGTAGAGTTTTTGGGGCGCACTGCTCCTGCCCCCCGTGGCCCAGTAACCCTGGCTCTGCGCACCAGTGCGCCGATTGTCCCCATGTTTGTTACGCGGGACCCGGCGGATCAACTAACCCTTCATATTAGACCAGAAATTGACCTAGTCAGGACAGGAGACTTGCAGGAAGAGGTTACTCAGAATGTAGTCCTTTTTGCTCGCCAGTTGGAGGCTATGGTACGCCGCTATCCAGACCAGTGGAATTGGCTTGGCTTTCGTGAGAATGGAAATAGGCTTAGAAGGAAAGTGGCATTATCAAAAGATACCTCCACAAGCCAGCAAGACCAGGTTCTTCCATCTAGTTTAATAAAGCCTCTCCCTTGAATGTTTTCCTGCCACCCCTACCCCCTGCCCACGAGGATACCAAGCCTTACCGCCTTGGAGACTGTGTCATAAGGCCGTTCATGGTTCGACAAGCTCACCACGAACGGACGGCGACACACCAAAATTCAATCACTTAGCCGTTCGTCCTGAGCGAAGGGCGAACGGTGAATTACGACACAGTCTCTAGGGGGGGAATACTTTTTGACCCAAGACCCCTAATACCTACCTGATCAGGGGGTCCCTTGGGGTCCAAAAACTGTAAAGTGACATAAAACGACACAGAAAACGGTCCAGAGGCATATATTTGCCAATTGAGAGCCCCACCCCCGCAGCTTCAGTCTCCTCATCAGAATCTCCACAAAAGAGAAAATCCTTTGAAAAAAGGCCTTATTCTCCTTCCAATAAATTAAACACGCATTTGGCATGATTTGTGCCTTAGCCTCTCTATCAGGACATGATGGAGGAATCGAAAATGAAGATCACAAATTTGGCTCTATCGCTGGTTTTGGCAAGCGGACTGGTAGGGTGCTCGCAAATCGCTCCGGTTCCACGAGATCAACTCTCAGCGAACCTTGCCCCGATTCTAAAGATCGAGAAGCGAGCCGATGGGGTCAAGTATTACACCCAGATGCTCCGCACCGTGGGTGAGATGAGTGAGGAGGGAGCGGGGAAGCTAAAGGCGCACTACGACATCTATTATATCTACTGGATGGCTGCAGTATTCAACTTGGCAAATGGAAATATGGATTCTTACCTAGCTAACTTGAAACTGGCAGAGAAAGAACTCAACGCGATGGAGACAATACTGAAAGATCAATTTGCCCAACTTGGTGAGGCCAACTCAAAGAGAAAAGATGTTCTTTCCGGGTTGGGACTATAGATTCCCATTACGCTTATGAAACCCAATGCCATATGGATTAAGGCCCTTTCTTCTGACCTTTCGTATCATTCTCAAATCTTACTAGAGATATCCATGGGGAATTATTGTCGCACTCCTTTTTACCTCATCTCTCTCTTTAAGCTCGTTAAAAATCGACTCCTTAGCTTCTGAAGAGCTTGGCGCGTGGCTGAGAGAACGCCCCGCCACTGGCATCGACCCCCAAAGGGCCTTCTCTCCCCGTCGTCAGCTCTCCTTTAAAGACCCTCTGAATAACTTCTATTCGCTTCTCTCTTCCATCATCAGGGTTATGGTCTCCATACCCTGACAGAATTACTTTGCACCTGCAAAGCAGATATTTTTTATTGAGCTTGAGAGAGATTGGTGAGAAAATAGCATCTTACTATGTCCTACAAGATACTATCCTTGGTCCTGACTTCATTATTCATCGGGTTGGCCATCGATGTGGGCCGTATGGCTTATATGAGAAGGCAAGGCCGGGCTATCACCGAATCGGCAGCGCTTTCTGCGGCATCAGCGATACCGACCTACAACCAAAATGGAGATGCTAGTAAGTTGGAGGCGATGTTCGCCACCTCCAGCAGTTCGAAAACCGCCATCAAACAAGGCGCCGATCGTCAGTTTTCCGATATCGAGTTTATTTTGCACGAGAAGCAAAGCAATTCTATTGCACCTGCAACTAGCTATCAGACAGCTAATGGGATTCGGCTAACGAAAATCTTTGACACTCCGCTCTTCTTTGGGCGACTGTTTGGGGTTCCATCTATGGCCACCTATGTCAGGGCTGTCGCGATATTAGATTCTATAGGTGGAGCCGCGCCTAATTTGCCATTAGCCTTGATGGGTTGCAAAGTGGCATATCCGGGAAACTGCGGCGCTCCTAAAACGCTTGTCGGCTTTAACCAATCCCCCAGTCCAGAAGAAGACTCCGCCTTTACCTCTTATTTTTTTATGGACAATACGAGCGCGAATGTTTTTAAAGGGATGATGAACGGATCCATTCCGATCCCTTTTGTTAAGGTCGGAAATCAGATCGAACTCAATAATGGCGAGATGGCTAGCACCCTTCAGGCCATGGAGGGCAAATGCAAGGAGGTCCAGTGTTCCGATTCTAAACCTTGGTGTGTTCTTCTGCCGGTTATCTCTTGTGATGGTCTTAAGAGCGGCCATCCGATTCAGAGGGCTCAAATAATAGGATTTGCCACGATGTGTATTGTGAACATAGAAGCCCAGGGGAACCCCAAAACTATCACAGCTTCGCTGCAATGTGGCGTGATGGCTGAAGGGGCATCAGGTGGCGGAATGAACTTTGGAAGCTACGCCGCAGCACCGGTTTTGGTGAGGTAGGATTCGGGCAAGGATAAAAATTTCTTCCGCCGGTAATTCCGTAAGAAGCTAAACTGACGCTAGCAAGGCCCGCTGGATCAGAGATTTCGCCAGGCCCACTTTGTAAATATTATCCTTCATGGGCCTTGCCCCATCCAAAGCGATCTCTCCTGCCTTCTGCGCGACATTCTCATCCACTCTTTTTCCACGGAGAAAAGCCTCTGCCTTAGGGGTCCGCCACGGAATTGGCGCAACGCCTCCGAGTACCACGCGTGCGTCGCGAACGGTTCCTCCAGTGCTCTCGACTACGGTTGAGACGCTCACAATAGCATGGTCCCAGGCCTGGCGCTCTCTTACTTTGTGATAGAACCCCTTGCTTCCCGACTTGAGATGGGGAAGCTGAATCTCGGTTACTATATCCGCCGGGCCTAGAATATTTTCCCGTTTGTAGTCTACCTGAGGAAGGACGAAGAATTTCTCTAGCGGAATCGTTTTTTCGCCCGCGGGACCTGTGATTTTGATCCGTGCCCCGAGCGCCACCAAGGGCGGGGCAAGATCAGAGGGGTGCACGATATAGCTTGGCCCTCCGCCCAAAATCGCGTGGTAGTGGCTATCTCCGGCGACGGCATAGCAGATCTCACCGCCCTTGCGCAGGCAGGTGAAGCTTGCCGAGCGAAAGTACCAGCAGAAGGGACGCTGACAGATATTTCCGCCGATGGTTCCGGCGTTGCGGATCTGGGGCGAGGCAGCCTCACCTGCGGCCCCGGAGAGAAAGAGGAGCTTCTCCTGCACTGCCTTGTGCTCTTCCAACTCTGTGAGAGTGGCTAAGGCACCGATCCGAAAACCGCCCTTCTCTTCTTTGATGTAATTGAGGCCGGGGATCGTCTTCAAATTGATCAGGTACTGGGGCGTGACCACCCGATCCTTCATGAGCTGCAAATACTCGCTGCCCCCGCCCACGACCGCAGCCTGCTTTTTTTCCTGGTGAAATTTCTGCAGTAGACTCACCGCCTGGCCCACACTCTTTACGTCAATATTTTCAAAACTCCTCATGGCCTGTCCCTCCTGAGTTAGACCTGAACCGCATGTAAGATCTTAGCCGGGGTGATCGGTAACTCTTTGAATCTCTTGCCTGTCGCATTAAAGATGGCATTAGCCACCGCGGCTACAGCGGGCACGATGGGTGGTTCGCCCACCACCTTGCCGCCAAAAGGACCATAGGGATCATGGTGCTCGATAAAAATGACCTCGACTTCCGGGGACTCCAGGTGGGTGGGGACTTTAGCATCTCGGTAGTTCGGGTTAAGTGGAATCGCGGTCGGCCTGTCGATGAGCAGTTCCTCAGTGAGCGCCATGCCTATTCCCTGCACCACACCGCCTTTGATCTGGCTCTCCGCGGCGAGCCGATTGATAATCGTGCCGCTATCGTGCGCCGCCACATACCTCGTGATCCTTACATAACCGGTCACCATATCCACCTCCACCTCGGCAAAATGGGCGGCGAAGCTTTTCCCCTCCATACCCTTGAAAGTAGGGTTGGTTGTGGCGCGTCCGATCAGCTCGCCTGATCTACTCATGGCTTTGCTTAAAGGGAGTTTTTGGGAAGGGTTGGACTTTACGAAAACATTGCCATCCTTTAAATCCAAATCCTCCGCTTTAACCTTCAACTGCGGCGCGGCGACGTTAAAGATCAGCTTCCTTACATCTTCCGCTGCCGCGATCACCGCTGGTCCTGTGAAGGGCGTCGTGCGGCTTCCCGACTCACCCACAGAATAGGGGGTAACGTCGGTATCTCCATTCGTGAGCTGGATCTGGTTCAGCGGGATGCCCAGCGCCTCCGCGGCAATGATTGCCATTGTGGTCTTCGCTCCCGTACCGATATCTGTTACTCCAACCAGGACATGGGCGGTGCCATCCGGATTGACCCTGATGGCTGCTGCTCCGAGACCAGGACGATAGGGGTAACCTCCAAGGGCCATTCCTATGCCGTGCTTTTGGGGCCCAGGTGTCGCGCCAGGTTTGTGCCATTTTTCGTTCCAGCCGATCCTCTTCGCCCCTTCTTGGACGCATTCTTCCAGGTGATTGGAGGTAAAAGGGATCTTGTGCTTGTACAAGCGAATCCGGTTCTTCAGGAACATCTCTAACGGGTTAACTCCGATCTCGTGGGCTATCTGATCCAGGAAAGAGGCGAAGCCGAAAACCGACTGTGGATAGGCCGGTGCACGGTAGTTAGCCCCCACCACCGTATTGGTGTGGACCGGCTTCACCACCTTCTTGAAATTGGGTATCTGGTAATAGTCAGTCCCGCTTAAGTTGCCGCTTTGCTTGCGGTAGGCGCCCACATTGGTGATCCCATCCAGCTCGACGGCGGTGACGGTTCCGTCCTTTTTCACCCCGACCTTGTAACGCTGCACTGAAGACCAGCGACCGTGCATGCCGATGAAATCGTCTTCGCGGGTGAACTCGACCTTGACTGGCTGGCCCGTCACTTTGGCAAGGACCGCTGCCATGAGATCGTAGTCCTGGGCCTGATTCTTGTTGCCGAAGCCGGCGCCCATGTATTTGCAGATCACGCGCACTTTGCTCAGAGGAAGACCCAAGTCTTTAGCAATGTCCGTGCGACAGTTAGAGACGCCTTGGGTGGAAGCCCAAACCGTCAGCTTCCCCCCGTCCCACTTGGCCACGCTGACCCTCGGCTCAATCTGCGCATTGTTGACGTGTTTAGAAATGTAGGTGTCCTCAAAGATTCTGTCAGCTTCTTTGAAGCCCTTCTCCAGATCGCCCCACTCCTCCGTGATCGGCGCGCTGAAGTTTCCTTTCCCCACGGAGAGATTGCCATCGGGATTGATCCTGGGCGCATCTGGCTTCAAGGCCTCGACGGCGTCGAGGACGTAGGGGAGCTTTTCATACTTTACCTCAATGAGCGCCAGGGCTTCCTCGGCGATGTGGCGGTCAGTGGCCGCAACGGCCGCAATCGCGTCGCCTACAAAGCGAAGCGGATTGTTGAAGATGTAGCGTCTATGAGTATGCCCTCCGCTTGACCAGGGCACCTGGGCATTGCTGTGATGAATGACCGCCTTGACGCCAGGTAGTCTCTCAGCCTTTGAGGTATCGATGCTGACGATGCGCGCATGGGGATGAGGACTGCGTAGCACTCGGGCATAAAGCATTCCGGGAAGCTGGACATCGCCGGTGTACTGGGCCTGCCCTGTTACTCGTTCATAACCATCGATTCGAGGAGTTTTCTTGCCAACGACAGAGAATTGTTGTTGTGCCATGGGACCCTCCTTATCGCCCCTTTCCGGCGGCTGCCAGTACCGCCGCTACCTCTCGGTTGTAATTACCGCAGCGACAGAGATTTCCCGAGAGGGCCCTTTTAACTTGCGCCTCAGTAGGGTTGGGATTCCGAAGCAGTAAGGCCTTCCCTGACATAATCTGTCCTGAGGTACAAAAACCGCATTGGGCACCATCATGTTCGATAAAGGTCTCTTGGAGGGGGTCGAGCTTATCTCCCCCCTTAGCCAGACCCTCGATCGTGAGGATCTCCTTCCCTTCCATCCAGACAGCAAGCTGGCTGCAGGCGTAAATGTTGCGCCCATTGATGATTACAGTACAGGCACCACATTCACCCCGGTCACAGCCGATCTTCGTCCCGGTAAGTCCTAGTT
>JBOHVJ010000340.1:0-4071 GCA_050735075.1 Binatia bacterium
AACCTGTCCCCGGTGCGGCGCTAGCCAATAGACGACCAGTGAACTTCTGTTGCCATGCAAATCAGATTATCGCCATAATCCGGAAACAGTCTCAAAATGCGTGAGTTAGTTAAGAGCCATCGATTACATATCCACCAAGGTTTAGGTAGCAGCCTTTTTCAACGCGCGTCGGACGTGCTGAGCACTGAGCGAACCAAGGGCTACTTTCCTTTGCAACAGGTGCTTGGAGATCCCTTTCTGGAATTTTCTTCGCATGCGCTTGGTGGACAGGTCTTCACAAGTCCGATATTCCTGCGTCTATTCCTCGTGCCTTTCAGAGCCCAAAAGCAATCTTCATTACGTACCAAGAATTTGTCAAGCTCAGAGTCTCACTGGGCTGACTCCCAAGCCCAAGCCGTGCACGTAGGTGTTAGCCAGATCAATCAGCTGAATCCTTTTGTACCCCACGTGTGCCCTAAAGGATACATTTTCTTTCTTTACCCGCAGGTCTGATCTAGCCTCCCCTGCCAAAATTATCCTGCTAGCATCGGCACAATCCCTTTTTGGAGTCAATCCGTTAGGATTGGCACATCACTTGCTCGCTCAACTAACTGAGACCTCAGCGCAAGGTGTTTGAGCTTTCAGTTGATCCGGGTAACCCGAAAGGAGGGTGAGCAGTGAAACGGCCTCTCGTGTTGCAGGAGATGGTTTGGGATTTTCTAGAGTCGATAGCACTTCTCGGATTTGGGATCCCCATGTGCACTGTTAGTGCTCGCTATGTCTTGCTGGGTAGCATGGCTACGAGATTTACTCTTATAGGAGGAAGGGCCATGAAGTTACTAAAATGGCTTTTGGGTCGGCGTCCCCATCTGGCTTTCTTGACGCCAAAGCAGAGACTTTTTTACCTGGCTATCTTTAACGGCCAAAAAATGTGGGAGAAGCCGTTGGGATAATTTTAAACCAAAGGGGTGGAGATTGGAGTCGCGTCTTGGTGAAAAGGTAGAAACCTGCGCAGAGTGTGGCTGGTCCATCTTAAAAGGCCCTCCCCCACGTCTCTTCCAGGTGCGGCGCTACCTCTTAGAGAATCAGACTGTTTTAACGTCAACTTGGCCATCCTTTTTTTTACTTCCGTAGCGTGATAAACAAGCGTCGAGAACTGGGTGTGAAATGAAGAAAGCGGGTCTTTCATCAATCTTGATTGCAGTGACACTGGTTGCTGTTGGAGTGATCGCCGAGGCGCAGCAGCCGGGTAAGGTCTATCGGATAGGTTACTTACGGGCCGAGACACCTCCAGCAGCCGACATCGAGGGATTCAGCCAAGGCCTTCGCGAGCACGGCTACGTGGAGGGGAAGAACATCGTCGTTGAGTACCGATGGGCGGATGGAAAAGAGGAGAGGCTTCGTTCCCTCGTGGCTGAGCTGATCCGTCTCAAGGTTGACCTCATCGTGACATCGGCTCCCGCTGCGACCCGTGCTGCTAAGGAGACCACCACGACGATTCCTATCGTGATGGTGCTGGTTGCCGATCCCGTTGCCTTCGGATTCGTCGCCAGCCTTGCTCGTCCAGGTGGGAACGTCACAGGGTTTGCCTTCCTCTTGCCAGAGCTAAGCGGCAAACGGCTGGAACTACTCAAAGACGCCATCCCTAAGCTCTCTCGTGTTGCAGTCCTGTGGAACGCTGCCAATCCATACAAGGCATTCGACTTGAAAGAAGTGCAAGCTGCAGCCGACGCGTTGAGAGTGGCGGTACATACCATCCCAGTGCGAGAGCCGAACGACTTCGACGACGCGTTCAAAGCCGCCGTCAAGAGTCGCGCGGGCGGTCTGCTCACGCTGGAAGACCCCTTCACCATAGCTCACCGAACACATATCGTAGATCTTGCGTTCAGGCATAGGCTGCCAGCGGTGTATGCAGTGAGTCCGTTTGTGGATGCTGGTGGCCTGATGTCCTACGGGCCGGACCGTGTCGATCAGAACCGACGCGCCGCCACGTTCGTGGATAAGATCCTCAAAGGCACCAGGCCGGCTGACCTACCTGTGGAGCGCCCGATGAAGTTTGAGTTCATCATCAACCTAAAAGCAGCCAAGCAGATCGGCCTCACGATTCCGCCGAACGTGCTCGTGCGGGCGGACAGAGTCATTCGGTAAAGCGAAAGGCGTGAGGCTTTAGGCGACAGAAAAGAATTTTAGACCTGTCGTGAGCTTAGTCGAACGATTGCCGATTTTCGATTTTGGATTGGACAAAATCCAGTCGTGCTCGGCTTTCCTTTCCTGCCCCACTATTTCTTTCTTGGGTCATCGGCCGGATTGACATAAGTTATTCCCCAAGGACCAACCCCATGAATTTGGACTATCGTCTCCCCTTTGGTCCCATTCAGAGGTCACCTGGGAGATCCTGTGATGGAAAAGAGATTGGACCGGCTGCGTATGCGCGGAAGGGATGCGAGGTAATCTGTCCTTGGAACGAAGGATCCCACCGTCCGGGAATACTGCTGCCGCAAGAGGGGCAGCAGCCATTCGGAGTGAGATGGTAGCCCATGATCAGATAGCCGTAGCGTTTAATGAGAAGCCCTTGGCAGTTGAAGCAACGAGTATTTTCCAAATCGCCTACCTGGCCAGGCAAATTCCCCGCATAGACGTAGCGCAAACCTGCTCTCTTGCCAATCTCGGCCGCCTGCACCAAGGTCTCGGCACCGGTGTTTTCTGGATCCGTCATTTTGTAGTCTTTGTGAAACGCGGTCACATGCCAGGGAATGTCCGGCGACACGCTCACTAAGAACTCCGACAGCCGCTTCAGTTCCTCGTCCGAGTCGTTGAAACCTGGAACCAACAGCGTGACGATCTCCAACCAGAAGCCCATTTGGTGCAGTCTGCGAATTGTATCCAGGATGGGCTGCAACCGCCCGCCCAGTTGGCGATAGCGGCGGTCATCGAAACTCTTTAGGTCAACTTTGTAAAGATCGACCCAAGGCCGCAGGTACTCGAGCACCTGTGGGGTACCGTTTCCATTAGAGACAAAAGCCGTCAACAAGCCAGCCGTACGCGCCTCCTTAAAGACTGCCACGGCCCATTCGCTTGTAATCAATGGCTCATTGTACGTGCTGACGATGACTTTGGCTCCGTGACGGAGGGCCTCACAAACCAGTCCCTGCGGTGTGATTTGCAACGGCGGGACAACGGCGGCGGGATCGCGGAGGGCCTGGGAGGTTACCCAATTCTGGCAATAGCCGCAGTGCAGATCACAGCCGAGCATTCCAAAGCTGTAAGCCAACGCGCCGGGATAGGCGTGAAGGAACGGTTTTTTCTCTATGGGATCGCATTGCACACCCCCAACGTAGCCCCAAGGCACATACAGTGTGCCTCCCTGGTTGTATCGAACTTTGCAAACACCAGGCCGGCCATCTGGAATGGGGCAACAATGCCCGCAGGCGAAGCAGCGCACCCGGTTACCATCAAGCTTCTCGTAAAGTTCGCCCTCACAAACTTTTTCGTAAACAATGTCTCGCAAGGTAGCCATAACTACCGTCTCCACCAGACTTCGGGCGAGCCGAAGACTTCTCTAAGAATTGTACTCCTTTGGAGCAAGGGTTGCATCATCTACAAGATCCGCCAACTCTTATCCGGCTCTCACAGCTTGTAGCCGATCTTCCGCAAAAGGTCTTTGCGCCACGCAATACCGTCGTCCCCCTCGACTCCTTTGGTTTTTCCACCATCAACCACCCCCATGATGCCCCGGCCCTGCTCGGTCTCTGCGATGATGACCTCTGCCGGGTTAGCGGTGGCACAAAAGATACGGCAAACTTCAGGCACCATCTTCAGGGTGTTGAGCACATTGACGGGGAAAAAACCGCGTCCTAAGAACAGGATGAAACTGTGCCCGGCTGAGAGAGCCAGTGCATTGCGTTTGGACAACTCGATCATCTCGTCGTCAGTCCCTGTCCAGCGTACAAGCATGGCACCTGAAGATTCACAAAAAGCGAGACCAAACTTGATGCCCGGCACGGACTGGACCATGGCCTCGTGAATGTCTTCAACGGTCTTGATAAAGTGGCTCTGGCCCAGAATGAAATTTATTTCATCCGGTTTCTCAAT
>JBOHVJ010000341.1:0-7005 GCA_050735075.1 Binatia bacterium
CCGAAGAGCGCACATAGGCGTAATATCAGTTCCCGTCGCCGCGGATATAAGGGTTTACGAGAGGGAGCGTCAGGATAAATGCAATCACCAAAAGCCACTCATTCCGCTGCCGATTAAACCGGTTCACCAGAGCTAGTAAAAACCCACTAATTCTCTTCATAGTTGAGTCTAACGTTTTTCCTCGTTTCCCGGTTAAGCACCCTTTACAACCTCATCTTTGGACGCTTGCGCCCTCAGAAGCTGCCAATATTCCCCAGCAATTCGTTCCCAGGTAAAGAATCCTGTGAAGAGATCTCGAGCCGCTCGCCCCATCAATTTGCGTCGCGGCTCATCCTTGAACAAGAGATCGACATTCTTTACAAACGCTTCCCCATCTCCACATGCGCTAAGAAGGATACTCCCGTCTTCGCGGAATAGGGGATCCGTACACGGTCCATCGGTCCCCACAATCGGCAGCCCGTGAGCAAGCGCCGCAATAACCGTTGTTCGACGAGTCGAAACTCCATCAACCAGAGGTGCTAGAAAGAGCGCGCTGGTTTGAAGGAGCCGAGAGACACTCCCGGCCGGCTCTCCATTCCATATCTCCAAGAGATCCGCTGGAAATCCACACCGCCGACACCATAGGTCCAAAATTTCGTCCCGAGATCGACCGATCCAACGAATCCGTAAAGGAAGGCGCTGATTAACAATCCACGTCCCCACGGAAGATAACAACCGATGATCCATACCAGCAGGCTGACCAAAAATGGTCAGAAAGGTAGGATGTTGACCTCTTTCTACTCGCCGACTGTTGTCGCTTGCCCCTTCCCCCTTCCAACTGATAACTGGCAACGGACTACTGACCACTGACAAAGGTATATTGCTCCCCACAGGAATGACGTAGATGTTGTCTCTTTTCCAGAAGAGGATGCGGCGCAGTTTCCGAAGATAAGCCCCGTGGGTTACGACGATCACGTCAGAAAAGAACGCCAGCACCATCATCAGAAGATTAAGCACCATCCGAGCGACAATCCGTTTCAGCGAAAGCCGCCAGGATACGTCGTACTCATGGACGGTGACAACAAGCTTTTTTCCTTGTCGGAGCCTAGCATGAGCCAGCCATAGGAAGAGCCAGCCCAAGTCCCTGGCAGGGAAATACATTTGAGGAACGTACTGCAACAGGAGCGCCTCACTCTCGCCAAAAGGAGAAGCGTGTCTTGACCGCCATAACTCATACCATCCTCGGACTAAACAGACGCGCTGTGAAACCATTGATTTCGTCCCGGCCTCTTGGGCACCGTTTTGAGTGTTGACCAGAAATGCCGGCAGATGAGATCGTAAGGCGCTAGCGAGCCAGTAGGAATAATCTCCGACTCCATTGAATGTCCCCGGACTGGCAGGACAAATCACCAACGCGCCTTTCATTTTTTCGCCTCAAATTCAATATGAATTCCGAGCCCCATCCGGTCGACCAAAGCATGCCCGGGTTTTAGCATCCAACTGAGCAAACGCAGCCATAAGGTTTTTCCGTCCCAAAAGTTCGTTGGAAGCCCTCTCTGACCCAAACGACGATTTTTTCGGATGCCCAAGCTCAAGATCAGAATACTCGCCCCGACAGTGAAGGTGCGGATTCGAACGGATCGGAAACCAACCTTCTGCGCCAACAACACAAAACTCTTCCTGGAAAAGTGATAAAGATGCCGGGGTAATTCCCAGGCATAGTACGCCGGGCCAAAGAGGTCGGTATACACGCTGTGACGATTGGGAACACTGCCCAGAATGTATCCATTCGGGCGCAGGAGTTGGTACGCCCGTTCTAAGGTCTCCTGTGGATTTGGTAAATGCTCCAGTGCCTCCCACAGCGTGATGACATCAAATGACGCCGGAGGAAACGGCGCCGTCTCTAGAGAGCCACAAAAGGTGGGAACGCCATATGACGACTCGGCCGCCGCACACGCCTGCGGTGATATCTCTACCCCGTACACATCCCATCCAAGTTTCTTCAACTCGGACAGGTAAAACCCTGCGCCACACCCGACATCGAGCAGCCTCCCTCCAGCTTGCCATCGAGGGATCGGCCGGAACGCAACGCCCAGTTTCTCTCCACGAAAAACCCGATACATCCACAGCTCCACACTTGTCCAGGCTTTCAGTCGGATATGTGTTGGATAGCCGCGGTGTGCCAGATAGGTCTTCTGCCAATGATTTGCCTGCGAGGCCACTGACGGCAGCCCATCTGAAGGAGCAAAAGAGTAATAGTCCGAAGGATAATATTGCAGGATTTCCTCAAAATGTGGACGCGGACTGATGTAGCCCAAATCGCATCGCGGGCAACACATCACCCTAAATTGGCCAGGGATTCCATAAAATTCATCCTGTCCCAGAAGAAGCTCATCTGCTTCTGACTCCCCGCAAATCAGGCAAGGGACTTCCTCCAGCGACGAGGTTGTGCTTAGTTGAGCCACGGCCATTGCGAGACGTCTCTCCAATACTGGGTGTAGCGCCTCCTAGCCTGCCTGAACTCCCGATTTTTCGCAGCAAAAGTGACCCAAGTACCAAACCATCTAAGACCGTATGAAAACAGCAGCAAGCTCCGGAAGAGTTGAGCGTATCGGTTCGAGTAGTGCTTTTGATAGAAACGGTAGCGTCCGAGGAAAAAATAATAAGCTGACCGCGGATTGAACTCTTTACTCCGTCCTCCCAGGTGAACCACACCCACGGCGGGAAAGTAAACGACCTGCCAGCCGGCTCTCTTGAGTCGATACCCTAAATCAATATCTTCGTCGCCAAGGAAAAACTGTTCATCCATTCCCCCGACCTCTTCCAGCGCTTGACGACGGAGAAGCACACAGCTTCCAGCCAACCAATCGACGGAGACAGGCTGTTGAAAATCATCGGCATGGATGCAATTTTGTCGCCAGCGTGCCGGCAGAAACGCCAACGGGCGAAGGACATGATCAGAAAAATCGAGCCAGAGGGAAGGGAAGCGTCCTGCCGTCGGTTGATGTGATCCGTTCACGCTGGTCACGCGACAGCCTAACGCCCCAACATGCGAGTTCTGGCGCACGTAGGTAATCATCGCGTTAAAGGCGTTGTCTTGAAGATAGGCATCGCTGTTAAACAGAAAGAGGAACTCTCCACTACAGTAGGACACGGCACGACTAACGCCCCCAGCAAATCCCAGGTTTTGGGGGCTCCGATAAACTCGCACTGAGGGGAATTGTTGCTCAATCGCTTCCGCTGAACCATCGGACGACGCGTTGTCAACAACGACAACCTCGTAAGATAAGCCCACCGTGTGTTTGATCACGGAGGCAAGACAGGAAAGCGTCAAGTCCCGCGTGTTATAACTCACGATGATGATGCTGGCATCCATCGTGTGCGGTGATCAATTACGATTCAGCCATGAGACGCTTCCGAACGAACCGCTGCCTCATTTGCATCAGATAAGACACAGCTTGGCGAAACCGCGTTGCATCGGTATAGCTTTTCAGAAACTTTTGAGAATGTGGACATGTCTGGCACAAAGGCAGAGGGCCATATTGAGCCTTCCTCATGGATTCACGATAATGACGAGCTTGAGGCCCATGCCACATTTCCCATATGGATTGCCGATCGGCATTGCCGATGACGATCTGCCGTTCACTGTCCACGCAGCACACGCTAGTGACGCCGTCGGAGAAAATATCGGCTTCATAAGTCAAACGGTAACAAGGTAGGTTAACATGGAGACCCTTGTTAGTAGTCTTTTGGAAGAGGCCATTAGCAATTTGTCCAGCGAAGTTGTGGAAGGAGATGACCGAGATGTAGATGCGGGGAGCGTCCTTGATTTGTTCTTGCCAGAAAGCCTTGAACTCTGGCAGATAGCAGCGCGTGTAATCGGATTCGATGACCTGAATAGAGACCGTCGGGCCGCGATCCGGTTCTTTCCGGCGTATTTCGATGAAATGTCTCACATTCTCTACTGTCTGTTGGAACTTTCCGCCCGCGCGTAAAAATTCGTAACTCTCCTCATCAACGGCATCCACGGAGATGATTAGCGTTCGCTGATGGCTCTGAAAGAGTCTCTCGATGACGGGCGGTCGCATCAAAGTCCCATTTGTGTCCAGTCGTATATGCGCTTTCTTGATTTTTTGGTTGGCGTACTCCACTATCTCGAACCAGTTCGGGTGAAGGAAGATTTCTCCGTATCCCTGGAGCGCTACCTGCTCGACCATCCCGCGCGCATCGTAAGGCGCGATCTCATCGATGAGTCGTCGGAACAAACTCAAAGACATATGTCCAAACTTTCGAGAAGAGAATGTACGAGGGCACATGGGACACTTCAGGTTACAAATACTGGTGACTTCCAGTCCGATGATGCCGGGAAACTCATCCTGGGCAAGCTGGAACTTCCAGAAGATCCGCGATAAAGGCGGGCTTACATAACGATCCAACAAGCGTTGCAGCTTAAGTCCTCCCTGAAAACCCATCGGTCATCCATCAGCTAGAAGGATTTACAAGTAACGTCCTATTGTCATCTGGAAAATTCAATCAGGAGTCATGGTGTAGACTAGAAACGGCCCAATGACGAGGGCATCTAGGTTTGCCTGCCGGAACGCCTGGACCGCATCGTGAGGAGTGCAAACCATCGGTTCCTCGTGCATGTTAAAGCTCGTGTTGATGAGTGAAGGGACACCCGTTTTCCTGTAGTAATGGCAAAGGATGTCATAATAGAAGGGCTCAGCTTCCTTGCTGATGAGCTGCGGCCGCGCCGTCCCATCCAGGTGAACAACTCCTGGTGAAGCGTGCTTCATCCAGTCTGTGCAGTCACAGGTACTGGTCATGAACCGAGCCCCATAACAACGTGATGCAATTCCTTCGTAGCACTGTGAGGCGTGCTCCTCTAACGTCACCGGCGCAAAAGGCATGAACTCAGAGCGGGCCAGTCGCTCGTTGAGCCAGACGTTAACTTTGGGGTCAGTAGTCTGATAGAGGATCGTACGGTGGCCGAGGGCCCGTGGACCAAACTCCATTCGACCCCTATAGAGACCTACAACGCTCCCTTGGGCGAGCAGATCAGCTACCTTCTCGGTAAGCTCTGACTCTGCATAAAGCCTGTAAGATATCCCCTCTCCCTTGAGCGCGGTCTCAATCTCACAATCGCTGTACTCAGGACCCAAATAAATTTCTTTCAGCCGAAATGGGTCCAGATGTTGTCGCTTTGCCGCAGCATAGAGGGCGGCTCCCAGCCCCAGCCCTTCGTCGCCCATTGCGGGGTAGATATAGATCTCTTCGATCTCCTCCATCTCGGCAATTTTTTGATTGAGCTTGACGTTGGCGAAGACGCCACCGGCCAGCGCAATCCGATGAAGACCGGTCTTGCTTATGGCCTGGCGAACAAGCCCCGTCACTACCTCCTCCAATCTCCTTTGGGCTGTCGCTGCAATATCTTCCCGGGAAAAGCTTTCAAGTTGGCGCGCCATGCCTACCGGTTCAACGGCGCTGCGAATCGTTAGCCCGTTCAAACTCAGCGCTTCCTCCATGACCGGATAGCACGCCGCCTCCGGGTCTCCGTAGGCGGCAAGTCCGGTAATCTTTCCGCCATGCTTCATGTGGTGGAAACCACATATGGCAGTGATCGCCTCCCAAAATCCTCCGGGAGAGTGCGGATAGAAAGTCCGGGAAATGACCTCGATTTGGCCGTGCCTCCCCACAGCCACGATACCGCTTTTCAAGGCGCCGATGCCGTCACAGGTGATGACAAGAGCCTCGTCCCAACCACTCGTATAGTAAGCACCTGCCGCGTGGGCCAGATGATGATCAACCTGAACCAGCGGGACCGAATCAAGGCCACAATACCGTAGAAACTCCCTCCAGTCAGTAAGGTTTGGGTGGCCGTCCCCGGCATGGATCTCTCTCAGCTTCTCAATGTATTCGTCAACATAGTCATACGCTCCGATAGCAGCCATTCCTTTCTGGAACTGATCCTGATTGAGCCGGTTTCGAACCTGGCGAAAACCTATTTCCGGATCTTTCAGCGAGGAGAAGAAAAAGCGTGAGCCTTCTCGAGCCTTATCGCCCAAAGACAGGAACGGTACAGCCACACAAGAGAGATCCCTGGAAGTAAAGTGAATAATCCGCTGAAGCGCCTCAAAGGCACGGAAGGGAAAGCCACCGTCCATCTTCACCCGAGAGAAGCGCTCTTCGGAGTGGGCGGCCAGAACTTTCCCATCTTCTGTGATCAACGCGACCCCCGTATCGTGCCCTACTCCCTGGGCCGGATGGTAAATCCCAAGAATCACTTCAATAACCGTAGGACCTCAGACAACGGTCGGCCACGACATCCCAGGTAAACCGCTTTAGGACCATTTCCCTACCTCGTTCTCCCATCTTCGCAGCGACGTTGGGGTTTGCATGCAAGTAGTCAATCTTCTCTCGAATGGCTGATGGGTTATTCGGTGGGACAAGGAAACCCGTAGCACCGTCCTCGACAATTTCCGAAAGCGATCCTACGTCCGTAAGAATTACAGGTGTACCGCAGGCCATCGACTCCAGAGCCACTAGTCCTAACAGTTCGGGGACAACAGTATAGTCGCCGTAACAGTTCCCATAGACCGAGGGGAGCACGGTCACTAAAGCCTCCCGGTATTTTTGCACTAACTCGCCGTCATCTAGTTCCGTGTGAAATTTCACATCCTTACCTTTGGCTTTCGCCTCCAGCAGTTCGAAGTACCCTTCGTGATAAATCCGTCCCACCACATTAAGCGACAACTTCCCCTCAATAGCGTCTATCAAATAATCGATTCCCTTGTGAGGAAGAAGCCGTCCTACAAAAAGAACTGTTTTGGATTTCTTGCCGTTGCCCGGAGAGAACTTCTCGGTATCGACTCCTCCGTAGATTACCTTCAAACTCTCCGGACGGGACTCCAAAGGTGCGCGTTCCCACAATCTCCTGGAATATTCAGATAACAGCAAGAAGGCATTCGCCTGTCTGAGGAGAGGCAGGTGATACGACAGCGCATATTCACCTCCTCCGCCGAGATC
>JBOHVJ010000342.1:0-2662 GCA_050735075.1 Binatia bacterium
GGCCACCCCAGTCCTCGCTATGCTCGGAATCGCAGATTGCAGATCTCAGATTTGCAATTATTTGCAATCCCGAAGGGCTGGCCTGCCATCAACCTCCACGTCCCTGTGCCCACGGACGCCGGTCTTGCCTCCCTCGAACCTCCCCAACCCCCAAGCGGTGGGGTCCTGCTCGAAGCCAGGAGACGTCCGATACTAACTCAAAGAGGATAGACGTACCAGGTTGAGTTCCTTGGGGCAGAGAAGTAGCGGCCCATCGGCTCCCGCTGAGGGCAGGGCCCCACCGCGTCCAAGTCTCCCCCTTAATTTTTGCTGCTTCCTAAACCCTAATCCGAAAATCTCTTTTCGACATTTTTTTCTGGCAAAGGGGGTTTCGAAGATGATAAAAACCATGAAGTCAGTTAAAGAAGGAATTCAGGAGGGAAAAAACGTGGCAGAGCATTCTGAAGCAAAGGAAATGGATATCTTCCGCGAAGCGCCGCCTGCCCCAAAAAAGGGGACACGTTTCTTCGTGTTGCTCGCGGTTTTTTGGTTGGTTCTTTGGTGGGGCTTTGAGGGCGCCAAGATCAGGCCCGGGGAGCTGATTGAAGGGATACCTCAGATCGCTATCACCCTTGGCCGAATGCTGCCGCCCGATTTCTCCAAGGTCACCGATGCTAAGAGCTATTTTCTACCTGAAGGTCTCTCGCTCACCACGTTACTGCTTCCCCTTCCCGTCCCTGAGGGACAGGCAAGGATCAAACAGCGGTGGTGGGATAACACCTTTCCCCAGACGATTGTCGGCGCGACCATTGAGACGGTCCAGATGGCGTTAGCAGGCACTTTTTTGGCTATCCTAGCGGCGTTTCCGATTGGGTTTCTCGCGGCGCGGAACACCACGCCGCATCCCTCTGTCTATCACGCCACACGTATCGTCCTGAATTTCTTTCGCACGATTCCTGACCTTGCCCTTGGACTCCTTTTTGTCGCTGCGGTCGGTCTTGGCGCCTTCGCTGGGACCCTTGCCCTCTTCATCCATACGACTACAGTGTTGGGAAAGCTCCTTTCAGAGTCAGTGGAGAACATCGACGAAGGAGTGGTAGAGGCGATCCGCGCCACAGGCGCTAGTTACACTCAGATCCTCACCTTCGCTGTGCTGCCACAGGTATTGCCCGATTTGATCTCTTTTACGCTTTACCGTTTGGAGACCAATATCCGAGCCGCATCCGTCTTGGGCCTGATCGGAGCCGGCGGCATCGGCTATCTGATGAATACTAGCTTCAGGACTTTTCAGTACCAGGAGGCATCGGCTATCGTGATTGTCCTGATTGTTCTGGTCATGGTAGTAGACTATGCAAGTTATCGCTTAAGAAAATTTGTTGTATAAATCGATTGAGATCTATTACATAGGTAGCGTTACTTTATCGGAGAAGAAAGCCCTCGGGCCATGGGCAATGGGCTTGTAAAGATGTTTGTATCAGTAAGGGAGGGGGAAGAATGAAACTCAATATTGTAGGACGTCCGATGGGGAGAATCGAAGGCCCGGAGAAAGTCGGGGGCAAGACCGTTTATACGGCCGATGTTCGGCTTCCCAGGATGATCTGGGGAAAGTCCCTGCGCAGCCCTCTCCCACATGCGAGGATATTACGAGTGGATGCCACAAAGGCAAGAAAGGTGAAGGGGGTTCTTGCCGTGATTACCGGTGAGAATGTAGCTCCCTTTCGTGTGGGCCTTAGCCTTCAGGACATCCCTATTCTGGCTCAGGGCAAGGTCCGCTTTGTGGGGGAGAAAGTAGCCGCGGTTGCAGCCGAGGAGATGAGCGCAGCGGAAGAGGCCCTCTCTCTTATCCAGGTCGATTACGAGGAATTGCCAGCGGTCTTTGATCCCAAAAAGGCGATGGAACCGAACGCTATCCTCATCCATGAAGAGCTGAGTTCTTATAAGGGGCATCATCAGACCCCGGAGAACATGCCCAATGTTTTCGCTTTACAGAGTTGGTCGGCAGGCGACCTGAGCTCGGGGTTTAAAGAAGCGGAGGTGGTTTTGGAACATACCTTTCGCACCCAACCGGCCCATCAGGTCTATATTGAACCGCACTCGGCAGTGGTGGCGGTTGATGACTCCGAGCGCATTGAGATCTGGGCTTCCTGCAAGTCCCCTTTCCGCCTCAAAGAGCATCTCTCCCAGCAGTTGAATATTCCCAAGGAGCGAATCCGCGTTCATATCATTGCCGTGGGAGGCGACTTTGGCGGCAAAGGCTCCTCCATGGACATTCCGGTCTGTTATTACCTGGCAAGAGTAACCAGGCGTCCAGTGAAGATGGTCATGACTTATGCAGAAGAGTTAATGGCTGGCGATCCGCGCCACCCTTCGATTGTGAGGCTTAAGACAGGGGTTAAAAGAGACGGCAGGCTTATTGCCCGTGAGGCAGAGGTGATTTTTGACAGTGGCGCTTATGCGGCCTTTAAACCCGGAGAGGTGCCCAATCTCGGCGGAGCCACTCATTCCATGGGCGTCTACCGGATTCCAAATTATACGATTCGCTCCTATGGGGTTTATACCAATAGCGTCCCCTGCGGGTACTATCGCGCGCCGGGTCAGCCCCAAGTGGTCTTTGCCGTAGAATCTCATACGGACCTGATCGCTAAGGAGCTGGGAATGGACCCGTTGGAGCTTCGGCTCAGGA
>JBOHVJ010000343.1:0-11539 GCA_050735075.1 Binatia bacterium
CCATTTAGCGTCACGCCGGACCCCCGCTTCTTCTACACCAACCCCCTCTACCAGGAGGCCCTCTCTGCCCTTCTTTATGGCATCGAGGCCAAAAAGGGTTTCATCGTCATTACCGGGGAGGTCGGCACAGGTAAGTCGACGCTTCTGCGCAAGCTGATGCGCAACCTCCAGGCGACCACCCACTCGGTCTTTATCTTCAATACCCAATTGAGTTTCCCTGAACTGCTTGAACTCATCCTGCACGACTTGGGCTTAGCCAGTGACGGGAAGAGCAGGCTGACGATGCTTCAGCAACTCAACGACTATCTAATCGACCAGCTCCAAAAAGGTCACACCGTGGCCCTACTTATCGACGAGGCCCAAAACTTAAGCGATGAGGCGCTCGAAGGGCTACGGCTGCTCTCTAATCTGGAGACCGATAAGGAGAAGCTGCTGCAGATCGTACTGATGGGTCAACCGGAGCTTGAACTAAAGCTCGCTCAGCCTCAACTGCGCCAGCTTAAACAGCGCGTTGCCCTTCAGTGCCGGCTTGCCCGTCTCGGCGACCAGGAAGTAGGCCCCTTCATTGACTTTCGACTTCAGGCGGTCGGTTATGAAGGTGAGCGTCTTTTTAATCCTGATGCCGTCAAGCGGATCGCCTTCTACTCCAAGGGCATTCCCCGGCTCATCAACATCGTCTGTGATAATGCCCTGCTGAATGCCTATGGGACCTCCCAGAGAACGGTATCAGCCGAAATGATCGAGGAGGTCGCTGATGATCTGCGGGTGAAAGAACAGCACAGGGCTATCAAAGTGGAAGCGCTGGCGATCCAGGTAACGGCAACAAACGGGAATGAGGGGGCCTGGCGGGCGGTGGAGGAAAAGTCTCTACAGTACCAGCCTTGGCGACTAGCGTGGGTTGGGATTGGAGTTTTGCTGCTGCTCCTCATGTTTGAAGGCAGCATAGCGATCTACTCAGAGCCAACCGAGAATGAGCTGTCCGATCTGCGCCAAAGGATAGGAAACTTTGTGGGGATAATCGGGGAACATTTCGAAATCCTTGGGGTCTTTAATGATCGAAAAGACTGGAAGGCGTTGAAGACACCCCCAGAAGAAGAAAGAACTACCGCACTGGAAAAGGAGCGGCCCTATCCACAATCTGCTGTGGAGGGGCGTCTTGCCTCCGATGAGGAGCATAAGAGAGTCGCCAAACCAGCAAGACTGTCAGGGGAAGGAATAGATGCTGCTTCTATCATTATATCTGAGAAGAGCGCCGCGGCGCTTAGGAGCAAACGTGAACCGCCTCAGTTGGGGCTGATTGTGCCGAAATCCGATCAACCCTCCCCTAAAGATCAGCCTGTAGAAGGTCAAGAGGAAAGAATATCTTTAGGGATGTATAGGGTGGTCAAACCCTCCCCCCTGCACAGCAAGCCACGGGCAGATTCCGATCTCATCACCACTCTCGAACCCCCCATGCGGGTGAGAGTAGTTGGCGTGGTAGGAGGAGGCTACCTACAAGTGCGCTCCGTGGAGGACAGAGCCATTCGAGGCTACGTTCATCGAGAGGATGCGTGGTTTGAGCGGAGTAAATAGCAAAGAACACGGAACGACATTACCTTGGTTCAAGAGGCACTTCGTTCAGGGATCGCATCCTAATCAATCCTAAGAGTCGGTGCTGTGAGATTGAGCAGTTGAACAAATGAGCGAACATCTCAGCGATGCAAAGCCATAAAGGCAAAGACCTTGGCCGCCTCAAAGACGCTGTTGACCGAGACCAGATCGTGGTCGGTGTGCTGAAAGCGAATGTCTCGTGAGCCGTAGTTGATCCCTTTAATGCCTTTGACATTGAGCAAGCCCGTGTCATTCGCAGCCGTGGAGTAACTATATTGGGGTTCCCGGCCCAGCATGACGCGGATGGCTTGACTCAGGGACTTCACCACATCGGCATCCTTCGAAACCTCACTAGGATACATAAAGTCTTTCCCTTTCACTTCCACACTGAACGGCTCGACAGTGCCAATAGCCTTCTCTAACTGTCTAATGGCCTCGTCTGGATCATCGCCCGGAAGCAGCCTCCGGTCGAAGACCATTCGACATTCGCTCTGGATCGTGTGCGTGGCCTTGGGGAAGCTCTCGATGGAAGTAGTTGTCAAAGAAACCTTGCCAAGCTCAGGATGCGCCCTATCCGAGGGAAATGGCATCAGAGGCTTCAGCCTCTCTAAAACCTTGACCGCTCCGTCGATGGCGTTGAGCCCCTCCCAAGGCCTGCTGCTATGGGACTGCTTACCCTTGACAGTCACAAGAATATCCACGCGGCCTTTGTTACCAAGCTGTATTTCCGGGGGACCGTCTATAATCCCCCAATCGGCTTGAACGTTGCCGCGCTCCAGGACATGGGCAAGAGAATCGTGGCGCCCGGTCTCGCCGGCAGTGCTGGTGACAAAATAGAGAGCCGCTGGCAACTCTGCTTTGACGTCGGCAACAAGCTTTACCGCAGCCATCATCGCCCAAGGCTCCCCTTTTGCTCGCAAGCACCTCTTCCCCAGACACACTCACCCTGCACTCCGTAAGACGCACCATCAACAAGCGCGCCGGAATAGGGATTCTGCATGGTACTAGGCGCGGCGTTCATAGCATAGGCGACGAGCAGGAGCCGTTTGCCTCCACCGTTCCCCTTCAGGGAGGCAATGAGGTTTCCCTTGTCATCAATGACGGGAGAGATCCCAGCCTTCTTAAGCTCCGGTCGTACTACCTCCCTGATCAAAGCTAGAACATTAGGTTCTTCCTCAAGCAAATCCGTTTGCGGGCTGGGGGTCTGAACCAGTTTAACAAGGAGCTGTTTTACCTCTTCATAACGGAGGTTTTCCTCGATGAATCTTCTGATCTCTTCAGGCCTCATAATAGCGCAAAACCTCGAACTAAAACTCCCGCGCCATCTCCACGACCTTTTTCCTCGCCTGCTGCGTCCCCATAGGAAGGAGGATGGGAAGATTAAGACCACCTTTGATGAAATCCTCCAAGCGCTTGAGACATTCCAACGGGGTTCCCGTAATCGAGTGGGCAAAGATAACCTCGTCACTGATCAATTTTTTCGCCCCTTCCCAATCTCGCTTTCCAATCGCCGCAGCTAGACTCTCCTGATCTACCTTCCCGCCCCCCAGCCGGATATTCTCTGCGTGGTGCTTGTTGCGAAAGATGTAGGCCAAGAAGCTCTTACTGGCCTCGATAGCCTCTCTGGCATTTTCTGACACGGAGGTGGTGATGAAGCCTGCGACATCTCTTTCTGCCAGTGATTTTCCTCCCCGCTCTGCTCCCTTTTTGATCTCTTCCGCGCACTGGGCGATATATTTCGGCGCGCAGCCGGCTGAGAGGAGCACGCCATCACCGATCTCGCCGGCGAGACGCAGCATCTTGGGTTTCACCGCGGTCATGTAGATGCTGATGGGCGATCCAGGCTTAAAACCCATCGTAGCCCCGTTGATGTTGAAGATCTCTCCATGAAAGTTAACCGTCTCGCCGCTGAGAAGACTGCGCAAGACTTGCATGTATTCACGCATCGTCTTCAGGGGCCGGGTTACCTTGATTCCAACCTCTTCCAGGGCTGTGGCGTTCCCTGTTCCCGCTGTTGCCACGACTCTGCCCGGAGCCATCTCTTCCATAGTAGCAAGGGCCATTGCGGAGATGATGGGATGCCTTGAGTAAGGACTCAAGGGCGCAGGCCCCACTGCTATTCTTTTTGTCATCGTAAGAAAAGCCATCGCAGATGTCAGGGAATCACGAAAGCAGAGATGGTCGGACATCCAGATCGATTCCATGCCGACATCATCTGCGAGCCGCGCCAATTCGACCATTTCGTTGATTGAATAGAAGCCATCAAAGCAGAGTCCCAATCGCATGGCATTCCCCTTGTTCATCGTTCATCCGTCATCCTCGAGTTAAAAGCCCTCGCGCAGAAGAGTTCTTAGCTCTTCGAGCTTGACCGCCGCCAGAGCCATTTTTTCCAGCGTCAGCCCCTCGCTCCGGTAATCGACTTGATTCACCTCCGATGCGAGTGTAATGAGCGCATCGATGACCGGCGTCTTAACCTTTGCCAATCGACCAATCTCAGCCATCGACACGAGACCATAGCCCACGTCTTCGTTGAGATAACGGTGATTTAGGCTAGCAGGCGATTTGATGGTTCGGTTCGGGGCGCTTTCCTTGATCGCTTGGTAAACCGATCCACTTGAACGGGCGAAGTCCGAAGCCAGCCCTGCCTGATGGAAGATCTCAACAAAACTAAGAGGATTAAGTCCTAATTGTTTGACAATGTTAAGCCTTTCGCGATCAACAGCGCCGATAAGACTCGCGATGGCCGGAGTAATCCCTTCACTGTAAAAACAGAACTCACCGCCTGTTTTTTCTATCCATCCCGCGTTTCCGATCATTCCTGCGGGATGCATGATGGCATTGATGTTTGACAAACCTGTCTCCAGAACATTTTCAGCCGGGACAATGTTTGGATAAATCCTCCCAATCTCTTGAACCAGTTCAGAGGTGAATTTTCCAGGAAAAGCGGCGCAACGCAGATGGATGGTCCTCCGGTAGATCTCCACCCTAGCAGGTCCAACTAAACGGCAGATATAGGTCAGGGTCACGGTTTCGCAAATCCGGATTTTTGCTTTAAGGCCGCAATCTCTTAAAACAGATGCGACGTGCAACGAACCACCGGTGTGACCAGGATTGAGAAAAACTATCTGTCCATCCCTTAGGCTTGGCGCTAGGCTTTTAGCAAAATACTCGTGAGCAATAGAAGGCGCCGCAATCATGATAAGGTCGGCGTCGGCAACCGCTTCAGCCATGTTTGAAGTTACTCGATGCGGTTTTGCAAAGCTTTGTCTGCCTGCCTCTAAGATCTCAATGCCACTTCGTTGAAGAATAGGGTCAAGGGTGGCTTGGGAGCGCGAGTAAAGGCGAACTTCATAGCCTCTGAGAGTCAGATCTGCCGCAGCCGCGCAGCCGCCATTACCTGCTCCCAAGATTGCAATCTTATGAATTGCCATAAAACAGATCAGACAGATAGAGACAGAGCCCCCACAGCCTCTCTCTGTCTCTATCTTTTAGTCAGCCCGATAGAACTTCACCTTCTCCTCGTCCAAAACGATCCCAAGTCCAGGTTTAGATGAGACAACGATATCGCCATCGACGTATTCAAACGGCTCCACGATGATATCGTCCTGATAGTAGATGCCGGCAATCCCTCCCTTCCCTTTTCCCTTGGGCGTCGAAACCGGTATTACGCACGGCAGCGAAGCCACGCCAGTCGAGGCAGCCAGATGAAGATTGGCACCGTTTCCCACCCCTGTTTCCACGGAGCCATTGACATTGCACTGAAGACCTGCCGCCTCTGCCACAGCCGCCACTTTTTTTGCCTTAAAGAGACCGCCCGGCTTTGTCGTATAGAGAGAAATGATCTCGGCAGCCTTTTTGCGGATGATCTCCATCACGTCCTGGGGGGTCCAGGCGCTCTCATCTGCCATAATCGGAGTATCGACACTTTGGGCCACCTCAGCCATGGCATTGATACCTTCCACTGGCTGCTCCAAGTAACGAATGCCGTACTCTTCCATCGCCTTTATTGTTTCAACAGCAACTTTAGGTGTGGGATAGCCCTGGTTTGCATCCACGGCGATCTGGATATCTGCCCCCACTGCCTTCCTGACCTGCTTTACAAGCCCTACGTCCCGCTTCGGCTCTTCGCCCCCTTTCAGCTTGATAGCTTTTATTCCCTCCTCTTTCAACTGCAGCGCTTCTTCTACGGCTTTGTCGATCTCCATCAGACCGATGCTGTGCGCTACGGTCACCCGCTGACGGAAGCAGCCTCCCAGGAGCTGATATGCGGGAATGCTAAGCGCCTTGCCAATAACGTCATAAAGCGCCATGTCGATCGCTGCCTTACAATATGGATATCCCTTAATCGCCCTATCCATTAAAGAATGCACCGCTGCGATCTGATAGGGATCCTTCCCCAGCAACGCCGGCGCTAAAATATCGTTGATGACGTGGACCGTCGTCTGCGGCGTCTCGCCATAGTATTTCATATGGTCGCCGCCCCAATCCTTTAAGACAGGCGCCTCTCCCAACCCAACTAACCCTTCATCCGTTTCCAACTTAATGATGACGTAGACACCGATAGAGGTTGTTAGGCTCGCCCATTGATGGACCCTACGGGTGGGCAGTCTGATAGGGATGGTCTCGATCCTGGTGATTCTCATTAATGCTCAGCCAACTCGGATGAGACTGTCCGTTACGGTGTAATCCGACAACAGCTCGCAGCCGCTCCCGGTCACAGCGATCATGTCTTTATTTTGCAACCCCATCCTTCCGGGGATAAAAACTAGAGGCTCAATGGCGATGACCATTCTCTCCTCCAGCGTTTTGTCGCTGTAACAGCCTAGGTAGGGTTCTTCATGGAGGAACAGCCCGATGCCGTGGCCGACGAAGCTAATCGGCTCAAAACCAAGCTCGCTGAATTTCTTTAAGAACTTTTCATAGACCTCCCGACAATTCGCGCCCGGCCTGATGAGATCCATAACCAGGTATTTGCACTCGATCAGGTTCGCCCAGATCTTTGCCTGCTCTTTAGTGGGTTCCCCGACAACTGCCGTGCGACAAACGCCCGCGTGATAACCGTTCTTCACACCGAAGATCTCCATCCTGATGACATCCCCTTTCTCTAGCCTCCGTTGCGTCGGCCCTACGTTTGGGTATTGGCTCCTCTCGCCAGAGGCGATGATCATGAGCTTGTAACTCTCAGCTTCGCCGGCGAACATTCCCTTGAGTAAAGTTCCAGCCAAATCGTTTTCGGTCACGCCAACACGCGCGCTTTTGAGCGTGTCGGCAATCGCTTTGTCTGTGATCCTGCTCAACGAACGGAGTAGGTCCACCTCTTGACGAGTCTTTACCTGACGAAGCCTATGCAAGAGCCAGTCGGCTGCCACAATCTTTGCTTCTGGGAGTTTACGCTGAAGAGTCAAGTAGTCCCTGCCCGGAAGATATTCCATCTCTATCCCCAGCTTTGAACGCTCAAGCTTCAGATCAGTTAGGGCCTCGCATAACTTATCTATCGGGTCTTCGACGAACTCACGGTAAACCCTGATATCCTCGATGTCGGCATCGGCCTTCACCGTCGTCTCTTCCATGTCAATAACGATCATCGACACCCGGCCGTCGGCTGTGACGATGGTGATCGCGTGCCTCCAGCGCATGAGAGGTTGCGAGGGAACGACGATCCCCGTCGTATAGGCACCATTTTCGGGCGAAATCGAAATCAGGGCATCAAGCCCCTCTTCCGCCATCACCTTCTTCTGCTTCGCTATGATTTCTGGATTCATCGTCCGTCTCGAGCAACCCCTCGCCGACTCTTGCGTCAAATACAGACGTTCATTTCTCCGCAAGCGTGGCTGGCTCCATGCCGTGCCGCCGCATCAGCGCGAGTTCCTCATCTAAAGACCCATTTAGGACAGTCTTATGTGAACGTAAAGCCGTCCAAAAGTTCTCAGGCTTTTGGGGCATGTCGGCTCTCAGTGAAGAATGCTGCCGCCGTCCACGACGATAGTCTGGCCTGTTACGAAGTCACTGTCTGATGAGGCGAGATAGATCAGGGTTCCAGTTAAGTCTTCCGGGGTCTCAAGCCTTTTGATGGCCCTCGCCTTGAGCTGAAACTCAGTGAACTCTTTAGGCGCAGTCTGTCCCTCGTGCTCCACCAGACCAGGGGCGATGGCATTGACGCATATCCCGTACTCGCCCATCTCCCTGGCAAGCGCCCGCGTCATCCCGATGAGCGCTGCTTTAGAAGCCACATAATGGACGAAGAGCGGAGTGCCTGCTACTGCGGTTGTGGACGAGATATTGATGATCTTGCCGCTTCTCTGTTTTTTCATCTGTGGAAAAACCGCCTTGGCGCAGAGAAAAGGCCCCTTGATATTCACCGCGCTTACCTGATCCCATTCCTCGGCTGAGATCTGATCAAAGGAGCGGCGCTCGATGCTCAAGAAGATCGCCGCGTTGTTAACCAAAATATCGATGCGACCGTATTCTTTAACCGTTTCATCGGCCATCCGCAAGACGTCTTCCTCCTTGGAGACATCGATCCTTAACGCCATCGCCTGTCCCCCAGAGTCAAGAATCGCCTTGGCCGTGCCTTCTCCATCCAGAACATCGGCGATGACTACACGCGCCCCCTCCGCCGCCAGCCGCTTAGCATAAACGGCGCCGATGTTGCGCGCCCCGCCGGTAACAATAGCGACTTTACCCTGAAGTCTCATAGTCAATCTTTCACCTGCAGTCTGTTGTTGAGAAACTCTTCGGTCACCCTTCGACTGGCTCAGGGTGACCGGTTAAGTTTGCGAAACTACATCAGGCGAGCGTTCGTGCTGAGCATGTCGAAGCATGAACGGACCCTTCTTCAACCGGCTGTTCACCTAAGCCTCGCAAGATGCTCCTTGAAGTCGACAGACTTCCACCACACGTCGAGCCCTAAATCTCCCGCGATGATCCCAGCCGCATTGTAACCTGGCGCGCCTGTGATGTTGCCTCCAGGATGGCAGGAGGAACCACACAGGTAGAGGCCTTTAATGGGCATCCGGTACTGTGACCAGCCCGGGAACGGCCGGTTTTCCAGCGCCTGGTCTCCGCTGTATTCGCCGATCATCCAGTCGCCGTAGTACATGTTGCGGTCGTGACGCTCGATGTCCAGGGGCGTACCCGAATCCCTGGACAGGATATTGTCCTCAGTCAGATTCGGTGCGTAGCTCCGCCAGACGGCAAGCTGCTTCTCGAACCACTCGTCCCGTACCTTGTCCCAGTTCAGCGGGTTCCCCCAGAGGTGGTATGGTGCCAACTGCCACATGAAAGCCGTCGCTTTGCCAGGAGGTGCCTGTGTCGGGTCATGGTACGAAGGGGTAGCCCCGTTCATAAAGGGTTTTCGAGGAAGCTGTCCGGTCCGGCAGTCTTCGAAGAGATTCTGCAAATCCTCGAAAGTCTCCAGACCGACGATGTGCATGAATGAGCCGATCACCTCTGGATGTTTTTGCTCGGTGCTGTATTTGGGACGCTCGTTTAAGGCAAGATTGGTGGCAAAGATCGGCGTTGTCTTGGAGAAGCGGAAATTCGCTGCCACCTCGGCAAACTTTGGATCGAGATTCTCCCGTCCAACGAGCTTGATGAATGTCTCCACCGGATTCACGTTCGAGGCGACGAACCTGCGCGCCTTGATGATGGTCCCATCCTCCAGCACAACACCTGTGGCCCAGCCATTCTGAACCAGGATGCGCTCGACGCCATTCGCCTCGATATAGTCGATGCCATTATGCGACAGCATATGGGCGAGGTTATCGCCCAGCGCATGCGAGGTCCCGCGGCAGAGTTGCGGGTTCACGCCCCAGGCGATCATGGCTGGGATCAAATAGCCTGTCTTAGGAGCGTTGAGTTCGTAGCCCCGCATGACACCGAGGAAACCAATGAAGGCCTGAACCCGCGGGTGTTCGAAGTGTTCGAGGACGAACTGCTCCGGAGTTGTGTCGAAGTATCTCAGGTATTCACGCCCTTCCGGTATCTTCTCTAGCAGCGGCCGTTTCTCTTCAATGGGCACTGGCACCGCGTAGGTCTCGGGGAAAACGATGTTCTTGACGACCGGCTGCCAGCGGGTGCAGATCTCTTTGAAGGTAACGGCGTCTTTCTTCGAGAACTGCTGGATCGTCTCCGCTGTCCGATCCACATCAGAAAACCAGCCGAGGTAGCTCTTGTCCAAGAAGTGATGGACGACGCCGGGATCTGGCCGGTAGTAGTGAATGCCAAACTTTTCCAATTCCAGGTCCCGATACCATGGCAGCATCATCAGGCCCCGATGGAAGACCGAATGGATGTTGTGCCAGAAGCCGGGGTAGTTCCGGTCTTCATGGGAGTCCAGACCGCCACCGACCTCCATGTTCTTCTCCAGGACCATGATCTTCTGGCCACACTTACCCAGATAGGCTGCGCAGATCATCCCGTTGTGGCCAGCGCCAATCACTACGCCATCGTATTCGAGGATTTTCGCCATTGTTTCTTCAAGTAACTGCTCAAGGAACTGCCATCCTCAATCCTCTATCCTCGATTCTCGAGATTCAGGTCTTCTCTGATAACCTGCCAGGCGTTCCGTCCCGAGCCCCCTATCACCGCGTCTGCGGGATGTGTGGCAACTCCTACCTGATAGAGCCGCTTAATCGGTGTCCGGTAGTGCGCAAGTGACGGGATCGGCCGGTTCTCACCCATCTGGCCAGGAATCTTCCGCGCCACCCAGATCGATCCGCGACGCATGTTCTGCCACCTCCCAGAGATATAAAACGGGTCCAGGGCAACCTTCATCTGAATGTTTTCATCTGTAAGATTGGTCGCATACTTGCGCCATTCATTAAGAACCTTGTCCATGAAACCGTTCTTCAGCTTTACCCACTCCACTGGCTTCTTTCCTTTGAGTTCAAAAGGCACCGGCATGAAGAGCGTGGCGGTATGTTTCCCAGGTGGGGCCTGAAGTGGATCGAACTGGGTCGGGCAAGAGATGTGGAAACAGGGATTACTCGGAAACTCACCAGCGCGGATCTCCTTCCACATCTCTTCGAGGTTAGAGGGCTTCTCCGGACCGATATTGACATTCATCGCCTGGCGGACCGCTGGATCATTGGCTTCGTGAAAGGCATAGCGGACTGGGGATTTGAGGGCGAGATGCACCTGAAAGTAAGAGAACTCATCGGGTCGAATCCCCTTCACTTGTTCTACAAATGTCTTCGGAAGTTTGTCCTCGCCAATCATTTCGACGAATGTCGAGTATGGATCGACATTTGAGACAACGGCAAGTTTAGCGTTCCATTCTCGGCCATCGCGCAGCCTGACGCCGACCGCGTGGCCGTTCTCGACCAGGATTTTCTCAACGTGGTGCACCGCACGGATTTGGCCACCCCTCCGCACATAGGCCCGCTGCAGGACTTGAGCGATCGAATGCGATCCGCCACGCGCAAGTTCCGGCTTCTCGTCCCCGGCCATCATCTTAATGACCTCAACACCACCACCCTGGTAATCGATGCCAACACCGCGCGGGATCGCCATTTGAGACAGGACGAGAGCTTTGACCGCGTCGTTCTCAAAGAGCTCGTCAACCACCTGCCTCGGAGTCATTAAAGAAAGCCGCTTGAAATCGCTCGCTGCAGGGTCCTTTTCAAGGATCTTGGAGAGGGTTCCGTTCCCGCCGGGCGGCTGATAGTAGTATGGAATCAGATAGTTCCGAATAAGGTTGTGGTATTTGCCGTGAGTCTGGCGCCAACTGGCACCATCCTTAGCAGAAAACTTCGAGACGGATGCGACCGTGGCATCCAAAGACTGGTGGTGGGAAACCGACCGGCCGTCAGAAAGCAACAGCGAACTCACGACCGCCGGAGAAACGAACTCGGCATGGTGTCCCTCTTCCCAACTCAGCTCCTTCCACACCGGCGACAGCTCCCGATTGTCCTGGAAATAGGCTAGCGTGTTATGCCAGTAGCCGGGC
>JBOHVJ010000344.1:0-2879 GCA_050735075.1 Binatia bacterium
GGTTTGGGGCATGCGGTCCTTTGCGCACGTGATCTGGTGGGAGACGAGCCGTTTGCCGTGCTACTGGCCGATGACTTGATCGATGCTAAGATTCCTTGCCTGCGACAGCTTCTGGACGTTTTCGAAGAGAAAAAGGATTCTGTTGTGGCCCTTATGAAGGTGCCCCGAGAAGAAGTCCAGAGATACGGAGTAATCAGGGGACAAGGGCTTGTATCTAGGCTTTATGCTATACAGGACATGGTGGAAAAGCCTGCTCCAGAAAATGCCCCCTCCCAACTGGCGATCATCGGGCGCTATATTCTGCGGCCAGAGATATTCACTCTGCTTGAGAAAGTTTCGCCTGGAAGAGGAGGGGAAATTCAGCTCACGGATGGTCTATCGCGGCTCGTGCGGGAAAGAAAGGTCTACGGATATGAATTCGTAGGGAACAGATACGATGTGGGTGATAAGCTTGGTTTTGTTCAAGCGACCGTTGCTTATGCGCTCAAAAGACCAGAGCTTCGGGAAAAGGTAAGAGACTATCTACGCACGGTTATACTTGAAAAGTAAGTTTCGGATACACTGCCTCCTTCGTTGGTCTTATGGGGCCGTAGCTCAGTTGGGAGAGCGCTAGAATCGCACTCTAGAGGTCGGGGGTTCGACTCCCCTCGGCTCCACCATCCCCCCCTTAACTTTGCCTCTGGCAATCGAGCCATTTTTTTAATATGAATAGTCCGCTATTTTTACCTGATTTTCGCACCCGGGAGGTCCTGTGGCAAATTGGCTCTGGTTGGGATCATCTATTTTCCTTTGCTTCCAATGGATTTTGCTTCGTCTCTCTGGCACTCATCTATCTCCCGAGTGGGAAGCTCTTAGCGCCGGCCTTGCTATCTTTGGAGCAGCCTTTATCCTTTCCTGGGCCGCCGAGCTGGCTCAGCTTGATATTCCGCAGACACTAGCACTTGCATTCCTCGCCCTCATCGCTGTCTTACCGGAATATGCTGTGGACATGTACTTTGCATGGAAGGCGGGCAAAGATCCGCAATACACAGCCTATGCAACAGCCAACATGACCGGGGCTAATCGGTTATTGATTGGCGTGGGGTGGGCCTGCGTAGTCTTCACCTATTGGTGCAAGACGCGTAAAAAGTCATTCAACCTAGAACCTTCCCATAAGATCGAAATCTTGTTCCTCAGCATGGCAACCGTCTACTCCTTTTTTATTCCTTTCAAGAAGCAATTGGACCTTTTCGATGCCCTGGTACTGATTACAATTTTTGCCTTCTATATTCGCGCGGCATCAAAGGCGGCTCATGTAGAGCCAGAACTCGAGGGGCCCACGGAAATGATCGCCCACTGGGGAGAGCAACCCCGGCGCGCGGCTACGATAATTCTCTTTTTTCTCTCGGCTTACACGATTTTTATCTCGGCAGAGCCCTTCGCCGAGGGGCTCTTAGCTACAGGCCGAAAGTTCGGGATTGAGGAGTTTATCCTCGTTCAATGGTTGGCACCTCTGGCCTCGGAATCCCCGGAGTTTATCGTGGCCATACTTTTTGCCTTAAGGGCAAACCCCGGGGCTAGCATTGGGACACTCATCTCCTCCAAGGTGAACCAATGGACCCTGCTCATCGGAATGCTTCCGCTTGTCTATGCGATCTCGGCCGGAGAGATCAAGCCTATGGAAATGGATAACCGTCAGATGGAGGAGGTCCTTCTCACTGCTGCGCAGTCCCTCTTTGCGGTTGCGATACTGGCAAATCTCTCATTCTCTTTGGCCGAAGCGGCGCTTCTCTTCCTTTTATTTTCCACGCAGCTTTTATTTACGGATCCGGTTTTTAGGTATTATTATTCCTTCCTCTACATCCTCTTGACGGTCGGTTTTTTCTTGATTGACAGGGGCGGCCGCGGGTCCTTCTTCGCTCTTTTTCTCCCCGGGTCAAAACCCCAATCTTGAGACCCTTGGGCGAGTTTTTCTAAGCTTCGCATGGAGCTTCAGTCTGTGCGGGTCCGTTAGAAGTCAGGCCTTGGGAGAACCCTTAACTTTTCTTCCATATTTTCCACAGTCCTTTAGAGCGCCACTCCTCTCTCTCTTGTGCTGCAAGAAGAATTCTCTTTTCTTTAAGCTCAGACTTCAGCTTTTCAATCTCTGCCGACATCCTATCTTTAAGCATTCTAATCTCTAGGTCTTTGGCCTCGATAAGGGATTTTTCTTCCACCTGTCCTTCCCTTGGTTCTGCCTCCTCCGAGCCCATCCTGGACTTGAGGTCCTTCAACTCCTCATCACGGATCTGCAAGAGGTTCTCCCTTTCTCCGAGCCGGTTTTCTAAATCATGGATCTTAGCGGTCAGATTTTCCTCTAGCTCTTTGAGGGCAGAGTCTGTTGTCTGGGGAACGTTCTCCCTTTCTCTGAGTCGAGTCCTTAGTTCGGCCGTATCTGTCTTAGCACTTTCTTCGATCTCCTTGGCCATTTGCCGTCGGAAACGGATCTTTAGCGTCTCGTCGAAGATCTCCTGGCTGAGCATCTCAACGAGTTCTTTAAGCCGTCCCCTTGGGAAGGCATGCATGGATTCACCGAGGCCAGCGATCTGGTCACGCACAACCAGAGACGCCATCGGTCCCATGGCTTCAGTGAGAGCGAGGATCAGCCGATCAAAGAACCCTGGTGGAATAGTGTCTTTCGCAGTCTCCGCCATTTGCTCGGGATAGAGGGTGATGATCTTTCCGGCCTTTTGGTCTTCAATGGTTACCGGGGTCTCGGCCTGCCGGATAGCAGATTCCATCTGGGTTATCCGGTTGACTAGGAGATCCATTTTGGACTTAAGGTCCTTTAGCTCTGCATTGCGGATCTCTAAAAACTCCTCTTTTTCTCTGAGACGGTTTTCCGCGTCTTGGATCTTGGC